>CAYPWW010000066.1:0-5284 GCA_964414555.1 uncultured Algimonas sp.
CCACCACCGGCAATAAGGACGTGATCCGCATCGAGCATATGCGCGAGATGAAGGACATGGCGATCGTCGGCAATATTGGCCATTTCGACAATGAAATTCAGGTCGCTGCCTTACAAAACCACAAATGGACGAATATCAAAGATCAGGTCGATATGATCACCTTCCCGTCCGGCAACCGGATGATCTTGCTGTCTCAAGGCCGCCTGCTGAACCTCGGCAATGCAACAGGCCATCCGTCTTTCGTTATGTCCGCGTCCTTCACGAACCAAGTGCTGGCGCAGATCGAGCTATGGGAAGATAGCAAAGCCGCGTCACGCAAATATGAGAATAAGGTCTACATGTTGCCCAAGCATTTGGACGAGAAAGTCGCGCGCCTGCATTTGGAAAAAATCGGCGTGAAGCTAACGGAAATGACCCAAGAACAGGCCGACTACATTGGTGTGTCCAAAGAGGGACCGTTCAAGCCGGAACATTATCGCTATTAATTAATTCCCAAATGTGGCCGATCTTGGCCACCTTTACCGCCCAGGCACTGATAAAAATAAAAAGCGCAGAGCCTTAAAATCCTGGAGCCAAACATGAGCCGTCAATCCTATCACTTTACTTCCGAGTCCGTTTCGGAAGGTCACCCCGACAAAGTCTCGGACCGCATCAGCGACGAAATCGTTGATCTCTATTTTCGCGAATCTGTTGCTGACGGAATGTCGCCTTGGGACATTCGCGTCGCGGCAGAAACCCTGACAACGACGAACAAAGTCGTCATTGCGGGGGAAACGCGCGGAACGGACAAGATCACCAAAGCTATGATCGAAGACGTCGCGCGCGCCGCGATTAAGGACATCGGCTATGAGCAAGATGGCTTTCATTGGAAACACGCCGATGTCGATGTGCTGCTCCACGCGCAATCCGTAGATATTGCTCAGGGCGTCGATTCCGGGACGGGCCTACACACCGAAGAAGGGGCTGGCGATCAGGGCATTATGTTCGGCTACGCGTCATCTGATGTGCCGGATTTCTTGATGCCTGCGCCCGTGCATTACTCACATAAGATCCTCGAGCGCCTCGCCCATGCCCGCAAGCATGAAAGCATTTCCCAACTTGGCCCCGACAGTAAATCGCAAGTCACCGTGCGCTATCACCATGGCCGTCCGGTCGAAGCCACCGCGATTGTTCTCTCGACCCAACATCTCGACGCCTCGATGGACTCAAATGATGTCGCGGAACTCGTGAAGCCATACATTGAAGAGGTTATGCCCGTCGGTTGGATTACGGATAAAACCGTCTTTCACATCAATCCAACGGGTAAGTTTGTTATTGGCGGCCCGGACGGCGACGCGGGGCTTACGGGCCGCAAAATCATCGTTGATACCTACGGCGGCATGGCCCCACATGGCGGCGGTGCATTTTCTGGCAAAGACCCGACAAAGGTCGATCGTTCAGCCGCCTATGCGACGCGCTATCTGGCGAAAAATCTCGTCGCAGCGGGTATCGCGCCTTGGGTCGAAATCCAAGTTAGCTATGCGATTGGTGTGGCCAGCCCGACCTCGATCTATGTCAATGTGGACGACAATAACCCGATCAGCGGCGCGCAAATTGAAACTGTCATCCGCAAGATTATGGATTTAACGCCACGCGGCATCCGCTCGCATCTGGGTCTGAACAAAGCGATCTACGCACCGACCGCTGCCTATGGGCATTTTGGCCGGACGCCGGGCGAGAACGGCGAATTTAGCTGGGAACGTGTTGACCTCATCGATGAAATCAAGGCTGCGCTCTAGCCTATGACCGCGAAACGGGATCTCGTCTGCGTTGCCGTTATCCAAGGCGGCCACGGCGTCCACGGCGCGGTGAAGGTGAAATCTTTTACCGCCGTGGCCGAGGACTTCTGTACCTATGGGTCACTCCTGCGCGAAGATGGCACGGTCCTTTTAACGCCCAAAAATCCGCGACCTGTCGGGAAGAACTTTACCATGCGCTCGCCGGAAATTACGACGCGAGAAGCGGCAGAGGCGCTGAAGGGGACAAAGCTGTTTGTTCCGCGTGACGCACTGCCCGCGCCAGACGACGATGATTTCTACTATACCGACTTGATCGGGCTGGAGGTTAAATCGACCGATGGCAAGCGCTTGGGCACGGTGCGCGGTGTGCATGAATTTGGCGCTGGTGATATGTTGGAAATCCAACCGCCCAAATCGGCAGACTCACAGGCGAGTTTTTTTCACCCCTTTACAAAGGCGGCCGTCCCGAAAATCGATCTAACGGCGCGCCGCATCATTGTGCAGATCGAAGATCCGGTGATGGGTCGTGCGCCGTCCACGTCTTCAGACGCTACCGATTAACAACCCTGCACATTAATTCATAAGCCTTGCGCGGTTTGATCTGCTAAGGGAAAAGCATGAGCGCAGATGCCAATATCGTAACCAAGCCGCCAAAGCTGATGCGGGCGATCCGCAACGCGATGGCGGGGACCGAGTCTGTCCAAGAACGCTTGGACGATTTCGTTGCCGCGATTCAGTCTGCGATGAAAGTCAAAGTGGCCTCGATCTACCTCCTACGCCCGGGCGCAGAGCTGGAGCTCTCCGCGACGCGAGGGTTGAAACAATCGGCCGTTCACATCACGCGCATGAAACCGGGTGAAGGCCTAGTCGGTCACGTTGCCCTGACCGCGCGGCCCCTAAATCTTGCTGATGCGCCGGCTCATCCGCTGTTCTCTTATCGGCCTGAGACGGGCGAAGACCCGTTTAGCTCTTTCCTCGGCGTGCCGATCCTACGCGGTGGCCGGACGCTAGGTGTTCTCGTCGTTCAATCCGAGACCGCGCGGAGTTTTAATGAGGCGGAAGTCGAAGACCTTTTAACCGTCGCCATGGTGCTGGCCGAAATCATCATCGATGACGAACGTGTCGGCGGCAAAAAGGCCGCGCTGAAAGGGATTACCCTCGCACCCGTCAAACCTGAAACCGTTCAGGGCAAAGCCTATGCGGGCGGTTTGGTCAGTGGCTCCGCCCATTTGCATTTGCCGCCCGTCGCCCCTGCAAACCTTCTGGCCGAGGATATCAATGCCGAACGCGCACGTTTGGAAGACGGCATCACAATCCTGCGCGCAAATGTTGACGCTATGGTGAAAGGTGACACGGCGCAGCTCTCCCGTGCATCGAAAGATATTTACGAGACCTACCGCATGTTTGCCTATGACCGAAAATGGGTCGGGCGCCTGCGTGAAGCGGTTGGCTCTGGCCTGACATCAGAGGCCGCGGTTGAACGGGTCCGCAACGAACATCGCGCGCGCTTGATGAAGGCGCGCGACCCCTATCTGCGGGCGCGTCTGCATGATTTGGAAGATCTCGCAAACCGTCTAATCCGTGCGCTCTCTGGCGAAACGCTTGCGCCCGGTAATCGCAAAATTTCCGAAGACGCTGTGATTTTTGCCCGTGAACTCGGCCCGGCGGAACTGCTGGATTACGACCGCAAGAAACTGCGTGCGATTGTTTTAGAAGAAGGCTCGGCTAGCTCTCATGCTGCCATTATTTGCCGCGCGCTAGGGATTCCGCTCGTGGGCCGCGCGGAAGGAATTCTCGATCTGATAGAGACAGGTGACCCTGTGCTGATCGACGGTGAGGACGGCATTGTGCACATCCGCCCACTGCCAACGGTTGTCGATGGATTTAACCTGCGCATGAACGTCAAAGGTGAGCTGACGCGGGCCTATGATGCGCTAAAAATGCGCCCTGCCGTAACGCTCGACGGGCAGGCAATTTCTCTGCAATTAAATGCTGGGCTTTTGGTGGATCTGCCACAACTTGACCAAGCTGGTGCGGATGGGATCGGATTATTCCGGACAGAATTCCAATTCATGGTCAGCGATTTTATGCCCAAGCTGAAAGAGCAAACCGCGCTCTATCGTCAAGCGATCGAGGCAGGAGGCACACGTCCTGTGACATTCCGAACGCTAGATTTGGGCGGCGACAAAATCCTGCCATATATTGACCCCGTGCCAGAGGAGAACCCCGCCATCGGTTGGCGCGCGATTCGTATCGCGCTCGATCGTCCGGGCTTGATGCGCTATCAGTTGCGCGCGCTTGTTGCGGCGGGCGCTGGTCGGCATTTGCGGGTCATGTTCCCGATGGTCACGACCGTGGATGAAATGATCGAAGCCCGCGCCTTGTTTGATCGCGAAATCGAACGCGCCTCAACTTTGGGATTGGAACTGCCCGCTAAAGTCGAAGTCGGTGTTATGTTGGAAACGCCATCGCTAGCTTGGCAAGTCTCCGCCGTGTGCGATCATGCGGATTTTGTCTCTGTCGGGGCGAATGATCTGATGCAATTTTTCTTTGCCGCCGACCGCGATAATGCGCGTGTGTCGGATCGCTATGACCCGCTCCATCCTGCGGCGCTCTCGATCCTGAAGTTTATCGCAGGGCAGTGCGCGCGGAATAATACGCCTGTCTCTATCTGTGGCGAAATTGCTGGCCGTCCCGTGGAAGCCGTAACACTTGCCGCATTGGGCTACCGCACCTTGTCTATGTCTGTGACGGGGATCGGCCCAGTGAAAGCCGCCTTGCTGGCTTTGGATGCGGCGGCTCTGCGTGCGGAAATTGATCCGCTCATTAATGTTGAATCGCGTTTGTCCAGCCTGCGCGAAGTCGTTACAGACTTCTGTCAACGCAACGCAATCCCGATTTAGGGCGGAGTCTTCTCATGAAACAGTTTCTAGCGCTTGCCGCGATTACCACGCTCGTCGCTTGCCAACCCGCGACGTCGGAAGACCAGCAGCCATTGGACAATGAGAGCGCAGGAGAGGCCGCCGCACCTGCTGAAATTCTCGCGGGACGTGTCAGCTTAACCTTGCGTGAGCCCGTGGCTGAGCCGCGCGCTTGTATCCTGCCTATCGTCATTGGGAACGGAACAGACTCCCCCGTGACCGTTACGATGATTGGCTTCGCCATTACGGGTCCCGGTGAAGATACGACAGGCAATATGTTCAGCCCCGAAGCCGCGCCCGGTGAAACATCAGAAGCCCGTGTCATTCTGGAAGGTCAGAGCTGCGACGCCTATGACGCGGTGCGTGTGGAGAACATCCAATGCAAATCCGGCGGCGAAACGTGTAACGATCAGCTCGATTATAATGATTATCCGACGATGCGATTTATCAAAACGGGCTAAACGCGCCCGCTCGACCTTACGGTGTTGTGACCCGCGTGAGGGTCAGGGTTTCCGGCCCAACGGTGATATCTATTTCATCTGCAGTGACCCGAGAGAGCGTCCAGCACACCGAGATTGTGCCAAA
>CAYPWW010000066.1:5384-7187 GCA_964414555.1 uncultured Algimonas sp.
GACATCGCAAAGAGGAGCGCCAGACCTACTCGCATTAGAGCTTCTCTGGATAGATAGGACGGATGTCATAGGGAATATCTTCCAATTTCCCGAGGACGGTTTCCGCCGCCGCGTCCAGTTGGACATTGCGGTCCAAAAACGCTTTGGCCGCCGCGTAATCGCCGTCACCTTGCAGGCGCACAACATCCCCCGTCAGCTCGCCAATGGCGCGTTCCAGCTTGGCGAAATCTAAGCGGTAGCGGCTTTCTTCAGGCAACCATTCCGCAGCGCCAACCTCGCGGTAATAGCTATATTGGAACGCCGCGCCTTTTGCATGAGCGGCTGTGAGGCCAAAGCGCATTGAGCGGAAGAGCCCTGTGAAATAGGTCGCGAGAAATTGCTCTTTCTCGGCCATGGGCAGCTCGCCGCGCTCCATCATATAAAGGATATTATACGCGCCCATGACGTCGGCTTTGCCTTCTTCCATTCCCGACGCGAGGTCTTTGAGCTGGGCATTGACCGTTGTCTCAACGCCGTCGACCGTGATGGTGCCTGGTCCCAGAGAATGGGACAACTCGTGGAACAGCGTGTTGTAGGACATGTAGCGTTTGACGGTCAGCGAAGCTTGCTCCGGCACCAAAACGCGCTTGCCAATCGGGGCGAGGATGCGGTCATATTTCGCGCCGAGCACATTGTTGAGGATCACCTTCTTCGCGCCCTTGGCTTCGCGCACACGCTCATCATTGGGCAGGTTGAAGGCGATCGTTTGCACGCCGTTCTCATTATCACCGCCGCCATGGACTTGGTACGTCACAGCAATGGGGCTCTCAAACCCGCGTGCGAAATTCATGTAACGCTCTTCGACGGGGAGGTTGGCCTCCATGTCGCGGAGGAAGTTTTTATACTTTGCAACGGCCGCAGATTCTTCGGGATTTTTGACGGTGACGAAACTCTCATAGGCTGTCTTGTAGCCAAAGAGCTGGTCGTCATAGACCTCATATGGGCCAATCGCGATTTCGATGGTGCCGTCCAAATCCATCCAAGCCATCTCTGACTCGAAATAATCATCTGAGAGAAAGGCGTCTGCGCGCAGGGTCAAAAACCGCTTCAGATTTGCGTTCTCGGATAGGGCAGCAGCCTCTCGCAACAGCTTGGCCGACGGGACCAGATAGGCAGCATATTCCTCGCGGTAAGGCACGGCTTTTAACCCACCATCTTCTGTTCGGCGGATTACGGTATAGCCTGACGTAAAGGCGGCTTCGTCTTCGGGGTTCGCCGTCAGATGTGCAGCGAATTCCTCGCGCGTCATATCTGCCGGATAAAACCCTGCGCCCTTGGGGCAGGTAACGCCGTCGATAAAGCTGCGGTCTTCTTCCAACCCGTCACACGGACCATAGTGCAGGTCGAACATGGCCAGCTGTTTGGCTGTGCCATTGGCTGCGATTTCAGCCCGCAATTCCGGGTAATTCGCGCCGCGTTGCAGCAGATAAATCTTAGAGAGATAATCGCTTGCCTCGATCAGCTTATTCACGACGGCGCGTTCAGACGCGGTCAGGAAGGACGTATCCACATCCATCGGGACTTCGGCAAATTTGGCGTATTGTGCGGCGATGTCATAGCCGTCGCTCGCAACGTCTGATGTCTGAGCCTTTGTTGCGTCCGGCGCAGAACAGGCTGCCAGCAGGAGCCCGCTTATCGCGGCACTGAGAAAATATTTCGTCATCGTGATCTCTCTTTCGACTAAAGCGCCCCGCGCAGTTTTTCGGCCAAGGTTTCCAGCTCGCCCATATCCGCCATGTCGGCTTGCCCGCCATGCGGCTTAAG
>CAYPWW010000066.1:7287-13206 GCA_964414555.1 uncultured Algimonas sp.
GCATCCATGATCGCCAATGTCCCTGCGTCTTCATAGACTTTCGCACACGGCATCTCTCCGGCCAGAATTTTGGCGAAGATATTCTCGGGATCATAAGTGTCGGTCAGGGTCATCCGCGCGGTATAGCGGATTTGGGCTGAGGTAACAGCCCTTCTTGCCGCAATTGACGGCTTTCGCGTAAGCGCGGAACGGCGGTATATTTTGCGTGAGCTAAAATACCGATGATGGCGAGGCCCGTACTCATGCTCAAGGCCGTTAGGACGAGAGGTGTCTGCGCAGCCCAACTGATTGTTACGCACAAGCCGCTCCATAGAATTAGAAGCCAAAGCGGAGGCAGGTGGAGCAAAGCAAATAACGGATTTGTTGTCAGGACCGTTGCGAAGATTGTATCGCGGACAGGACGGTCTTTAATTGGAATATCCGCAGGTAAGGGCTCTATATCTGTCATCCAGACTTTGGCGTCTGCAATCTCTTCTTCCGGCAGATAGATCCGAAACCCACCTAGCGCTAGCACGTGTGCTATCGCGATGAAGCCGTAATGATAGTCCGAGATAAACGGCGAAAACCCACCCGCTTGCAGGCGTGAGAACACGACGAGGACGTGCGCAGGCGTATTCGAGGTGTAGGCGAGGACGAGGGTCACTGAATTTTCTGACTTCGCGGGTTCATCCGTCCGTTTTACGAAACGGTGTGTGCTTGTCGAGGATATTGACGTCGCGCGCGACCGCGCGGCGTTCCGCGACAAGGTAATCAGAAACGGCACTGCGCAGGCCGGGGTGGGCGAGCCAATGTGCGCTGTGTGTGACGACGGGCTCATAGCCGCGTGCAAGTTTATGTTCGCCCTGCGCGCCCGCCTCAACCCGCGGTAGTCCGCGTTCCAGTGCCGCCTCGATCGCTTGGTAGTAACAGAGCTCGAAATGCAAGAACGGTTTATGTACCAGCGCCCCCCAATTCCGACCATAGAGCGCGTCCGAGCCGATATAGTTCAACGCTGCCGCGATAGGCGTGCCGTCCATCTCCGTGCCTTCAAATGCCATGATGAGGACGATGTCATCGCGCATGGTCTGTTGCATCCGATCAAAGAAATCGCGCGTTAGATATGGCCGCCCCCATTTGCGCTGCCCCGTGTCGAGATAGCAGCGATAGAAGGTGTCCCAGTGCTCGGGTTTCAGATCATCGCCGGACAGCCGCCGGATGGTTACGCCCTCTTGTGCGGCGCGGCGTTCCTTGCGGATGTTCTTGCGTTTGCGGCTCGCGAGGTTGGCAAGGAAATCATCGAATGTTGCATAGTCGCGATTGATGAAATGGAACTGCCGATCCTCGCGCGCGGCAAAGCCTAGCTCTGCAAATGTCTCGCGGTCGGGTTCTGTTAGGAAGGTCGCATGGACGCCTGACATTTCCCACTCCGCGCAGGCCTGCATCATTGCGCCAGCAACGGCCTGTCGATGTTCGTCAGTTTTGGCGAGCAAGCGCGGGCCGGTGGCGGGCGTAAACGGTACAGAACATTGCAGCTTTGGATAATACTCCATGCCCGCTCGCGCCAACGCATCTGCCCAGGCATGGTCGAACACATATTCGCCTTGGCTGTGCGATTTCACGTAAAGCGGCGCAGCGCCAACGGGGGTCTCATCTGCGTCCGTGACCCAGACATGGCGCGGCATCCATCCCGTCTCTGCCGTGGCAGAACCGCTTTCCTCAAGCGCCAAGAGGAAACGATGCGACAGGAACGGGTGGTTCCCTTCCGGGATCATCGCGTCCCAGTCTGTCGCGGAGACATCCGAAATCTGCGTGATGATTTTCGCGATATATTCAGGGGCAGACATCGCTGTAGCTTAGGTGGAAATCTCCACGACAGCATCAATTTCAACTGCGACATCCAGCGGCAGGCTCGGAGCGCTGACGGCAAAGCGCGCATGGCGTCCGGCGTCACCAAAGACCTCGACCATCAGATCGGAACAGCCATTGATGACCTTCGGGATATTGGCCTGTGTTGCGTCTGTGGTTGCTTGCACAAAGCCACCCAGTTTCACGATCCGTTTGACGCGTGAGAGATCCCCGTCACAAGCCGCTTTCATTTGCGCGATCAGGTTCAGCGCCGAGAGCTGTGCGGCCTCTTGCCCGCGCGCCACAGTGAGGTCCTCGCCCAAACGCCCGCCGATTGCAGTGTCGCCGATCTTGGAAACCTGACCCGAGATAAAGACAAGATTGCCACTGATGACATAGGGCACGTAATTGGCCACAGGCGCAGCGGGCGTCGGCAAAGTCAAACCCAGCGCGGCGAGATTTTTATCGGGTGTGGTCATGTGCGGTCTTTCGAGAGTTGCAGCTTCTGCCTATATGCTATCCCATGACAGATATGCCGACAACATTTCCCCTGCCGACACATCGCCCAGAACTTCTGGAGTATTTTGCGACGCGGCGGTCCAATTTGGCTAAGACTATGGTCGGGCCGGGGCCGGACGGGCCAACACGGGACCGCTTGTTGGAAATCGCGGCGCGCGTGCCGGATCACCGCAAGCTGGCGCCGTGGCGCTTCGTGACGTTTGAAGACGATGCCCGCTCACGCTTTGGCCAGCATATCGCCAGTGTCTTCATGGCAGAAAACCCAACAGCACCAGCCGACCGCGCCATTTTTGAAGGCGCGCGCCTGATGCGGGCGCCGCTGGTTGTGGCGGTCATTAGTTCGCCTGTCGATTGCCCGCGTGGCACCCCGAAATGGGAGCAGGAGCTTTCTTCGGGTGCCGTCTGCCTCACGCTTTGCATGGCGGCGCAAGCACAAGGTTTCGGCGCGCAATGGCTCACGGAATGGTATGCTTATGATGCGGTGGTCAATTCTGCATTGGGTTTGACAGAGGGCGAGCGTGTTGCGGGCTACATCTATATTGGTACGCCGCAGGCAGAGTCTAAACCTCGCGTGCGGCCAGATGTGAGCGCCCTGACACGAGCGTGGACAGGTTAGGTTGTTTCGGCGAAAAGCTCTCGTCCAATCAGCCAACGACGAATTTCAGACGTACCGGCCCCGATCTCCATCAGCTTGGCATCGCGCAAATAGCGGCCCGTCGGATAGTCGTTGATATACCCATTCCCGCCTAGCATCTGGATGGCATCTAGCGCGACCTGTGTGGCACGTTCCGCCGCGTAGAGGATCGACCCTGCCGCGTCTTTGCGCGTTGTTTCCCCACGATCACAGGCGGCGGCCACGGCGTAAGTATAGCTGCGCGCGGTAGAGAGGCTGACATACATGTCCGCCAGCTTGCCTTGCATCAGTTGGAACTCGCCGATGGCTTTGCCGAATTGTTTGCGCTCATGAATATAGGGCAACACCGTGTCGAGGCAGGCCTGCATAATGCCGATGGATACGGCGGACAGCACGACGCGTTCATAATCCAGACCACTCATCATGATCGCCGCGCCCTGACCCAGATCGCCGATGACATTGTCCTCCGGCACATAACAGTCCTCAAACACCAGCTCGCAAGTATCCGACCCGCGCATGCCCAACTTGTCGAGTTTCTGCGCTGTCGAAAATCCGTCAAAACCCGGTTCGATCAGGAAGGCGGAAACAGATTTCGATCCCGCGCTCGGGTCGGTCTTGGCATAGACCATCAGCACATCTGCGGTCGGGGCATTCGTGATCCACATTTTATTGCCGTTGAGGAGATAGCCGCCCTGCGCGCTCTCGGCTTTCAACTGCATGGACATCACGTCGGACCCCGCGCCAGGCTCACTCATCGCGAGGCTGCCCAAATGCTCGCCACTAATTAATTTCGGCAAATATTTAGATTTTTGCTCAGTATTTCCCCAGCGCGCAATCTGATTGATGCAGAGGTTGGAATGCGCCCCATAAGACAGGCCGACGGAAGCACTCGCGCGACTGACTTCTTCAATCGCAATTGTGTGTTCCAAATAGCCCAACCCCAAGCCGCCATCGGCCTCTGGAACGGTGATGCCGTGCAAGCCCAGCTCTCCCATTGGCGCCCACAACTCGCGCGGGAATTTATTCGTCGCATCGACGGCATCCGCAATAGGCATCAGCTCTTTCTGGCAAAACTGATACACCGTCTCACGGATCATCTCTGTTGTTTCCGAATGTCCGAATTTCAGGGAAGGGTAGGATGTGGTCATGTCTTACGTCTCTTCTCTTATGTCTCGTCTGGCTCAAGGCGTACGAGTAGTGCGCCGTCACTCACCAGCTCGCCCACAGCCGCACTGACCTCTGCGACAATCCCATCGCGCGTCGCGGAAAGCGTCTGCTCCATCTTCATGGCTTCCATGATGACGAGCGGATCGCCGAATTTGACGGTGTCGCCGGGTGCGCAGTTGAGGGCTATGATTTTGCCAGGCATGGGCGCGGTGAGGAAGTCGGATGTGATTGTAACTCCGTCACCTCCCGCGATATATCTGGGAACAATTATAGTTTCGCTTGCACGTCGCAAGGATACGTACTCGGGTTTTACGATAGTGGACCAAGCATATTCATAGCTGAGTGCTTCTTCATTACTGTGCGATTGAACTTCATCATCTAAAGATAGCCTGACGAAGCGGCCATTCACATGTGCAGTGACGTCTTGTTGTGTTGATACATTAAGCTCCACAACCATTTCGCCTGAAGGGCCAGCGAAGCGATAGATCATTGGCCGCGTATTATTAAGTCTCCACCCGCTTAAGTCGCTAAAGGGTTCATCATCAGCGATGTCTTTATTCCTAAGCGTGCGCGCCGCAATGGCATAAATTTCATCGCGGTTTAAATAATCAGGAGATTGAAGAGCCTCTGAATATTGTTCAATAAAATGTGTGCTTATATCAGCACTTAGAAAAGCAGGGTGGTTAAGGCATCGTGTAACGAAGCCTGCATTGGTAGTGACGCCAGTTGCTTCAATGTCTGAAATAAAATTTTGAAGCAGGCCGCTTGTGTATTCGCGACTCTCTGACCAGACGATAGCTTTGGCAATCATGGGGTCGTAGAAAATAGAAACTACATCTCCTTCTTCGACACTTGTATCGACCCGCGATCGCATGTCTGAGTCAATTTCAGTCGTTAAATCAATGTGCCTAATTTGCCCCACGCTCGGCAGAAAACCATTCGCCGGATCTTCTGCGTAAATCCTTGCCTCAATCGCGTGACCTTCCATCGTGATCGCGCCCTGTTTCGGTAGCTTTTCCCCGCGCGCGACGCGGATTTGCCACTCCACCAAATCTAACCCTGTGATCTCTTCCGTGACGGGATGCTCCACCTGCAGGCGGGTGTTCATTTCCATAAACCAGAAGCCGTCGGTGCGAAGTTTGCCTGACCCGTCGACAATGAATTCCACCGTGCCTGCGCCGACATAGTTGACGGCTTTGGCGGCTTGAATCGCCGCATCGGTCATGGCTTTGCGGACGGCATCCGTCATGCCAGGGGCAGGGGCTTCTTCGATGACTTTTTGGTGGCGGCGTTGCAGCGAGCAATCGCGCTCGAACATGTGGACGATGCTGCCGTGCGTGTCGCCAAAGACCTGTACCTCAATGTGGCGCGGGGATTGGATATATTTCTCAATCAACACGTCATCATTGCCGAAAGAGCTAGACGCTTCACGTTTGCAGGACGCGAGTGCCGCGTCGAAATCTGCGTCCGCCTCGACCTTGCGCATGCCTTTACCGCCGCCACCCGCGACGGCCTTGATCAGGACGGGATAGCCGATCATCCCAGCTTTTGCCTTGAGCAATTTTAGCGACTGATCTTTGCCGTGATAGCCCGGCGTGATCGGCACGCCTGCATCATCCATCAGCTTCTTCGCGGCGTCTTTCAGGCCCATCGCCTCCATGGCATCGGCGGATGGTCCGATGAAGGTGATATTGGCTTTTGCGCAGGCGCGCACGAAATCGGGATTTTCCGAGAGAAAGCCATAGCCGGGATGGATCGCGTCCGCGCCTGTGTCT
>CAYPWW010000067.1:0-12557 GCA_964414555.1 uncultured Algimonas sp.
TGATTGATGAAATCGACAAAGCCGATATCGAATTTCCGAATGACCTCTTGCACGAGCTCGATAAGATGAGCTTCTCCGTCTACGAGACCGGCGAGACGATCACGGCGAAGCAACGCCCGATCATCATCATCACCTCGAATAATGAGAAAGATCTACCGGACGCCTTTCTGCGCCGCTGTTTCTTCCACTACATCCAATTCCCAGATGACGAAACGATGGCCCAGATCGTTCAGGTCCATTTCCCTGACATCAAACAGCGGATGCTCTCTGCTGCGCTGAAACGCTTTTTCGAGGTTCGCGCCATGCCGGGATTGAAAAAGAAGCCGTCCACATCAGAGCTGCTAGATTGGCTGAAGCTGCTCCTCGTTGAGGACATTGATCCAGAGACAATCAAAGAAGCCGATCCGAAGAAGATGATCCCGCCGCTCCACGGTGCATTGCTGAAAAACGAGCAAGATGTGCATTTGTTCGAACGGCTCGCCTTCCTGACCCGCCGAGAGGGATAGCCACCACTGATGATCCGACCGCCGAAATCGCTGACCAACCTGCCAGAGCACGGCACGCGGCAGCCAAGCGGCGCGGAGGCTTTAGAAGCAGAGATGCGTGGCGAGCAGGCTTTTGCCCTAGGCCTCGCCGCAGACAGGATGACCGTGGCTTTAGAGTCCTATGCCAAGAGCAATGGTGATCCGCGTAATACGCAAGCCGCTGCTGATGCGGTCTATGCTTTCTTCATCCAGCGCGAAATGATCGGCCTTAGCAGTCATGACTATGTCATTGACTATTATGATATTCCGAAGGCTGTACTGGCGCGCGTGGGTGCGAAAGACGCGGATTAAAAATCCATGATCTCTTTGCGGCCTTTGTCGCGACCTTCACTGCTACCGGTAAAGCCCCACACATCCGGGACTTCCTCCAGCTCCGCCTCGTAATAGCGTTGGAAACCCGGCATTTTCACCTGATTGAGGAACGCCGAATAGGCCATATAGCTGACGAGGAAACGCAGGTCCTTCGCCCAAGGCGGCATATGGACGGGCGATTTGATGTGCCCCTGACTGGCCAGCTGCGCCAGCGCCGGAATATCTTCAATATCCAGCTTACCCACAAACATGACACGGATCAGATCAGACCGACGCAGCTTCACCGCTGTGCGTATGAAATTATGCACGCGCAGCAACCCGTTTAGATAAACCATGTCTTTCGTAAAGGGCGCGCCGCCCGACATCACCCCACCGCGAAACACGCGGCGCGTGTTTTCATAGGCTTGCTCAGGATCGTCGATCCGCGCGTTGAAAAAGTCAAAAACCTCTTTAAAATCAGCGCCCTCTATCGACATTTGAATCCCCATCACGCGGCCGGAGAGCCGCCGAAAGCGCCGTGGGTCCATCGTGCCCGTGATGACTTCGGCAAAGACGGCGAGTCCCTCTTGCACCTCTGTCGTGCCGGGGTGGCCACGTCGCAGGATTGGAAAAGCGTCTTGCGTCCGACCATTCAATCCTGTTGCGGAATGGACGAGCGCTTCGTGGTGGAGCAATTGGTCGACGTCACGGTCGGTAAACTCGGCATCTGCACGCACACGTATCCGCGTAGATGATGCCGCCGCTTTGGCCGAGACATCCTCTGACACAACAACATTGGGCGCATCTTCACCAAAGTGCCAGTCTAGCTTTTCTTCCAAGGCTTCCGCGAATTCTTCGGCGTCCAGCTCTTCCTCATAACCGTCGACGACGAGCTGATCGAAATCGATCCCGTCTAGAGTCGCATCCATATGCCGCGCGAGGTCCAGCACTTGGGTTTTCTTATCCAGCATCAACCGCGTCGGCTGGCCATAAAGTTCGACCGAATGGTTGAAAAACGCGCGTGTTCCCCGCGTGTCGATCAGATTGGCCGTCGTCTCTAGCGCCTGCGCCGTGCGCGACAGCCATTCCATAACGACATGCTCCCCGTCTATAAATTTACGCGCATCCGCAATGGCCGCGCGCGCTTTGGACGTATCGACGCTGGGGTAGTCCGGTGCGGGTAGCTTTCCTGATTTTAGGAACGGCGCGCGCATATCTCGGTCCCACGCCAAGGACGACAAGACCCGCATACCGCCCGCCGCCGCATCAAGGGCCGCAGCAGCGGATTGAGCAGCGTCAAGCTGGGAGTCGGTCAGAGCGGTCATACGGAAGTTGGTCGCAACTGCGGCCACAGCTGTAAAGATGAAACCTAGATGAACACAGGTTTCAATTTGCATCCAGGCGTGATCCCTATCACAGATGACATAAGAGGATGGGCGCACTGTTCTCACATCACCACAGGAGAACACCATGAAACATTTTATTTTAGCTGCCACACTCGCCGTCACGACGGCTCTATCCTCTGCTGCCTTTGCACAGGGTGGGAATGACCCGATCGCTGGCATCGACATCATTATTAAAAAAGACCCAGCCAAAAAACTTGTCTCACCAGGGCAGTTTGGCGCAGAGCAAATCGGCCTGACCTATGATGCGGGGCCAGAAAAACTGAATATTCGTTTGCGGGAACTCGTAGGCCAGACACTGAGAGCCAACGGTTTCGATAATAATTGGCGCTTGGAAGCGGATGTCAGCACGATGCTATCGAAAGCGTCTCAAGATCTCTCGGCACAAATCGCAGAGGGCGACGCAGGCAAGACCAGCTTCACCTATCGCGCGAAAGACGGCCGCAGTAAGATCACCGTGACCTTACTCGTCAAGGGCGACGGCGATGAGGGGTTCTACCGAATTGAAGGCCACATGGGCAGCGTCAAACCTGCACTTGAGGCTGTCGGCTGCGTGACCGAAGCGGGCGCAACTGACGCGAATTGCGACTGTGTCGATGACGCCACGCAAGCCACCAAGTTTGAGAGACCCCGGCCAAAAAAGCCTTCGCCGCGTATCCAGCGCCGCTAAGTTAAAAGCCTCTGCCGACACGCCAATTGAGGCTTGTCGGCAGAGCGCATCCCGCCTATCCGCGCCTTATGTCCAAGGCCCTTCAAACTGAACCGTCTCGTCGTCGAGTCTTTGCCATCATCTCTCATCCAGATGCAGGTAAGACGACGCTGACGGAAAACATGCTGCTGGCGGCGGGCGCAATCCATCAGGCCGGACGCGTGGCCGCACGCGGCGAAGCGCGCCGGACGCAATCGGACTGGATGAAGATCGAGCAAGAGCGCGGGATCTCCGTATCCTCGTCTGTCATGACGTTCGAGCATAAAGACCTGATCTTTAACCTGCTGGACACGCCGGGCCATGAGGATTTCTCGGAAGATACCTATCGCACGCTAACCGCCGCCGATTGCGCCGTCATGGTGCTGGACGTCGCGAAAGGCATTGAGCCGCAGACCCTGAAGCTGTTCGAGGTGTGCCGCCTGCGCGATATTCCGATCATCACCTTCATCAACAAGCTCGACCGCGAAGGTGTGGACCCGTTCGATTTGATCTCAGAGATCGAGGACAAGCTCGCCCTCGACGTTGTGCCAATGCAATGGCCTGCCGCGTCCGGTCGTCGCTTTCGCGGTGTCGCCGATCTGCGCACGGGGGATTTCCTGTCTTTCACCAAGCCAGAAGATGGCGGCGAACATGTCCTGACCCAGATGGACGGTAACTCTATCGGCGCGTTGTTCAATGATGACGATCTGCTAGCAGAGTTTACCGAAGAGCAAGAGCTGGCCAAAGAATACCCCGACTTCAACGAGCAGAGCTTTCGCGAAGGTCATATGACGCCCGTCTATTTCGGCAGTGCCTTGCGCAAATTCGGTGTGTTGGAGCTCATCAACGCCCTCGCCGAGTTTTGCCCCGAACCACAGCCGGAAACCGCCAAGAAAGCCGGCCAAGCTGTCGAAATCCTGCCCACCGGCAAGGAAGTCGCGGGCTTTGTCTTCAAAGTTCAGGCCAATATGGACCTGAACCATCGTGACCGTGTGGCGTTCCTGCGCATGTGCTCCGGCGAGTTTAAGCGCGGCATGAAGCTGAAAACGGCAGAGAATAAAACCATCTCAGTCCACAACCCGATCTTGTTCTTCGCGCAAGATCGAGAGCTGGCGGAAAATGCTTATGCGGGCGATGTGATCGGGATTCCGAACCATGGCGCGCTGCGGGTTGGGGATAGCCTGTCGGAGAGCGGCAAGGTCATCTTCGCGGGCATCCCGAACTTCGCGCCGGAAATCCTGCGCAGAGCGCAGCTGAAAGATCCGTTGAAAGCGAAACATCTCCGCAAAGCGCTAGAGAGCCTCGCCGAAGAAGGCGTGACCCAGCTGTTCAAACCGAATTTCGGCGCAGATATGATCGTTGGCGCGGTGGGGTCGTTGCAGATCGACGTTATGGCCGAGCGGATTAAGACGGAATACGGGCTGGAAGTCACGTTCGAGCAGCCCGCCTATCAAACCGCGCGCTGGTTGGCGTCGGATGACCCCAAGATCGTTGAGACTTTCGTCGATAAGAACATGATGACGACGGGAACAGATGTCGACGGCGCGCCCGTTTACCTCGCGAAATCTGCGTGGGACGTCGGCTATGCCCAAGAGAAAAACCCGGACATCCGCTTCCTGACAACGAAAGAGCGCGCGTGACATCTTCGTAATCTAACGGATTTGACACGGGATCAGCGCGTTCCGGCATGAGACTTGAAACGCAGTGGCTGGGTGAACCACTGACGTGAGAGACGTTTCATGATTGCACAATATCTACCGGGATTCGTCATGTTGGGCGTCACGATTGCTTTCGTGAGCCTCTGCTTTCTCCCTGCGACTCTCTATCCACGTAAAAATGCGGTGGCGAATTTCTACTGGGTCGGTATTTGGGTGTTTCTCGGCGTCATCGCCGCACTTTCTGGCGGCAACCAGACCTTGCGCGGCTTCAATTATGACGCAGACCGCTTCTCAGACAGCCTGCTTTTCACGATCGCGGGACTATTCGTGTTTTTCGTTGTCTTCGGTTGGTTCCGCCTGTCTTCCGTCGCGCTATTTTATGGTGCGAAACGACTTTGGGCGAAGTTTACCTAGCGGCCTCCAGCGAGTGGCGGCAGGTTTTCCTGCGTCACAGGCGTCGTTGGACGCGACTGCACGGGCGCAGCATCATCATTCAAACGACCGAATAGGCTTTGTTTCGCTTCGGCAGGTGCCAAAGCCGCAACGGGGGCTGGTCGTCGTGTCACTGCGATAGGCGCTTCTGCAACGGACCGGCGCGGCATTGTTTGCGCTTGAGGTGGGCGTGGTGCGTCTTGCTGTTGCGGGGCATAGGCTTGCGGGACTTGCGGCCGACTTTGCTGGACAGGGGCTTGCTGTGGACGTTGTTGCAAAGGTCGCTGAACGGGGGTTTGTTGCGCGGGCGCTTGTTGGACAGGACGGCGGGCCTGCGGTGAGGCATCCAGCGCAGGACGGAATTGCGGGCGTTGCATGTGTGGTTGCCGCATTTGTGGCTGCTGCATCCGTGGCTGTTGGACGGGCATTTGCGCACGCGGGGCTGCCGCATTGCGATAACGGTTTTGCTGCGCCGTGAGGCTCATATTCTCCATAGGAATAGACGCGGTCTGCGGAGCCGTACGCTGCGGAACAGCTTGGCGGATGACACGGCGCGATTGCGCTTGTGGTACGGCTTGCCCAACGCGAACTGTATTGGGCGTCAGAGCGGCGCTCGTCCCGACGCGGACCGTGTTCGTGCCACCTGACGTAAGACGAGAAGAAAACGGCGTCGCGTTCACGCCTTCACCTGAGATCGAGATCGCCGAGGCGATGGGCGCGGCGACACTGGACATAAACTCGCAAACGCCCGGCGCGCGCGGGTTCGCTTTGACATAGTTCCAGCCGCGACATTGCGCATCGCCACTGCACTGGTTCGCACAGACATCTGCACCGGGCGCTACGGCGCTAGCATAGGGCGTGCCGGGTCGATATTGACCAAGGTCAGCTGCGAAAGCTGGCGCAGAGAGAAGTAAGCTGAAAGCGGCGACGGACAAAAAGCGCATGAGAGACCCCAGTTGATTCGGTAAACTAACTGTGGGGCGGGAGACGTTAGCGTTTGGTTAACCGTGTTTCGGCGCCAGCTTTGCGATCTCTGCCAAGCTCTCCATGTCCAGCCCCGCGCCCCCGATCAGCGCGCCGTTGACATTCTCTAACGCCAAGAGCGCTTCAGCATTCGCGGGCTTAACGGAACCGCCGTAAAGCAATCGGACACCCTCACCCACTTGATCGCGGATCGCGTCATGCATCTCTGCAACATCTTGCGGTGTCGCCACCTTGCCCGTGCCGATCGCCCAGACAGGCTCATAGGCGATAACGTAATCGGAGATTTCTGGGACAGACGCCGTGATCTGATCTTGCACAACAGAAAGCGCATCGCCGGCCTCGCGCTGGTCGAGTGTTTCCCCGACGCAGATGATCGGCGTGAGGCCTGCCCGCGCGGCAGCTTCGGCTTTGGCGTAAACATCTGCGTCTGTATCGCCTGCGGCACGGCATTCGCTATGGCCGACAATGATATAGGTTGCGCCAGCATTGGCGAACATCTCAGCAGACATCTGCCCTGTGTGTGCGCCAGAGACGGCGGCATGAATATCCTGCCCACCCAGACGAACATGAGCCGCTTCGGCAGAGCTAGTCAGCGCGGTCAAAAGGATTGCAGGCGGGCAGATCAAGACATCTAGATGCGCACGGTCTGCGGCTGGCATAAGGTCTTCAAATTGCGCAGGTTTCGTGGCCCAGCCTAGGTCGCCATGCATCTTCCAATTGGCCGCAATCAGCGTTCGGATCGGGTCGGTCATAAAACTCTCCTTAAAAGTCGTCTCGCAGACCCCTGTCCGCGTGGCAAGCAGCCTTGCAGACGCGATGGGGCAAGGTTATGGAACGAGCCTAGAATTCATCCTCTTTTCGGGACTCAGTCGTATGGCTAATTCGATCGGTGCAAAAATTCGCAGTGGCTTCGTGGCCGTCCTTGTCGGGCTGCTCGTTCTGGCCTTTGCCGTTTGGGGTGTGAACGACATTTTCGTTCCCGGTGTCCGCAACGCTGTCATCAGTGTCGGCGATGAGAGCGTCAGCACCCGCACATTTGATCGTGATATGCGCGCGCAACTGCGCACCATTGCCGAGCAGCGCGGCGAAGGTCTAACGAATGAGGAAGCCTATCGCCAAGGCATTCACCGTCAGCTGATCCAAAATTATCAGACGCAATCCGTTATTGCGAAAGATGCCGATGACCTCGGCGTGGGCGTCAACCGTGCCGATGCGCGTCGCGAGATCGAGTCCAATCCCGCTTTCCAATCGAGTATTACGGGCGAGTTTGACCGTGCGAAACTGGACAGCCTGCTGGCATTTCGTCGCGACTACACGATCCAGCAATATGAAGAAGATGTCTTGCGCGACCTTCGCCGCACACAATCTGTCGATGCGATCGTCTCTGGCATCCAAGCGCCCACGGGATATGCGAAGCGCTTCTTTGACTTTGTGCAAGAACAACGCAGTGGCACGGCACTCGTCCTGAACGCCGAGGCCGTCGACACGCCACCTGCGCCCACAGATGCGCAGCTGCAGTCTTATATCTCTGCCAACGCCGTCCGCTATACGGCGCCGGAATATCGTCAGGTGACGATGATCCGTTTGGAGCCCTCGGGCCTCGCGCAGGACATCCAAGTCACAGAAGAACAGGTCAAAGAAGAATTCGAATTCCGCATTGCCAAAGGCGAACTGGGCTCGGCCGAAACCCGCGATATTGTCGTCCTCTCCGCTGGCGATGAAGCCAAGGCAACCGAAGCCGCAGAACGACTGGCCAAGGGTGAAGAACCTGATTTGGTAGCAGCCGCGCTCGGCCTCGTCAGCCCTGACCGATTTGACGGCGTCACAGCGGACCAGCTGCTCGACCCGCAAACGGATGAAACAGCTTTCGCCCTGAAAGCGGGAGAAGCCAAAGCTGCAGAGAATAGCTTTGGCGGCTGGGAAGCCGTCTACGCCGCAGCCGTCACGCCTGCGCAGACACCCAGCTTTGCCGCCTTGGAACCAGAACTCCGCCGCGCGATTGCGCTGGACGGCGCGAAAAGCCGGATCAACGACCTGCAAGGCGATATTGAGACGGGGCTGACAGAAGGTCAGTCACTCGAAGACATTGCCAAGTCGCTGGATCTACCGATGGAAAGCTATGATTTCATCGACCGCGTGGGACAAACACAAGATGGCTTGCGCCTGACAGGTTCGACGCGAATTCCTGGCATTGCGGCAGATGACAATCTCCTGCGCGAGATTTTCACAGCCGACATCGGATTTGACGGCGACCCGATCCAGACGACTGGAGAAGGTTTGGCTGTCTTCCGCGTCACAGATGTCATCGACAGTGTGATCCGACCGCTGGAAGATATCCGAGATGACGTCACCCTCGCTTGGACGAATGAGCAAATCGACACGGCTCTCATTGCGAAGGGCGTCGAATTGGAAGCCCAGCTCCGCGAAGGAAAAACGCTCGAAGCCTTAGCAGAAGACCTCGGCGAAGCTGCCGAATTGCGTGACATCATCCTGCCGCGCGCCAACCCGCCACGTGATCTCAGCAACAGCGTGATCGTTGAATTGTTGAATGGCGAGCCCGGCAAAATCGCGCGTGGAGATGGGGCACAACCTCAGACCTATGTCATCGGGCGTCTGGACCAGATCGTGCCGAACTCAGACGGTTTTGCGGGCGAAATGCTGGAAACGCTGCAAGAACGGATCAGCTCTGAGATCAGCTCTGATATTCAGTCGGCTTATCAGCAAGCGGTTCTGCGCGAGCATGAGCTGCGGGAATACCCTGACCAAGTCCGCGCTGTGCTGGGCATTGACGCGCCGAACTAAGTGGCGCTCGATCTATCCCCTCCTGCAGACGGGCCGCAGCTCGTCTTTGCGCGTGTCGTCAATGACCTCGACACGCCTGTCTATGCTTTCCTGAAAGCTGCGCAAGGCCGCCCCTATGCGTTCTTGTTCGAGTCCGTGACGGGCGGCGAACAACGCGGGCGCTATAGCTTTTTCGGCTTTGACCCAGACATTATCTGGCGCGCGGACGGCGAGACGAGTGAGGTCTCCCGCGACGCTGGACAGAGCTTCACAGATTGCGACGGCAAACCGCTCGACGCCCTGCGCGCCGTGCAATCCGAAGTGCAATTTGACCTCCCCGAAGGCATCCCGCCGATGGCGTCTGGCCTGTTCGGCTATCTCGGCTATGACATGGTGCGGCAAGTCGAACATCTGCCCGCAGACCTTGTTGATCCCATCGGTGCGCCCGACGCGATTATGGTGCGTCCGCGCATCGTTTGTATCTTTGATCAGGTCGCCCAAGAAATCATCATCGGCAGCCCTTGCGCGGGGCCAGAGGACTATGACGCCGCCTGCACGCGGATTGAGGCGGTTGCCCGCGATCTTGCACTGCCCGTCTCTGCCAATCTGGACCGCGATGTAGATGTCCCGACGCTGACTCCAAAACTGGGCACAACGGCGCAAGCCTTTGCCAAACGGGTCGAGACGGCCAAAGACTACATCCTCGCGGGCGATGTATTTCAGGTCGTGATTGGCCAGCGACTGTCCGCGCCCCTGCCCGCCAGTCCGTTTGCACTTTATCGTTCCCTGCGGCGAATGAACCCCTCGCCCTTTCTCTATTTTCTCGACTTTGGCCCGCATCAGATCATCGGCTCTAGCCCGGAAATCCTCGTGCGTTTGCGTGACGGTGTTGTCACGGTCCGTCCGATTGCAGGCACGCGCCCGCGCGGCAAGACGGCGGCTGAAGATCAGCGCTTGGAGGCAGAGCTTCTCGCTGATCCCAAGGAATGTGCCGAACATCTGATGCTGCTAGACCTCGGCCGTAATGATGTTGGCCGCGTGGCCAAGCCCGGCACAGTGCGCGTCACGGAAGAATTCAACGTCGAGCGCTACAGCCACGTCATGCATATCGTGTCCAATGTCGAAGGCGATATCCGCGACGGCTTGGACACACTGGACGCGCTCTTCGCAGGCTTCCCGGCTGGCACGGTTAGCGGCGCGCCCAAGGTCCGTGCGATGGAAATTATCGACGAGTTGGAAGACGAAAAGCGCGGCATCTACGCTGGAGCCGTCGGCTATATCAGCGTCAATGGCAGTATGGACACGGCCATCGCCCTGCGCACAGCCATCGTGACAGACGGCACGCTCCACGTTCGTGCGGGCGCAGGCATCGTCATGGACAGCGTCCCGCAGATGGAATTCGAGGAGACCTTGCACAAAAGCGCGGCCCTCTTTCGTGCGGCAGAGCAAAGCGTGCGTTTTGGAGGCAATACCTAATGCTTCTCGTCATCGATAATTATGACAGCTTTACCTATAACCTCGTGCATTACGCGCAGGAGATGGGCGCGAAAACAGAGGTCGTGCGCAATGATGATCTCAGTGTTGGGGAAGCGCTGGATCGCGGGGCGTCGGCGATCCTGCTGTCGCCGGGGCCCAAGACTCCGAATGAAGCGGGCATCTGCCTCGACCTGATCGCGAACGCGCCGGACGATCTGCCCATCCTCGGTATTTGCCTCGGCCAGCAAAGTATTGGGCAAGTTTTTGGCGGCAAGGTCATCCGCGCGAAAGAGATCATGCATGGCAAAATCTCGCCGATTGAACATGACGGAACGGGCTTGTTTGCCGGCTTGGAAAGCCCCTTCAACGCGACGCGCTATCACTCGCTCTCGGTGGAACGCGAGAGCTTGCCGGATGTATTGCATGTCAACGCTTGGACGGCCGACGGCGAAATTATGGGCTTGCGCCATAAGACACGCCCGATCCACGGCTTGCAATTTCATCCAGAATCCATCGCGTCCGAGAATGGTCATGCGCTGATCAAAGCGTTTCTGGAGTTGTCACAATGACAGGCGCAGACGTCCGCGCCGCATTGATGCAAATGCTGTCAGGCGACATGTCGCTGGAGGACACGGTCGCGATCCTCACCCAGATCGAAGCGGAAGGCGTTGGCGCGGAACAGCTTGCCGCCGGGGTCGCTGTGATGCGCGAACATATGGTCCGCGTTGATGTGCCAGAGGGCGCGATTGATATCGTTGGCACGGGTGGGACAGGCTTGAAGACACTGTCCATTTCAACGGCCGCCGCCCTCGTCGTTGCGGGCGCGGGTGTGCCTGTTGCCAAGCATGGCAATCGCGGCGCCAGCAGCCCAACCGGGACCGCTGACACGCTGTCCGAACTCGGCGTAAATATCGCCATGACGCCAGAGCGCGCCGCCGCCGCCGTCCACGAAGTTAACATGGGCTTTCTCTTTGCCCCGACTTACCACCCTACGCTTCGCCATGTCGGGCCAGCGCGCCGAAAGATTGGAAAACGCACGATATTCAACCGCTTGGGACCATTATGTAATCCGGGAAGTGTCGAATACATGCTGGTCGGGAGTGCGGAAGCCGATCTCGTCATGCCCATGGCAGAGGCTTTGCAGGCAAACGGTGTAACCCGTGCCAAAGTGGTTCACGGGCTCGATGGTTTAGACGAAATTACGACGACAGGATTGAGCGCGGTGGCAGATGTCACGCAGGATGGCGTGACGGAAACCCATATTTCCCCGAAAGCCTTTGGCCTCTCAACGGTCAAAGCAGATGCCCTTAGAGGCGGAAACCCTGCGACAAACGCAGCGGCTCTTTCTACCCTCTTGGATGGCGCTAAGGGCGCTTACGCCGACATTGTCGTACTGAATGCCGGCGCAGCGCTGAACATCGCAGGTCACGCAAACTCAATTACGGAAGGCATTGAAATTGCAAGAGAGTCGATTGCATCCGGCGCGGCCAAAGCAACCCTCGCAAAGCTGGCAGCGTTCTCTCATGGGTAGCCTGATGGACGCCCCTGACGTGCTGAAACGCATCGCGACCTATAAAGCCGAGGAAGTCGCCTCTCTCAAAGTGCGCACAACGATTGAAACCTTACGCAAACAAGCTGCAGCTTTAGCCCGCCCGCGCGGATTTGAGGCCGCCATACGCAATGCCACTGGTCCCGCTCTCATCTGCGAAGTCAAAAAAGCCAGTCCCTCCAAAGGTATCATCCGTGAGGATTTCGATGCCGAAGAGATCGCCCGCGCCTATACAGCTGGCGGCGCAACATGCCTCTCTGTCCTGACCGATGGTCCTGGCTTTCAAGGCAGCAACGCCATTTTCAAAGCCGTGCGGGAGACAACCGCCCTGCCCCTGCTGCGCAAAGACTTCATGCTCGATCCGATCCAAATCGCGGAGAGCGCGGCCATGGGTGCGGATTGCATCCTCATCATCATGGCGATGATTGACGACGAGACAGCGGCGGAATTGTTCACAGAAGCTAAGGCGCTCGGCCTCGATGCGTTGGTTGAAACCCATGACGAAGCGGAACTACGGCGCGCGATCGATCTTGGCGCGACGCTCATCGGAATTAACAATCGCGACCTGCGCACATTCGACACGACATTGGACACGTTTGACCGCCTCGCCCCGATGGCACCCAACGGTTGCACGCTGATCGCAGAGTCCGGGATTTTCACGCAGGATGACATCCTCCGCCTCGCCGAGAATGGCGCGCAAGGCTATCTGATCGGCGAGAGTTTGATGCGGCAAGACGATGTGGAAGCGGC
>CAYPWW010000068.1:0-12509 GCA_964414555.1 uncultured Algimonas sp.
TCGCCGTCGCTGCGCGTATCCTGCAAGACCAGTTCCAAGTCTTCGTGAACTTTGACGATCCGGAAGATGTGTCGCGCGGTGAAGAGAAGCCAGAGCTCGACTTTAACCCTGCGCTGCTGCGTAAGGTCGACGAGCTGGAGCTGTCTGTGCGTTCAGCTAACTGCCTCAAGAACGATAACATCGTTTACATCGGTGATCTGATCCAGAAATCAGAAGCCGAGATGCTCCGTACGCCAAACTTTGGTCGTAAGTCCCTAAACGAGATCAAAGAAGTTCTCGCCGCCATGGGTCTGCACCTGGGTATGGACGCGCCAAACTGGCCGCCGGAAAATATCGAAGAACTCGCCAAGAAATATGACGACCACATCTAAGGGGTCCCCCTTAGATTTCCGGTCCAGATAATCGCAAGAGATTAAGCCATGCGTCACAAAATCGCCCATCGTAAACTCAACCGCACCGCCTCGCACCGCAAGGCGATGTTCGCGAACATGTCCAGCTCTTTGATCGAGCATGAGCAGATCGTGACAACCCTGCCAAAAGCGAAAGAGCTCCGTCCCTTCGTGGAGAAGCTCGTCACGCTCGCGAAAAAGGGTGACCTGAACTCGCGCCGTATCGCCATTGCGCGCACACGGAACAAAGAGATGTCCAAGAAGCTCTTCGACGTCCTCGGCCCACGCTATAAAGATCGCCAAGGCGGTTATATCCGCATCATGAAAGCGGGCTTCCGCTATGGTGACAATGCGCCAATGGCCGTCATCGAATTCGTCGATCGCGACGAGAGTGCTAAAGGCAAAATCGACCGCGAACGTGCGGAAGCTGCTGAGGGCTAGAGCTTCAGCTCAATCCAAATAAAGAAACCGCGGCCTTGGCTGCGGTTTTTTTATGCGCGGCTATATCGCGTTCAATGTCTCGTGGGCAGATGGGCTTCGTGGTCAGATGGCCGCAAAAGCTCTGCTCTGATTAGGTGAGGGACCACTCCAGCCGCGCGCCCGAGTGAAATGGAATGACCGTCTCTGCCAAATTTAGGCGCTCTGGCACATCGACGCCGGATCGGGTCAATGTCACGGTGCCTTCATTCAGGGGCAGGTCGTAAAATCGCGGCCCAAAGACACTGGCAAAGCCTTCCAGCTTATCCAGCGCGCCTTCTTCTTCGAAGACTTTCGCATAGGCCTCTAGTGCGTAAGGGGCGCAGAATATTCCCGCACAACCGCAGGCGCTTTCTTTGGCGCCAATGGCGTGCGGCGCAGTATCCGTGCCGAGGAAAAATTTCGGATTACCAGAGGTCGCCGCCTCACGCAGGGCCAAGCGATGCCGTTCGCGTTTGGCGATAGGCAAGCAGTAGAAATGTGGGCGAATACCGCCTTGGAAAATGGCGTTCCGGTTAAATTCGAGGTGATGCGGCGTAATCGTCGCGCCGACATTCTCGCCCGCCTCGCGGACGAAATCGACGGCGTCGGCGGTGGTGATATGTTCGAAGACGACTTTCAGACCCGGATGCTCGCGGATGATGTCGACCATCACTTGGTCGATGAAGACGGCTTCACGGTCAAAAATATCGACGTCGCTGTGGGTCACTTCGCCGTGGACGAGCAGTGGCATGCCAATGTCTTCCATGACATCCAGCACGTCATGGATCGCGTTGACGTCTGTGACTCCATGAGCCGAATTGGTTGTGGCATTGGCTGGGTACATCTTGGCCGCTGTGAACACACCTTCCGCATGGCCCCGGCGCATTTCCGCCGGATCTGTGGCATCGGTCAGATAGGCCGTCATTAATGGCGTGAAATCTAATGCAGGATCCACGGCTGCCAGAATACGGTCGCGATAGGCGCGACCCAGCGCGACGGTCGTCACGGGCGGCTTGAGATTTGGCATCACAATCGCGCGTGCAAACTGCCGCGCCGTATAATTCACGACATCGGCCAGCATCTGCCCATCGCGGAGGTGAATATGCCAATCATCAGGGCGGCGTATCGTAAGAGTATCAGTCATAGGAGGGGCGTAATTCCGCAACGTCGTCGGGGCAAGAGGCGGAACAGGGGTTTGTCCCCAGCTCTAATCCCAATCACTACGACGCAATTCCATCAAGACTTCGCCGTCCGCCCCAAAGAGGGTCAGTGCCTTATGTGTGCCAACGGCGCGACGGGCATCTTGTAGGTCTTTTAGAAAGGCCGCTTCGGCTTCCATCTTACCCGCGCACATTTTCTTCGTGCTGGCGAGGGCGCCAATTTTCAAGCTCTCACCGTCTTGTTCATATTGGCCGAAGAAATTATTGCAGCCCGCATTGCCGGCGATCTCGCCGCCGGTCTTGAAGGCGACGAATTGCGCGCTGCCGGCTGGCCGCCACTCACTACCTTCGAGGGAGGGTAAAGGCTGTGCCCGACGGATTTCCTGTGCGGCTTTGGCGCATCCAACAAGGATGATTGCACCCAGAGCAAGCGGGATAAGCGGCGCGACCATCGACCTAACGCTCACGATAGGGGTCGCCGAGCATGGACGAGAGATGACGACCGTTCTCAGCCAGCGCGGCAACGTCGACACTAACCGCGGCGCTACATTCGCTGTGGCGCTCTTTCTCGGCGTAATAGCCCGCGTTGAACGCTTTGATGAGCTGGCGCTTGCGGTCGACATTCCCGTCGGATTCGACCTCCATCATGTTGTTGGCATAGTCGCGCCACTTCTGATCATTCACACCAAAGCAGAGCGTGCGCAGGTAATGGATCTGGCCGAGGTTTTTGGACAGCGCTTCGACGAGACTGGTCATGGTGACCATGTCTTCTTCGATACGCAGTTCGGCCTTTTCGCGCGCTTTTAGGGCCAGCTCGCGTTTCTGCCGCTCTGTCAGGGGCTTTTCAGCTTCCGCATCCTGCGCCGCCACGGGGGTCGCGCTGAGTGCCAATAGGGCGAGTATGGAGATGACAGCCTTCACGGGTGGGAGTTTGCAACCGGCGGCGCGGAAAGCAAAGCCATTTTCGCATGACCTTCGCGAATGATGCGCTCAGTTTCGGGCCACATGTTAAGCGCGGCGATCTCTGATATGGGAACAAAGCGGGCTTGGGCGGCATCATCGCCCGCCACCGGATCACCATCTGTCCACTGCGCGAGGTAGTCATGCAGGCGGTAATGATAGCCTTCGAAATCTGCATTCAGCGCCGTGATTTTAGTCAGCAGGTTCGCGCGCACACCTGTTTCCTCGGACAGCTCGCGTAGGGCGGCTTCGGCCTCGGTCTCGCCTGCTTCGATCCGGCCGCCGGGGATGGACCATTCGCCTTTGCGCGGGGCTGTGCCACGCTGGATCAGCAGCACGCTGTCACCGCGCATGCAAACCACGCCCACACAATCCACCCGTTCGACTGTCATACTCATTCCTTTCGCGCGCGCCTGTCCCTATAGCGGGTTCATGTGCGGACGCTATACATTGGCAGCCAGTTTGGACGACATTACGGCGCGTTTCGACGCGGTTCCGCCTGCGCTGGGCGAAAGCGGGGCGAAATTATGGGACTGGCAGCCGCGCTATAATATCGCGCCAGCCTCTGTCGTGCCGGTTGTCGCCTTTAATGGTGCAGGCCAACGCGCGGTCGTGCCGATGCGCTGGGGCTTGCATCCCTCTTGGCGTAAGGAACCGCCAGAAGGCCGGCCGTTGTTCAATGCGCGGGTTGAGACAGCCGCCGAGAAACCCAGCTTTCGCACGCCGTTCAAACGTCGCCGCGCCCTAATCCCAACAACCGGATGGTATGAGTGGGAGCGCGTGGAACTGCCGAATGGCAAGACGGGCAAGACGCCGCATTTTATTTTCGAAGATGGCGAGGATGTTGGCGCAGAGATTTTCGCCTTTGCCGGATTATGGGAACGCTGGCGCGTGCAAGAGGGCATAGAGCTGCTGAGCTGCACAATCCTGACCACACCGGCGCAAGGCGATGTCAAACATCTGCACCACCGGATGCCCGTCCGTTTGCCAGAAGCGCAATGGGATCGCTGGTTGGACGCAGACGTCAATCCTGAGTTCGTGCTGCAAACCCTGCGTGGGGGTGGCGACCTTGGGTTTTACGAGGTCGATAAAGCCGTCGGGAATGCGCGCAACCTAGGGCCTGATTTGATCAAGCCCGCCGTGGACGTTTAGACATCGCGCTCAGGCTCTGTCGCTTTTGCAATGGCCAGTGTTTCCGGCGTGTCCAAAGCTAGGAAATCCGCCATGACTGCGCCGCGCTGCCCTAACGGACGGATGGGGCCGCGTGTCGTGTCAGAGATGGTTTGGCGCTCTAATTCTGAGTTCAACTCGGCGCCTAAAATCACGACATTCGCCGTCAGCCAGAGCCAGACGAGCAAAATGATAACCGAGGCGAGCCCGCCAAAGACTTCATTATAAGTCCCGAATTTCGACACGAAGAGCGAGAAGCTATAGCTTATAAAAAGCCAGCTAATCATGGCAAAGGCGATACCGGGTAGGAGCCAGCGTTTTCGCGCAGGCCGACGTGACGGGCCAAAGCGGTAGATAACGCCACAGCCTATGCAAAAGACGCTGACCAGCAGAACCCAAGGCAGAACCCGCGCCGAGACCTCCGCTGTGCCTTCCAAGCTGACGAAATTCAGCGCGGCTGGGATGCCAATAATGACCAACAGGGAAATCCAGACGAACGCCAGACTGCCCAGCGTCATCAGCGTAGCATAGGCATAAAAGGCTGGGATTGAGCGCGCCTCACGCTCTTCATAGGCGACATTCATCGCACGCATCATCGCGCGGATTCCCGCGCCAGCAGAGAACAGTGCAAAACCGAGCGACAGGGCAATACCAAACCCGAGCGCTTCAGTATCAGTCTCCAAGACCGTAACGATTTGAGCTTCGATAATGCTGTAAGCCTCTCCCGGCAGGAGGGCGGCGACCGTGTCGGTGATGCTGTCGACATCACCAGGGTCCGCGAAATAGGAGAAGGTCGACAAAGCCGCCGAGATCAGCGGAAATGTCGCTAGCAGCGAGAAAAACGCGACGCCCGCCGCGATGACGGTCACATTGTCATGCTGCGCGGAGACAAAGGTGCGCTTGATGACCTGCCACCAATCCGCGGCCGAAAAGCGCCACGGACGATCAACATCGGTCTGCTCGAAACGTCGCGCGAAGTCTTTCAAACTCGCTTAGCCTTTTTTCGGGGGCTGGGGTCTGTAGAAGACGAGAATGTCCTCGGTCGACCGCGCAGGGTCGAACCGATAGCCATTGGCATCGAAATCCTTGAGCCCTTCGGCACGGTCCACACGGTTTTGCAGGATCCACCGCGCCATCAACCCGCGCGCGAATTTCGTGTAATATTGCACGGGGCGGGATTTGCCGTCTTTGTCTTCCATAAATTTGGCGGAAATCACGGGGCTAGCGAGCGCTTTCGTATTGGCCGCCTTGAAATACTCGTTGGAGGCCAGATTGACGATGGTGCTGTCCGCGTGGCCCGCCAGTTCTTCATTGAGGGAGCCGGCTAGATCGTCCTGCCAAAAGCCGTAGAGGTTCTTGCCGCGCGCATTTTCCAGTTTTGTGCCCATTTCCAGACGATAGGGCTGGATCGCGTCCAGTGGGCGCAGGATGCCGTAGAGGCCGGACAGGATACGCAAGTGGTCCTGCGCATATTCCAAATCGTCATCAGAGAGCGTCTTAGCCTCCAGCCCCCAGTAGACATCGCCGTCAAAGGCCAATCCGGCAGGTTTGGCCGAATTGCTGCGCCCATCTAGGTTGAACGCCGCAAAGCGGTCCGCGTTCAGCTGCGCCAGATTATCCGAGATATGCATCAGCGCTTTGAGGTCGTCAGCGGTTTTCGTTTTGGCGAGCTCTGCCAGCTCGCGCGTCGCCGTCTCAAAACGCGGACGGGTTGCGGACAGCGCGGTCTGCGCTGGGTCCATATTCATTTTTTTGGCAGGGGAGAGAAGTGTCAGCATGAAAGCCTCCTCATGAGATCGACTCGGGTGAGCCTGTATCCGTGGGTTGGTTGAATAGATTATTTAGGCAGCCTTGGCCAAAATTGCGAGTCTGCCGGACAACACTTTTTTGTGTTGTTTCTGGTTTAGATCATCACACGCGGGTTCATGATCCCTTGTGGATCAAGCGCGATTTTCACGGCGCGCAAGAGTTTCATCTTTACGGGCGAGGCGCGTTCAGCGAGATCGTCGCGCTTCATAATGCCGATGCCATGTTCGGCGGAAATGCTGCCGCCGAGTTCATCGACAATGTCAAAGACAGGCTGGCTGAGTGCGTCCCAATTTTCGAGGAAGGCGGCTTTGTCTGCGCCTTCGGGTTGGGCGATATTATAGTGGATGTTACCGTCGCCAAAGTGCCCAAATCCTACAGGACGACAGCCGGGGACGACAGCCTGCATGGCGGCATCTGCGCGGGTGAAGAACGCTGGAATCTGGTCGATTGGCACGGTGACGTCATGTTTAACGGAACCGCCTAGGAACTTTTGCCCCGCACTCATATGTTCGCGAATGGATAAAATATCGGCCGCTTGTGTTTGATTGACCGCAATAACAGCGTCTTCCACAAGATTGTTTTCAAACGCTTTTCCGATCACGTTTTCTGCGATAGCAAGTCCGTCTTCTTCAGAATCGACTTCCCAGTCGCAGAGCAAATACCAGCTATGCTGTCCTTCGAACGGATCGCGGACGGCGTCGAAATTATCGACGACTGCGCGGTAGCCAATGGCGGGCATGACCTCGAACATGGCCAACCGCCCGCCTGCGCGGAACGCTTCCAACAAAGCTACAGCCGTCGCGGCACTGTCCAAACCGAGGAGCGCGCGTTGTACATAATTTGGCTTGGGAAATAGCTTCAGAGTCGCCGCCGTAATGATACCCAGCGTGCCTTCCGCACCGAGGAAGAGCCGGTTGAGATCATAGCCCGTGTTGTCCTTGCGCAGGCTGGTTAGCCCGTTGAACACGGACCCATCCGCCAGCACGGCCTCGACACCAAAGACGAGCTCTTTCGTCGTGCCATATTTCAAAACATGATTGCCGCCCGCATTGGTGGAGAGCACGCCGCCCACCGTTGCGCTACCTTGCGAAGACAGGGTCAGCGGAAACTTACGATCTGCCGCATCGGCGGCGTCCAGAACGGATTGTAGCGTCGCGCCGGCCTCCACGGTCATCGCATTGGCTGTTGGATTGATGTCGCGGATCGCGGTCATTTTCTTCAGGCTGATTAGGACTTCGTCTTGCGGCGTGTTGCCTCCAACGAGTCCGGTATTCCCGCCTTGCGGCATGATGGGCAGGGCATGCTCGGCGCAAATCTTGACGGCGGTTGCGACTTCTTCCGTGCTGCGCGGCGTCAGTAGGATTGGTGTGCTGCCGAAATATTTGTCCCGCCACTCACGTAGGTGCGGGTCAATCAGATCTGGGTCTTGCGTCCAAGCACCAGCGGGCAGGGCGACTTTGAGGGCGTCGATGCCGTTGCTCATAGCGACACCTGCGTTTCACCTTGGCGCAGGACTTTCACCTCGCCGTCAATCACGCTGAGAATCGTCGAGGCTGCGCCGGATAGCGCCGCAAGCGCGGGAAGCGCCGCAATCCTCTCGCCCAGTTCCGCTTTTGCATCTTCCAAGCTGACACAATCCGCACCGCCAGAGAGATTAGCACTCGTCAGGGCGATGGGGTGGGTCATCTCTTCGCGCCAAAACACGTCAGGACAGCGAAAGCCGATGGTTCGACCGAAGGGGGCTTTGGCAGTAACGCGGGGGTCCAACGCCAAAACGGCCTTCGCGCGGACGACGAGTGTGACGGGGCCGGGCCAATATTGTGCCGCCAAGTCCTGCGCCATCGCATCGAACTGCCCGTAGGTCTGGGCTTGGTCCAAATCCCGCACGCACAGCGCCAGCGGTTTGTCAAAATCGCGGCCCTTTGCGGTGTAGATTTTCTCGACGGCCTCGCTGTCATCTGCGCGCGCGGCGAGGCCATAGACGGTTTCCGTGGGCAGGATGGCCAGCTCGCCCGCTGCCAACGTGTCTAGGATGTCTGCAAAGGCACTCATCGCGCTTCGTTGAACTCCGCCTCAATCCGTAAAGTGATCTCATCGCCGATATTGCCGAGCGTGATCAGGTAATCCATCCCGAAGTCAGAGCGCTTAAACTTGCCGACAGCCGAAAAGCCCAGTGTTTTGCCGGGATTGCCGAAACTTCTGCCTGCGCCGTTATAGACGACCTCTAATGTCACAGGTTTCGTCACCCCGCGCAGGGTCAAGTTTCCCGTCACCGTGCCGCGGTTCGTGCCGGTCACCCGCGCGGATGTGCTGACAAATCGGATTTCAGGATAGTTATCGGCGTCGAAATAGTTGCCGCTGGACGCGAGGGTTTCGTCGAAATCGGGTAGGCCTGTGGAGACACTGCGCGGGTCGATCCGCACGTCCAACTGGCTATTCACGGGATTTTCGGGGTCAAAATCCAGTGCGCCGGAGACGCTGTCGAAGCGCGCGGTATAGTTGGACAGGCCGGTGTGAGAGAGCGACCAGAGGACGCTGACATGGGTTGGGTCCAGGACATATTCCCCTGACGGAGCAGCGGAAAGCGCGGTCTCGGGCGCGCTCGCGCAGGCGCTGAGCGTCGCGACGGACAGGAAGAGGGCGGGAAGAAGACTTTTCATGACCCATATGTAAGCCGATTACGCCGCAAAAGACAGTTGAAAGCCGCAGTCCCAAAGGGCAGAGCCGCTCTATCATGTCAGACACGGATACATCGGCAGAAACGGAACCCAAGCGCAGCTTTGGTGAATGGCTCTGGAGCGAAGTGAAATTCTTCCTCGGCCTCGGCGCGGTGATGCTCGCCTTTCTGACGCTGGTTTGGGGGCATTTCAAAATCCCGAGTGAGTCGATGCAGCCGACATTAGAGGTCGGCGATCACCTCTATGTGTCGAAATTTGCCTATGGCTATTCCAAACACTCCCTGCCGTTCCTGCTGCATAAGCTGCCTCTGCCAGAAGGGAAGATTTTCTCGAAACTGCCCGAGCGCGGGGATGTGGCTGTCTTTCGCAATCCCAATAATGAGCTTGTCATGATCAAGCGCGTTGTTGGCCTGCCCGGTGATCGTGTGAAAACTGTTGGCGGACAGCTCTATATCAACGGAGAGGTCGTCCCGCGCATCTTGGCGGATGAGCGTTTCTACCGCGAACATAAAAGCCAGCGCGTCGTGCGTGTGGATGTTTATAACCAAACGCTGCCGGGCTCGGACGAGGCCTTCACGATCTATGAGGTCACAGACGACCGCCCGCTGGACAATGCCGAAATGCAAGTCGTGCCAGAGGGGCATATCTTTTTCATGGGCGACAACCGCGATAATTCGACAGACTCGCGCGCGCGGTTTGATGGGCCGGGCCTCGTGCCGGTGGATCACCTGATGGGCCGCGCGGATCGGATGATGTTCTCTTTCAAACGCTGCGACCGGACGGAAGATCTGCACTGTCCCGCGCGTCGCCGTTTTATGGAAAAACTATAGAACTGCGCGTGTGCGCGGATTAGGACGTTCCCCATGACAGACATAATCAAAGACATGAGTTTCGAAGACGCGTTGAGCGAGCTGGAAGGTATCGTTCAACGACTCGAACGCGGCGACGCCCCGCTGGAGGAAAGCATCGACATCTACCAACGCGGCGCGAAGCTGAAAGCGCATTGCGAGGGCAAGTTGAAAGACGCGCAAATGAAGGTGCAAAAGATCGTCTTGGACGGCAAGGGCGAGGCCGGGGTCACGGACTTCGACGCCTAAAGACGCGATATGCCCCTCGCTGCTGTTTCCACCTCTACTGCTGCCAATTTCCCGGCCCGCCTCCGCGAGGTTGCGGCGAGTGTTGAGACACGTCTCAATACACTGCTCCCGATGCCGAAGGGGCATCAGGCTACGATTATGGAAGCGGCGCGCTATGCCGCGCTGGGCGGAGGCAAACGGCTGCGGCCTTTCCTGACGGTCGAGACGGCGCGCATGTTGGGCGGCGACATCGATACAGCTTTGACAGCCGGGTGCGCGCTGGAATGTCTGCACGTCTACAGCCTCGTCCATGATGATCTGCCCTGCATGGATGATGATGCCCTGCGCAGAGGTAAACCGACCGTGCATATCGCGTTTGACGAAGCCATGGCTGTTCTGGCGGGAGACGCATTGCTGACGCGGAGTTTTGGAATTTTGGGAGAGCTAGACACTTCGCCAGAGATACAAGTCGCCCTGATCGCGGATCTCGCCAAAGCGGGCGGTATGTCCGGCATGATCGGCGGGCAAGTCGTGGATATCACCGTCGCAGAAGGCGAACGCGATGAAGCCCTCATCACAGAGCTACAAGCCATGAAAACCGGCGCGCTGATAGAATATGCCGTGCGGGCAGGCGGCATCGTATCGGGTGCGACGGACCCCCAGATCGAAGCGCTCTCATCCTATGCGCGCGACATGGGGCTGGCGTTCCAAATCCAAGACGACATCCTCGACGTGACGGGCGACGCAGAGACCGTCGGCAAAGCCGTCGGCAAGGACGAAAACCTCGGAAAGGCCACATTCGTGTCCATTCTTGGCCTCGACGGCGCGCGAGAGCGGGCTGCGACCCTTGGTCAGAGTGCTAAGAATCACCTTGAACCTTGGGGCGAAGCCGCGCAAACCTTGCGCGATACTGTGGATTTCGTGCTGGAACGACAGCACTAGGCCCGCAAAACCTTTGTAGAGTTAAATGACCCAAACGCCCCTTCTCGATACCGTAAATATCCCTGCTGATATGAAAGCGCTCGACCGCGAGCAGCTGAAGCAGCTGGCCGACGAAGTGCGCGCCGAAGTCATCGACGCTGTGTCTGTGACGGGCGGCCATTTGGGTGCTGGCTTGGGTGTGGTCGAACTGACCGTCGCGATCCATGCCGTCTTCGATACGCCGGATGATAAGCTGATCTGGGACGTAGGCCACCAGTGCTATCCGCATAAGGTCCTGACGGGGCGGCGTGACCGCATCCGGACCCTCCGCAAGGGCGGCGGTCTCTCTGGATTTACCAAGCGGGCGGAGAGTGAATATGACCCCTTCGGCGCAGCGCACAGCTCGACCTCGATTTCTGCGGGCGCAGGCTTTGCCGCCGCGCGCGATCTGGACGGGCGCGACAATCACATCATCTCGGTGATCGGCGATGGCTCGATCACGGCTGGCATGGCCTATGAGGCGATGAATAATGCGGGCGCGACCGACTCGCGCCAGATCGTCATCCTGAACGACAATGATATGTCCATCGCCCCGCCCGTTGGCGCGATGAGCCATCTTCTCTCTCGGACCGTCAGTTCGGGCGGCTATCAGACACTCCGTTCGGCTGCGAAATCCGCCATCGCCAATGCGCCGCGTCCGATCAAAACGACGGCTAAACGTGCCGAAGAATATACGCGAGGTATGTTTATGGGCGGAACGTGGTTCGAAGAGCTGGGCTTTTACTATGTCGGTCCCGTTGATGGGCACGATCTCGACGCGCTGATCCCTGTGTTGGAGAACGTCAAAAACATGAAAGAGGGCCCGGTCCTCATCCATGTCGTGACGCAAAAGGGCAAAGGCTACGCGCCAGCGGAAAATTCTGCTGACAAATATCACGGCGTGCCCAAATTCAACGTCGTCACGGGTGAGCAATCCAAAGCCAAAGCCAATGCGCCGAGTTATACCAAAGTCTTCGCTGAAAGCCTGATCGCGGAAGCCCGCAAAGACAGCAAGATCGTCGGGATCACGGCGGCCATGCCGGGCGGGACGGGCATGAAAGAATTCGGCCAAGTCTATCCAGAGCGCATGTTCGATGTCGGCATTGCCGAACAACACGCCGTAACCTTCGCGGGTGGCCTCGCCGCCGATGGGTATAAGCCGTTCTGCGCAATCTACTCGACTTTCCTACAACGCGGTTACGACCAAGTTGTCCATGATATCGCGATCCAGAACCTGCCAGTACGTTTCGCGATGGACCGCGCGGGTCTCGTCGGTGCGGATGGCCCAACTCATGCGGGCGCGTTTGATATCGCCTATCTGGGCTGCCTCCCGAATATGGTGCTGATGGCCGCCGCCGATGAGAATGAGCTGGCGCGCATGGTCGCGACGGCTGTGGCGCGCAACGATGGCCCGACAGGTTTCCGCTATGCGCGCGGCGAAGCGACTGGCATTGGCGTTGAGCCGAACCCGCTACCGCTCGAAATCGGCAGAGGCCGGGTGTTGCGAGAAGGCTCGCGCGTCGCGATTTTCTCTTACGGCACACGTTTGGGCGAAGCCCTGCAAGCGGCGGAAAAACTGGACGCGTTGGGACTGTCCGCAACTGTCGCTGACGCCCGCTTTGCCAAGCCGTTGGACACAGACCTTCTCTGCCGTTTGGCGGATGAGCACGAAGTCCTCATCACGATTGAAGAAGGCTCCGTCGGCGGCTTTGGTGCATTCTGCCTTCACGCGCTGGCCGATGCCGGGCGTTTGGATAGCGGCGTGAAAATCCGCACGATGACTCTTCCGGATACATTCATCGATCAAGACACACCCGCACTGATGTACGCGCAAGCCAAGCTCGACGC
>CAYPWW010000069.1:0-11333 GCA_964414555.1 uncultured Algimonas sp.
CCTCTCGGTTGCTAACGACCGTCTGCAAACGCGTGACGACCTCGGTCAGCTCGATCTCTCGCAGCACATTCGCGGCCAGCCGCGCGGTCACATCTGCGACGATCGCCTCTAGCTCCACCACCCGTGCGCTGAGCGTGGCGAGGCGGGTTGTCAGCTCATCCCGGCGCGCTTGCGTCGCATTCGGCGAGAGATTAGCGAGGGTATCCGCCACGACGTCGCGGCGGGCGGTCACGGTGAGCAGCGTTGTCTGCCGCGTCGCGAGGACATCGCTGAGGCGCATGATATTCCCCGTGACGCTTGCCAGCCGCAATCCGCTAGGCGCAAGCATCGAGATCGACCGTGATCTCTTCCAAAGGGAGGGTGTCGCAAATCATCTGGCCCGAGAGCGCATAGGCGAAGTCGCACTAGCTTTACCATAGGTCAAGGCGGGCCTTGTGGCTATTGCAATATCAAGATCATGGGCAAATCAGAATTATGTCTGATTTACTATACTTTCCCATAATGTCGCCTTACGCCGTTCTGGCCGAATTTTGAATTCGTTATTGCTGTCTATAAGGAAACAGTCCTTTTGCACAAACGTAACAATATAATTTTGAATAGGAACTTGTCCGCTTCTCACACTATACCGTGTGTGACGATCAGTAAGATCATAAATTTCTTGATCACCTCCAAGCAATGTTAGTGAGCATTTTTCAAATCCCTCGTTGTTTACAGCATCTTTCGACAAGATAACTGTGAAAGACATGTAAAGTTCATCTGATGATGTTACGATGAATGAGTCTACAAAACTGTCGGTCTTATCTTCAGAAATGATCTCAATATAAGGACTTCCAATAGGTAGGCATAATAGAAGACCCAGAGCCACTAACAAACCTAAAATATAAAATAAAAATCTCATAAAATTCTCTACAATCCTATAGATTCACATTCACAATCCGATGGTTCAGGGGGACCACTATCATGCACCCAATACGGAAGAATATCTAGAATAAGATGAGACAAGTCATTGGTCCCAAAATTATAAGTTCCGGCATTTTGAGGTGACATATCTGCTTGCCCATTATGTTGAAAAATAACTTCACGTCGGCGATCAGGAGACATCCACTTTACATTCAGCTTCCTATCACCAGGGCTATTGACATCATATTGATGATATATATTTCTTTTATCTGGTTGCCTTTCCCACCCACGATATTCCGCGTCGTCCGGATTTATTGGCAAGTTTACATTTAAACAATTTCGATAGATGTGACGAAGTCTAGCTTGTCTGCCGCGCTCACTTCCAATCTCTCCAATCGCAGCCGCCCTTCGATCAATTCCGGGATTAAGCCCCATCGGGTCCACATAACTCACCGGGTTCCCGCCCACATACGCATATCGGTTCAATCCTCCCGCCAAGCCAATCGGGTCGCTCGATAGATACCGCCCCAGCGTCGGGTCATAGGTCCGGTGCCAGTTGTCGTCATATCCCGTCTCGACGTCGCGATATTGACCAGGGAACATGAGGTTTTGGGTGAGGGCGCCCATCGTCGCGAGGCTGACCCCGAACGGTGTCGTGATCCCGCCGTCCCACAGGACCGCGCCGTTCGTGTCTGTCACAAAGACTGGGTAGCCGATTTGATCAGTCAAAAAATAGAACTAACTCACTCTAACGCTTTTTGACTACGAATTCCGTAACATTTTTATACTTTCTAGGATCGGAAGAAAACGTAATATGTGAAAACTTTTGCTGAAAAGAATAGACATTGAAACCAATAACTTCTCCACAAACAAATATCTCCCCTGAGAATAATTTCTCTGAGTCAGATTTAGACTTAAAATAAAGCTCTCGATTCTGAGACACTTTAAATCTGACAATTTTATAATACCAAACCTCCGAACCTTCGAACCCCCAGGTCCGGCGGTTAACTTCACTTAAATTAGATAAAAAGACTGTGCGTCGATACTTATCAAGATTATCAGCGACAATAACAAAAAGCTTCCTTTCAAACGGATAAAAAGGAGAGGAAAATTTATTAAATATATGTCGCCAATCTAAATAGTCTAGAAAGCTCATGGGCACTCACAATTGTCTGGAGAAAAATCTGTTAGCAATGAACCTCCAAGAATTGCACTGCCAGGTATCCATCCCGGCACTCTCGCGGCTTGTTGCATAAATTTAGGGAACATTTCACTTTCGTTTTTGAAGGCCCTAGACATAAACCTCATTCTATAAGAATCCGTTCTCGCGTGAAACTCTCGGGACACATAATTTCCATTAAATCGAGATTTTGCAAAACGTCCAAAGTACTTATCAATATTGGGTCTATAGCTTTTTGACAAGTTCCCAGCTCTGGTAAGCCGATTGGTATATCGTTTTGGTATCCAGTGAGAAAATTCTTTTCCTGGAACTTTTCTCAAAGCTTTCCCGATCAGACCGCCGCCTACTAAATTTAAACCAACACCAACATAGTCTATACACTCCCAACGCCCACCATTTTTATACAATTGCCATGCTAAATCTGCAGCCGCAAAACCTAGTACCCACCAAAACTGTCCGTCTGGGTCCACCCGACTCACCGGGTTCCCGCCCACATACGCATAGCGGTTCAACCCTCCGGCCAGCCCAATCGGGTCCGCCTGCAGATACCGCCCAAGCGTCGGATCATAGGTTCTGTGCCAGTTGTCGTCATATCCTGTCTCAGTGTCGCGATATTGGCCGGGGAACATCAGGTTTTGCGTCAGCGCGCCCATTGTGGCGAGGCTGACCCCGAACGGTGTCGTGATCCCGCCGTCCCACAGGACCGCGCCGTTCGTATCTGTCACAAAGGCTGGACGACCAAGATGGTCGGCGTGGATGTAATCCAAACGCGGCCCGCCCTCGCCCGTCGTGATGATGTCTGTGCCATCGCCATTCGCGGCGAGACGTGCACAGCGCGCCTCTCGGTTGCTCACGACCGTCTGCAAACGCGTGACAATCTCGGTCAGCTCCGTCTCTCGCAGCACGTTCGCGGCCAGCCGCGCGGTCACATCCGCCACGACGGCCTCTAGCTCCACCACCCGTGCGCTGAGCGTGGCGAGGCGGGCTGTCAGCGCGTCCCGACGCTCTTGCGTCGCAGTGGGCGAGAGATTGGCGAGACGGTCTACGAGAACGTCGCGGCGAGCGGTCACGGTCAACAGCGTCGTCTGTCGCGTCGCGAGGACGTCGCCAAGGCGGGTGACATTCGCGCTGACGGTGGCAAGGCGCATCTGTCGATCTGCGAGGCGGGCGCGTAACGCATCTAGCTCCTCCGTCGCGCAGCGGTCCACCGTCATCCCCTCGCCCGCGCGACGCACGGCAACAGGGGTCAGGCCGAACCAGATATATTCGCGGATCGCTTCGCCTGTCGCGGCATCCGTCTCGGCGATCAGGCGGCCCTCGCCGTCATAGGTGTAATGCACGGCGTCTGTGTCAGGGGTAGATTTGGCAATGCGTTGTTCGAACACGTCATAGCGGTAATCTGCTACCCGGACTCCGTCACGGGACACGCCCGCCATGCGGCCCCGCGCGTCGAGGTCAACTGTGATCTCCGCCTCTGGCCGTGTGTCGCGGATCATCTGGCCCGAAGGCGCGTAGGCGAAGTCGCGCAGGGAGACATCGCCGCCGCGCACTTCCAATAGCCGTGCGGAGTCGTCGTCATAACGATAGGTCTCACTCTGCACCGCGCCGTCGATGGGCGTCAAATTGCGCGACGTCCGGTCACCGACGAGGTTGTAGCCATATTCCAGCACGCCATAGCCACCCTCTGCGCGGGTCAGGCGCGAGACGGGATCATAGGTAAAGCTCTGCGAGCGTTCGGGGCGCACGCCATCGACCATAGCAAGAATATCCCCTGCCGCGTCATGCTGGAACGTGAGGTCCATCAGATTGCCGTCGTTGCGACTGCGCCGCAGACGGGTCGCGCGATAGGCGCCGTCATAGTCGAGCGCGAGCGTGTGCCCATCGCCCATCGCTGCACCTGTCAGCGGGCCGAAGGGATGGTAGCTCGCGCCCATCAGCACGGCGTGCTGCACCTCTGTCTCGGGATCATAGACGATGATATCCGTGATCCGTGCGGCCATATCGCGTGGCGTGCGGACCTCGAGGCCGGAGGGGTAGATCGTCTCAATGACTTCGCCGGAAAGGTCATGCGCATAGCCCGTTGCATAGCTTTGCCCGTCGAGGCTGCGTGTCTCTTCGATCAGAAAACCCAGCGCGTCATAGCGATAATCAGTCGTGCCAAAGCTCTCTGTGATCGAGGTCAGCTGGCCGACGCCATATTGCCCTGCGTCATAGCCATAGGTCACGTCAGCCTCTGGCGCGCCCGAATATCTTTCCGAGAGCAGTCGTCCTGCGGCGTCATAGGTATAGTCCACGACCTGCCCGCGCGCATCAGTCATGCGTGTGACAAGCCCTCGCGTATCGCGAACATATGTTGTGGTGCCGGCTTCCGCGCTGATCTCTGCCGTGACCTCGCCAAAGCCGTTGCGCACATAGGTCGTCTCAACATTACGCGCGTCTATGACCTTGGTCAGTGGATTGCGGCCATCGGCCTGTGGCTCAAGATCATAGGTGGTTTGCGCGCCCAGCGGGTCGGTCTCGCGGACAACACGGTTCAGGCCGTCAAAACTTCGGGTCCAATTATTTGCCCGCGCATCCGTCATGCTCGTCGGATTATCTTCGGTGTCATATTGCGTCAGCGTCTCGACTGGCAGACCGTAATCCGTATCTGGCAGCACAGTCTTGACGACGCGGTTCAGGCTGTCTGTGACCTGCTGCATCTGCATCCGGATCGCCCCTGTTTCATCAGACAGCGTTGTCGCGGTAACCGTGCTCATTAAATTGCGGGTCAGCTCCATCCGCTCTCCGGCGGCGTTTTCCACGGCAATCAAGCGCTGCGCCGCATCATAGGTGAAGTCCAACCGCGTCCCATTGGGCGAGATAATGCGTCTGACCTGTCCGTTTAAATCGTAAGAGATGCTAGTCACAGCACTGCGCCCTGTTGGGTCGACAGTAATTTCGGTGGGTCGTTGGCGCGCGTCATAGGTGATGGTGGTTACGACACCATTCGGATCAATGATCCGGCGCGGGGCCTCATAGGCTGTATGATCGGAAAACTGTGTCACATGTCCCAAAGGATTGGTGACGGACAGCAGCCGAGGGCCACTCCAATCATAGAGGGTCGTATCTACCGACCCAGGAAGCGACCCATCGACTGAGGCGACATTTGGCCCGTCATAAGTAAAGTCAAAGGTTCGCGGCGCGGACGCGACAGACGTAAGATCTGTCAGTGTCACACCTAGCAATTTCCCCGTTGGGGACCGGCGATACTCCGTCCGCAGCCCATCAACCGTCTCGCGCATTTTCTGGCGCGTCTCAGGATCAAATTGCGCAGTCATCATCGTCTCGCTTGGCGTGCCAGCGGCATAGGTCGTCGAAGTCCTGTGCCCGCGCGCGTCATATGTGTATTCCGCACGGCGTCCGAGGCGATCCGTTTTCGACGTCACGAAAAATCCAAAACGCCCGCGAATATGCACTTGCGTGTCTAACTCAAAATCCAGCCGGTCGCCGGGAATGTCACCATCCGCCTGCCCTGTGATGCTATTTATATAGCCGCGGGATTGCTGATCAGAGCGTTCAATTTCGTAATCGGTGGCTTTACCCAACGCATTCGTCACGCGCGTTATTCGATGCCCCGCAGCCGTATCTGCGGATGTTGAGACGTCCTCTAATGTCACACGTCCGACGCCGTCGGCCTGCTCTGAGGAAATGGCGCGCATATTCTCGCCATAGGCATAGGTCGAAATCCGTGCGTTTTTGGCGTCCGTGATCCCCGTCAGCGCGAGTGGCCAGCGCGAATCTTCATAGTGGTATTCTTCGCTCCAGATGATCGCCTCACCCGCGACATGGTTGACGCGATTCATCAGGCGGTCGACGCCGTATTGGCTTTCCCAATCACTGGCGCCGATATAGCCATATTCCAGAAACGTGCCGTCGGGCAGGTTGATCCGCGCAATATGGCCGCTTTGAGCGGGGCGCAAAAGATCCCCATCAACGGGCAAGGCGGCAGCCTGCGCAATCCCGCGAATGGTGTTGTCCGCATCTGTACCGGTAAAATAACGATTATTATAATCAATTGAGATGACGCGTCCGAGACTATCGGAAATCGCTTTGACCTGCGGGATGTAGCGGAACTTATTGTTAAACCGCGCCTCTTCGAAATATCGCGTCATATAGGTGAGTTTATACCCGTCAGGATAAGTCATGGAGACAGGACGATAGCTCGGCACATCTTGCCGCAGATCGACATCCCGAATCCGCAAATTTCCATAATCCGGAACAATGACGTCGCTGCGCGAGGGGTTATTAATTACATCAACAGCAAATTCGAACACGACACCCGCTTTGTCCGTGACCTTTATGCGCGTCCCGTCCGACTGCACATTGGAAGTCGTATCGGGATAAATCACCTCGGTCTCAAAGACCTCAAATCCGCCGCCCGAAAGCCGGTTCGCTGTGGGACGAAACGCGCGATAGCCGCCCGTACTGTCACAACATTCAGCGAACATATATCGCCCGTTCGGATGAATGAAATAAAAGCCGCTCCCTTCGAATTTGATCTGGGGGATCAGGTTCAAGCTCCATTTATCGCCGACCATGAAGTTATCGTTCTCGCCGTAAAACGGACCATTCGCTTGGCTATTATAGCGTCGCGTAATCTTGAGGCGGCCATCCTGACTGGCCCAATCCGTCACGCTGTGATGCTTAGCCTGAGTGATGATAGAAATCGGATTGCCCGCTTGGGGGCTGTATCCTCCGCCCGAATTTGGGGCACCACTGGCCGAGCCTACGCCAGACCCGTCACCGGGACAACTATCGCAATCTTGCAGTATATTCGGCTGGCATAGCCCTGAGAAAATGCTCGTTCCGGCTGGGCAGGTAAAAAATGTCGACGCAAGATTAACCCGGATACCGCCTTCACCGGCCGGAAAAGGGATATCTTTCGTCAGGCATTTATATCCTGTTTGGGAGGTCTTCTCGATCCCCGTCACGAGCGTCCCGAGATTATTATTATAAGACTCGTTTTGTAGCTGACAGGTTGTTGTTGGGTCGGGTGAACATACATTGCCGCCGTCTTCAATTCTGGCCGGAGAACACCAAAGCCCCGGCTGGTTTTGCGCAAAAGCGGATTGCAAACTGATCGCCGAAACCGTCAGCACCAGAAAAAACGCGATAATCACGCGACCTAAAAACATCATACGCTTTGCCCCCGCATAAATAGAGGAAAATAATATCAGTTAAATCAATCTAAAGATGTGTTAATTAATGAACTTATCCACATAAAGTTGAGCTACTCGTAAAGCCGGTAAAATGACGTGCGATGCTGATTTTGACAGATCACCACGCTCACCCTATATCACTTCTATGAAATATTTCGCCGCCTCAGCCGCTCTCGTTGCCACACTCGTCCTGCCCGTGGAGGCTACGGCCTGTGATCGGCATGGGGGGTATTACAACCCTATGTCAGGGGCGGATTGGCGCACTTACACACCGCAAGCCTCTTATATGGATCCGGCGCTGATGGAATCCGAATGGGAAGATCGGGAAACGGTGCCCGCTGCGCGTCCAGAACGACCAAAGCCAAAGTTTTCTTTTGTCGCCAGTCGAGCCTCTGAAAGAGCCCTTGCCGCCCGCGCAAAGACAGCGAAATCCGACGTATCAGATGACACCTCTACCGTACAATCCAGCCTCGCGTCTGACAAGACCGCTCCCCGCAAGGTTCGCTTAAAAACGGATCGCTAGCCCATCTGCCACGGATCGGCGCATGGCGCTGATGGCTGGGATCAGCCCCAGCAATGCCGCAGTAACCGTCAGCCCCAACACGACATAGAGATCAAACAGGCCCGGCAAGGCGCGCGCCGGACTAATGCCAAAGCGCGCTTCTAAGGCGGGTCCAAACACGCTCAACCCGCCATAGAGCAGCACCATTCCCATCACCGCGCCGAGACATGCGATCAGCGCGGCTTCACTGACCAGCAAGCCCAAGATCGTCCGACCCCGCGCGCCAACCGCGCGCAAGATCGACATTTCGCGTCGCCGCTCATTTAGCGTCGTCAGGATCGCAGACAAAATCCCGACCAATCCGACAAGGATGACAAAGCCGGATACGACCGCCAGCGCACGCTCGACGACGGATACAATATTCCAAAGCTGACTAAGCGCGACACCCGGGATGACGGCCTGCAACGGTTCCTGTCTATAGGTGTTGAGATCGCGCTGGAGCCGGAGGACCTGCACGCGCGATGTCGCGCCGATCAATAGGGCTGTGACGCTTTCGGGCTGCATCTCTAGCTGGCGCAACCGGTCGGGATTGATACCGCGACTCATCGGCGTTGGCGTGCCGTTCTGCCACCCCGCATGAATGGCCTCAATCGCGCCGAGGCTGACAACGACAGAGCGGTCCACGGGTGTACCCGTCGGGGCTAGCAGACCCGAAATCCGAAACGGCGTATTCTCATGATTGACGAAACTCGTCGCGCCGACACCATGAGACAGAGTGATCGTGTCCCCGATTTTATAATCGAGATCGCGCGCAACCTGCGCCCCCACAACGACGTCGAAGAGATCATCAAAGGCTTGACCTTCAGCAAAAACTAGCGACTGCCCGCCAGCATATTGATAGCGGGCGAAGTAATCGCGCGTCGTCCCCATAACGCGGTAGCCTCTGTGCGAGTCGCCTAAGCTGATCGGCACCATCCAGTCGACATCGGAACGAGACGCAATCTGCTGCGCCGTCTCCCAGGTGATATTATTCGTTGGATCACCGAGCTGGAAAACGGAATAGAGCACCAAATTAATTGAGCTGGAGCGCGCGCCCACGATTAAATCTGTACCGCTAATTGTGCGCTCAAAACTCGCGCGCGCGCCTTGGCGCAGGTTTTCCACACCAAGAAACAGCAACGTCGCCGTCGCAATCGATAAGATCGTCAGCATAGCCGTCGCCCGTCGTGCCCAGACGGAACGCCATGCCAGAGAGAGTGTCGTCAAACCGCTCATGCGGAGAGGCTCTGCGAGCGTTTATTGAGACGAGAGAGGTTCACGGCCCGATCAAAATGCGAGGACAGGCTCTCGTCGTGACTGACAAACAAGAGCGCGCAGCCCGTCTGCCGTCTTTGCCGGTCCAGCAATTCGATGAACCGATCTCGATTGGCCGTGTCCAAGGCCGAGGTCGGCTCATCCGCAATCACGAGGTCCGGCGATCCAATCAGCGAGCGCGCGACGGCGACACGTTGTTGTTGCCCAACGCTTAAGGCACTGACGGGGCGTGCAAGATGGCTGTCCGGCAAGCCAAGCTCTGAGAGCAAGCGAAGCGCCGCCGCGCGGACAGAGCCGTCCGTCGCAATGGCTTGGGCCTTGCGCCGCTTTGAAAAACGACACGCCAGTGTCACATTTCCAATCACGTCCAGATAGGGCAGAAGGTTGAGTTGCTGAAAAATAATACCGAGATGGTCTGCCCGCACCCGATCCCGTTGTGCAGGAGAGAGATCACTCAGGTGCGCGCCGCAGACCTCTATCTCACCGCTCCACGGACGCAGAATCCCACCGACGAGGCTGAGCAGTGTACTTTTGCCGGATCCGCTTGGCCCGCGCAGAAACACACTTTCCCCCGCGGCGACGTGGAGCGTTTCAAGGTCGAGCACGGGTTCAGACGCCGAATATCCAAAACGCAATTGCGACAGGCGCAGCACGGGATTTTCCATGTTTGGATCAGCCGACATCAGGATCAATAGGCGTAAGGTTCGATCTTGGTCAGCGTCAGCTCATACGCACTATTGCCGAGGTCCGAGTCGAAACGTCCCGTCGAGAGCGTGCCTTCCAACCAGACTGGGTCATTGATGTTACCGATCTTGGCCTTTGGGTCCGCCTTGATGAAAAGCATCTGGTTCGGCGGCGGTGGTGGCGTATGCAGACAAGCGCCGAAATATGGCACGAGAAGAAATTCCGAATGACTGGAATCAAGGCTGAAATCGAACGGCACAACATAGCCCGGAATCCTCACATGTTTTCCATTTAATTCTGCAACAACATTAAACGTCCCGATCTGCGTCATCTGATCATCGTCACTGCCTTCTTCGATCAGGCTTGAGATGTCAGTGGTCTCTGCATCGACTCCCGCCGCATCCATGAGGCTTTGTTGGTCGGCCATCATCCGTTGTTCGAAGGATTCGTAAAATTCCGCATAGAGCGCTTCTAGACGTGCCTCTTCGCCCTCTGGCATCAGATCTTCCCACGCCAAAGCCATTGGCGCGTCAGCCGTAGCCGCGACCTCCGTTTGCGCAGTATCTTTGCTGTCCGCGCGCTCACCTTGCGAAGCGCTACAGCCCGCAAGCCAGGCGGCAGATATGATAAAAGTCGCAACGCGCGCGAGGGTACGAGTGGTAGGGTAAAGTAGCGTCATATCAGCGTCCGAGCGTGAGTGCCGTTTTTCGGCGGTCTAGCGTATATTGTCTCTGCGCGTCAGGGCCAAGATATACAACCTCTAGCGTTTCCATCAGTGGAAATGCGTCAAAGAGGCCGATATCAACACGGTCCAGCGCTGCCGGCGAGGCACATTTAAATTTATATGTCACACGCAGATCGCGATGCCCGCGGTCATGGCCATCATCGTTCTCAGCCGCCGCGTGATCATGGTCGTGGTCGCTCTTATCGTCCGAGACACTTTCCGGAAAAATCTCAAGGCCGGACAGATCTGTTTCGGCCACGCAGCCAGCATCCGACCCAATCGAAAGCATACGCTCGCCCTTGGACAAAGCCTCTTTCGCCGCATCCACAGCCTCGCGCTGTGCTGCCGTTTTGGGGGCATGCTCAAACCCCAGAAGATTATACAGCGGCGTTTCAAATTCTGCCGTGACAAGGTTACCCTCTAAAACAAGGGTCAGCTCTGCACCGCCATGCTGATGGCTCTCCGCCGAGCGAGCCGTTGTATCCGGTTCCAGCTTCGGAGGGGTGGTCGAAACATCTGTTCCTATTACAGCGGGAGGTTGAGCCAGTGGCTCGGCATTCGATGCAGGAAGTTGTTCAGGACTGTGAGTCCGCATATCCTCCGCCGCATTCGAACATCCGATGAGCGCGATCAGCGCGGCTGAGAACATCCCGCTTCGTAATCCGATCTGCAGGGTCTTTGATTGGTGAAACGTGATCATACGACCAAGTGACATCAACCAGCGCGCGAGACAAGCCACTGGATGCGATCAAAGACTGCGGGGAAATGAGGTATAAAGATAACGACCGCCCCATCGAACAAATATATCAGGAAAATGGTGCCCAGAAGAGG
>CAYPWW010000070.1:0-11214 GCA_964414555.1 uncultured Algimonas sp.
CTGCTTGAACATGCGCCGCTCTACACCGCTGGGACGTCCGCGATTGAAGCCGTTCTGGTCGCGCCGGGACGCTTTCCGGTTCACGCGACCGGGCGCGGGGGACAATATACCTATCACGGTCCGGGGCAGCGCGTGGGCTATGTCATGCTGGACCTGCGGCGGCGCGGGCGGGATGTGTCGTGCTTTGTGCGCGGGCTGGAACAATGGATCATCGACACGCTGGCAGAGCTGGGCGTCGAGGCAGAGCGCCGCAAAGGCCGCGTCGGGGTCTGGGTGACGCGCGCGGATGGGCGCGAGGAGAAAGTCGCCGCGATTGGCGTGCGTCTAAAGCGCTGGGTAAGCTTTCACGGGATTAGTTTGAACGTCACGCCGGACCTGTCGCATTTCGACGGCATCGTCCCCTGTGGCATTCGCGAGCACGGTGTGGCGAGCCTCACCTCTCTCGGCTTGGACCATGATATGGCGACAGTGGATGCTGCGTTGAAACGGAACTTTGAGCGCTTGTTTAGCCCGACAATAGATAGCCCATAAAAAACCCGCCACGACGGGCGGGTTTCAAACTTTATCAGAATGCCTCTAGCTTAAGAAAAGCTCTCGGCGGCATTGCCGTATGGACCGTATGTGTTGTCATGCATGTCCTGCTTGAACATCGCATTCACTAAGAACGCCGTTGCGGGATAGCCGATCAAGCTGGCCAGCGCTGACGGAATGGCCGAAGATTTCGTAAAGGCTTCAGCGGCAGCGGCTGCCGCTTGTGGATCGCCTTCCATCGCGGTCGAGAACATGTCCATCATGTTCAAACCAAAGACAGCGAATAAGATCAGCGTAACGATGACGCTGACGATCATAAGAAGAATGAAAAAGACAATCGACATCCAGCCGGATTTCCCAGCGTCATGCGCCCGCTTAATACTGATGGCGAAGAAGACATAGAGGAAGACAAGGCTGACCAGTCCACCAATTGTCGCGATTGAAGATGAGACAAGTGGCAATAGACCAATGACAGCCGTAATCACGCCGATGATCAACATCGCTTTCATATAGCCGGGCGGGTCCAAACGACCTGACGGCGAAAACAGTAGGTTACCCATGATACTCTCCCTTATTGTTAAACAATATGGAGATAGCGTAGAATCACCCAAAAGGGAAGAAAAATCCGGTCAGGCTGTCACGGGAGTCGCGGTCGCGGGACCGTAGCGGTTTTCACCCGACTGCGGTTTTGCCAGCGCGAGCCAGAGCGAGAACGTGATAAGAAGTCCCGATACGATCCAGCTTAAAACCTTTTCGCCTTCTGCTTGCCTTGGTGCGAACTCGGCATTCAATTTATCAACGACTTCTGAAGGTGCAGGATTATCGCGAGTATATTCACTGTATGCTGCAAAGTAGTCTGCACCGCCATACACAAGCATAATAACGATCATGGCCATAATTATCGAAGTGATAAGCGCTGTCAGGGGCCAGAGTGATCTACCTATGTCATGCAATCTTTTGCCATAAACACTGTATGCAACTTGCAAAAGGACAAATGGAAAAGCCAAAACAGCAAAAAAGCCAGCCATCGACCCTCCTAAGGCATTCAGTAGAAATCCATATAAAAAGAAAATCGCAACCAAACCCGCCAACCCGATCAAATAATCGCGTCGACCCATCCGGCCACGGGGGGAGAACAGGGTTTTATGTATCGGCATCATGGGGTTGATGTAGCGGCACACGCGCGAAGCGCAAGCGGGCAGGACGGCATGTCGCGCCCCTATTCCGGATCATCATTCTGGGCCGTCACCGTTTTTATCAATTGAGGCGTTCAGCGTGTCTTTCATCAAGGCACGATGCTTATCCGCACGGTCTGCCAGAGCTGCGATATCGTCCCGCATTTCATAGGTTTCTTGTACAAGTTTGAAATCCAGCTCGAGGAACTCTCGGGCTAATCGCGCGGCGCGTATGTCGTCAAAGTTCAGCATGGTCAGCGCCTTCTCGCCCATAGCCAACGCGCCGCGCACGGTCTCCCGTTCAGCATAATCGACATCCTCGGCCAGTAGATCGAACATATGTGTTCGGCCCCGCGCGCGTGCGATAATCTTTGCCTGTGGAAAGGCGTGATGAATGGCTTTTACAGCCGTCGTGACGGCGGGCCTGTCATCCATCGCAACGATGATGACTTTCGCGGCATCCGCGCCCGCAATCCGCAGTAAGTCCATATCCGTCGCATCGCCATAATATACGCGATGCCCGAACTGCTTCAAAAATTCGATATGATCACCGTCACTGTCGATAATGGTCGTGCCAACATTTTGGGTTTGCAGCAGCCGCCCGATGACTTGCCCAACACGGCCAAAGCCCAGGATCAACACCGGATTGCCTTCATCCTGCGGTCCCTCGCCGGTTGTTTTGGCTGTGGCCAAACGCGGCGCCAGAACCTTATCATAAGCCAATACCAAGAGTGGTGTCAGCGCCATAGACAGCGCGATGACGGCGTTCAGAAAGCTCGCAGTTTCAGGCCGGATCGCGCGCTCAGCCAGCGCGAATGTGAAAAGAACAAATCCAAATTCGCCGGCCTGACACAGTAATGTCGAGAATAAGAACCGGCTCGGCAGGCCCAATTTGAACAGCGTGCCAATCGCAAAGAGGACGGCGAATTTCAGCGCTAACAGTCCTAATACAACTCCAATAATCTGCAGAGGGAATTGCGCCAAGAGGCCAAAATCAAGGCTCATGCCGACGCTGATAAAAAACAGCCCGAGCAACAGCGCCTTAAAGGGTTCAATGTCGGATTCCAGCTGATGACGATATTCACTATCTGCCAGCACAACACCCGCAATAAACGCGCCCAGCGCAGCAGACAGACCAAGCCAGTTCATCAGCAAAGCTGCACCGATGACGAGCAAAAGTGCGATCGCCGTGAACGTCTCGCGGACATTCGATCGGGCAATCAGCGTGAACAAAGGACGGAGCAGAACCCGTCCGCCCAAAACCATGCCGCCAAAGACGCCAAAAATCGCGACCGCAAGCCAAATGCCTTCCGGCTTTGGCATGGCTGATCCATGACTGGCCCCGTAATCTGAACTGTGGCCCGCTTCGTGTGGGACCTCTGCAACGAGTTCCGGTCCAAGCTGTGCGATAAAGGGGAGCGCCGCGATCATCGCAATGACGATCACGTCTTGGAACAGTAGCACGGCAAAGCCTGCTCGGCCTTCTGGATGGCCCATAATCGCGCGATCTTGCATAATCTGTAGCGCGATGGCGGTTGATGACAGCGCCAGCGCCATACCGATGACGATCGACTCATTTAATGGCAAACCCAGCGCCAGCGCGACGCCGGTGATCGCGGCCGTCGTTATCCCAACTTGCAGCCCACCAATCCCGAGGAGTTTGGCCCGCATATCCCACAAGGCTTTTGGCTGTAGTTCTAAACCGATCAGGAACAGCATCATCACGACGCCGAATTCAGCGAAGTGCAAGATGGTTTCCGTATCCGTGATGAGCCCCAAAACAGCAGGACCGATCAGCACGCCCGCGATCAGATAACCAATAACAGAACCCAAGCCAGAGAGCTTGGAAATCGGCACGAGGATACAAGCCGCCGCGAGAAAAACGAAAACAGAAAACAGTAAATCAGGGCCCATAAATCGGGCTTAGGTGGTTTTAGAAGCTTAGGCGAGTCCGGTCTCTAGAATCGTACCGGGCTCCAACATGCGGTGGACGGGGCATTTATCCGCGATGCGTAGAAGGTCCGCGCGAATGTCTTCTGAGAGCGCAATATCCGAGGCGATGTGACGTTTGAAAACATGCGTTCCGTCACGCAGCGTGTGACTAACCTTGCAGCTGAGGTTTCCAACATCGAGATCTTTGCGTTTGGCATACATGCGCAGAGTGATCAGCGTACAGCTGCCCAGCGCGGCCTCCAGATATTCAAACGGTGAGAAGCCGAGATCGGCTCCACCGAGATTTTCCGGCTCATCCGCATAGAGATGATGCACGCCGTTTGTGACATCCAATGTAAATTGTGAAACAGCGCGTTCTTTGAGGTCAACGGGTCTGGCCATGGGTCTCTCCTGTGAGTTGGGAGTGATATATTTGACCGATTGGTTTATTTCAACTCACATTCCCGTGTTCAAGAAATTACTTTGACCAAACCGCCTAACGTTACAGTCTCCTCTCGCAGGGCTGCAGTAATCTCTGCAGCCTCTTCGTCCTCGCCCCACTGATCGATCTGATATTGCGCATCGACACGAGACAGGTCGAAGCCCTCACCTGCGTCCAACGCGCCGACCATGACGGCCATAGCGAGAACCGTTGAGCCGTAAACGGCGAGCAAATGCACGAAGAGTGTCAGCTGCAAATTATCGAGCTTTGCCGCATAAGCTTCAACGGAGTCGAGGCTGGCTTGCGGTTGATCAATCGCCGTCAGAGACGTTGTCACCGCGAGATCGACGCCCTGCTCTGCGCCCCAATCACGCCACGTGTCCCAAGCTTTGGCCTGCGCCTCAGCCAGCAGACGGGGCTCTGCCGCGCGGTAGCTAATAAGGTCCGTTCCGGCATAGCGCACGGCCTCTGCGATCAGGTCATCGCGGCGATCTGGTGTTTGTTCTCGCGCAACATTAACGAGGCGCGTGATCGGCATGGTCGCGGGGTCGATGTCCTCGACCTGCGCGTCCCACTCTGCGGCCATGGCCTCTGCCAGCGCGCGGCTAGGCAAGTTGAGCGGGATACGGCCCGGTGTCTTGAGGGTCCGCGCGTCGAGCTGGATACCGAAAACATCCCCATCCTCGACAACGGAGACTGCCTTGTAAAACCGCTTCGCCATTTATCGCAGCTCGTCCCAATCGACCGCGTCGTTTTTGGCATTAAACGCCAGCGTCGCGAAAGCTTCCAACATATGGCCTGGTAGTTCTGCCGTGACTTCTAGATCGGGTTTGCCCTCGCGCGGCAATATGATGGATCGGGCGTGCAAGTGGAGCTTTCGTGCCAATTTCCCCGGCATCGGACGATCCGTCAGATAACGCGGGTCGCCCGCGATGGGTGCGCCCAGCAGCTGCATATGCAGGCGCAATTGATGCGTCCGCCCCGTCAGCGGCATCATCGAGACCCACGCGGCTTTCTGGCCCGCTTGGCTGAGCACATGATAGAGCGTACGCGCATGTTTCGCGCCCGCATGACCGTGGCGGACGGCCATCATGACTTCTTTGCCCTCATTGATATTGCCAAAGCGATTGTCGAGCCGGCCCTTGGCCATATAGCCTTTGATCTCGCCAGAGGGCGGCTTGGGCACGCCATTCGTAACACCCCAATAGATTTTTTCAGCGCGACGGCTTTGAAACGCGCGACCTGCCCATTTCGCCGCTGCCGCATTCTTGGCGATCAGCAAAACGCCAGAGGTATCGCGGTCGAGACGATGGATCAGGCGGCAGCCCTCCCCTAGTGCGGGCAACATCCCGTCGATATGGCGACGTGTTTTCGTTCCACCCTGCACGGCGAGGCCCGGCGGCTTGTTCAGCGCAAACATCTCGTCGTCTTCATAAATCACGAGTGAGCGGATAAAGGCTGCGTCTTCGTCCCCCACAGGTGGCGTGGGCGACATATCGGACGGGTCGGGCAGCGGCGGCACGCGCACGATCTGACCAGCGGCGATCCTGTCTTTGCCTTTGGCGCGCTTTCCATCGAGGCGGATTTCACCTTTGCGTAGCAGCTTCTCAACCTTGCCATGCGGGATATGCGGGAATTGCCGTTTGAACCAACGGTCGAGGCGCGAGCCATCATCCGTTTCGGGCACACTCAATTTTTGGACACCACTCATGCGAAGACACTCCGTGAGAGCCAAAGGCCGAGGCCGACAGCGAGGATGGACAGGATAACGGACGCGCCGACATAGCCGACTAACTGGCCATAGGCGCGGGTCTCAAACATGCGGAAGGCCTCCAGCGAAAAGGCGGAAAAGGTCGTGAACCCGCCCAACACACCGACGCCTGCGAACAGGCGGATCGCGCTATCGCTCGGCCCGCTGCGAAACGCGAGCCAGCCGATTAGCAAGCCCATCAACAGGCCGCCGATGACATTGGCCAGCAAGGTGCCGACGGGAAAACCCGGACCGAAGAGGCGCAAGCTGGCGAGGCCGAGGCCGTGGCGCGCGCTGGCACCAATGGCGCCGCCTAGCGCTACATAAAGAAAGGAAGACATGCGCCGCTCTTAATCGGACCGTGCAGGTGTGACCAATGAAAAAGGGGCCCGCAGGCCCCTTGATACAGCGTTATTGTCGACCGCCCTATTGATTAGGATGGAAGAAGTTTCCGCAACGCTTCATGAAATAGACTTCGCGACCATTCAGGGCAGCAAAGCGGAACGCATCCAAATCCGTCGGATTGTTCAGGTCCATCCGTGAGCATTGATAGGCGTGCTCCGTACCGAACCCGAGAACACCTGTCTGGTCATTCGCGACCGACGTCTCCGAAATGGCCGAAGCTGGCACATCGGAAAAACGATCATAGCCGAGCTGACGCGCAAGATATTCAAGGAAACCTCGGTCTTGCGCATTCGTCGCGTGACGACTTTGCAACTTGGCATAGAATTGCGCCGCGCTGAGGCCTCGGCTGTCACCGAACTGCGGATTGGATCCAAGCGCCGAAACGCGGGTGGAGTTGTCACCACAGACATCGAACAGGCTGTCCGCGTCCATAACGGCGTTCATCCGTGTAGGTGCTGCAACGGTGACAGGCGCAGGTTCAACTGGACAGGCCGAGAGGTTTTCGACTTGGCTGCCATCCCAGCAGGTCATCATTTGCACTGGTTCCGCTGGACATGTGGCGAGGCTCTCAACCTTTGATCCGTCCCAGCACGTCAGCATGACAGGCGCCACGACAGGACAGGCGGCTTGCGTGGCAGCGAAACTACCATCTGCGCAGGTGACCTTTGTCGGACAGGCGTCGAGCGATGCAGCCTCTGAACCATCCCAACAGCCGACGATCGTCACGGCCGCTGCGGGCGTCAGAGTTTTGGCGTCTTTCTCGCCGCCCATACAGCTGAACAGCCAGAGGAGCGCGAGCAAGGCCAGCAAGCCAAGCAGGAGCCATTTCAGCCAACCCCAGATGCCGCCACCTTCAACGGGGGCTGGCGTCGAAGCCGTGGCCGCTGCTGCAACGGGTGGAATTTCTGCCACTGGCTTTGGGGCAACAGGCTTTGCCGAGACTGGCTGTGCCGCAACAGCCGCCGGAGCGACAGCTTTAGGTTTGGCCACGGGCACACGTTTGCGCGTACCGATCAAATAGGCCGCGCCAGCCGCAGCTGCGGCCGCAGAACCGTACCAGACGGAGCGCGCGATTTCCTTGCCGTTGCCAGCTTTCAAACGATAATCATATTTGCCGTTTTTCAGCGTGCGATAATCATAGCGCTTTTCATTGCTGATATTATTGCGAACGGACGCGACACCTTTATCGCGCGCCGCTTTGGTCGGATAGCCTTCAGAGATCAGAGCGATTTTGCCATTCTCAAAATGGGCAAAGTAATGTTTGCCATCGTCACCCGTGAAGCTCTCAATGCCTTCCGCGCGGCCTTTGGTTTGGCGCGTGTAGAATTTGAGCGGCTTATAATCCTGCTCAACATTGGCTTTACGCGCCGCGATTGCAGCGCCGCCAACAGCGGCAGCCGCGAAACCTGCAGCAGCCGCTTTTTTCTTTGTGGCTGTTTTCTTTTTCGGTTTAGGTTTGGCGAGTCCCGTCTGCAGCGCTTTCCCGCCAGTCTTTGCAGCGCTTGCGCTGTCATACCAACGCGAGGTCGCGATTTCCTGATGATTGCCGGCCTTTAAGTCGAAGAAATGCTTACCATTCTTATGCTTTTTATAGTCGTAGCGCTCGGCCAGCTTCATGTTCTTTTTGACGGAGGCAATCCCATTATCGCGGCCAGCCGCAGAGGTATAAGCTTCAGAAATCAGAACGACTTTCCCGCCTTGCGCATAATTGAAATAGCTCTCGCCGCCTTGCTCGAATGTATTGAAACCCGCCGACTTGCCGCCATGTTTTTCGTAAAACGCCAGTGGCTTGTAATCGCCCCGACGCCCCGTTGACGCAGTAGCCTTCTTGGATTTGGCTTTTGCCGGTTTCGCGGCAGCAGCAGATGTCTTCGCGCCCTTGGTCGCTTTGATCTTGCCTGTCAGGCGACCCGCAACGGTCTCTGCTGCTTTGCGCGAGGTCATATCTGGTGAAATGGCAATTTCCTGCCCATTGCCCGCCATGAGGCCAAAGCCATGCTTGCCGCGAGCTCGTTTATCAAACCGATAACGTTTCGTGATCTTCTCATTTTTACGAACAGACACGATGCCATTGTCGCGACCACTTGCCGCCGAGTAGGCTTGGCTGAGCATGACGATTTTGCCGTCATGATAGCGACAGAAGTAAAAATCTCCGTCGACATCAAATTTAGAAAAGCCGAATTTCTTCGCCTTCGTGTGTTTTTTGTAAAATGCGAGCGTTTGATACTCGTCCGTTTTGCGATCAGCCATTCGTGTGTCCTCCAAACTCCCCAATGAAACAGGGAATAGGACAGACGATCACAAAAGCAAAGGTTTACCCGTTAGGTGGGTTTTTGTAGAAATTAATTCTCCACACGCGGTGGGAGATAGCGAACAGGAAGCTGTCCAATCCGACCTTGGCGATCAATTTGCAAATCCCAGACGACATCGGCGGGCTCTGAATTTAGCAAGGTTTCTAGCCGCTGCGCGCTATCCACGGGGGCGCCGTTCACTTCTAACAGAAAATCACCCGGACGGACGCGGTTGTAATTCGCCGCAGAGCCTCGCCGCACCTTTAGAACCATCACGCCCTGCATGTAGGGATCAAAGCCCAGCTCTTCGCCCAGCGCTGGGCTCATATTTACGATGACAGCTCCGTTGAGCGGATGCACGCCTTCCAAGGCACGCTCGTCTCGCAAGGGTGTCTCTTGCGGTGTGTCGACTTTAACGTTGGTCGTCCGGGTTTTGCCATCGCGTAGATATTCCACAGGCGTCGTCTCGCCCCGACGTAACGTCGCCAGCTTAAAGCGCAGCCCGCTATCATCATTGATCTCTATGCCGCCGACAGAGAGGATGACATCGCCTTCGCGCACACCCGCAACATCGGCAGGCCCGCCCTGCAGGATGTCATTCACGACAGCGCCGCGCGACCGATCCAAACCCAATGCGGCCGCCATCGTTGTATCCAGACCAGAGGTGCGCGCACCAATCCAAGGACGAACGATACGCCCTTCTGACAGCGCGGAATCAATCGCGCGCTCAACCAGTTCTGCAGGGATCGCAAATCCAATCCCGTTGGACCCGCCAGATCGTGAGAAGATCGCGGTATTCACCCCGATGAGGTCACCGTCCAGATTGACCAATGCGCCGCCGGAATTACCCGGATTGACGGCGGCATCCGTTTGGATCGCACTAGAAATATCGGACACATTCGTGCGGCCCAGCCCTGAAATAATCCCGCTGGTGACAGTTTGCCCGACACCGAAAGGATTGCCGATGGCCAAGACAATATCGCCAATTTCCGGCTCCAGATCGCCGCCAACGCGCAAGGTCGGCATCACTTCGCCGGCCGTATCAATGCGCAGCACCGCGAGATCTGTTTCTTCATCTTGGGCGATAACTTCGGCCTCAAATTCGCGCCGATCGTTTAGGACAACGCGGAGTTCATCCGCGCCTTTGACAACGTGGGCATTCGTCACAACAATTCCGTTGGAACGCACCATGACGCCAGAACCAAGTGAGCTTTCCGTCCGCTCTCGCGGGGCGCGGCGCATCCCAAACATATCATCGAAAAAGGACGATCGGCTGCGTGTTCGGATTGTCCGCGATGTAAAGATGTTCACGACAGCAGGCGCGGTCTGTTTCACAACGGGAGAGTAAGACAGCTGCACTTGCGCCTGTGAGGTCGGCACAACGCGCTCGATATCCGGCATCGGCACGCTTTGCGCGGCGGCAGGCCCTCCGAGGAGTGCTGTGCCGAGGAGATAGGGGAGCCACTTGTTCATGTTGGGAATATAGGTGCGGCCGGACCCGTGTTCAAAGGCCCGAGCCTAACAATCTTGTAAGACCCTAGTTGTTCAAACTCGCCGCATAGGGGAGGCCTTCAAAAATCGGGTCAAGATAGGTCTTGCGACCTCCACCTTCCCAATTTGGGACATTTTTGATGCAAAAGCGGACGACTTCTGGCGTTTGGCCGCGACGCTTACGCGTGGCTTCCGCGCGTTGGAACGCCTGAATTTCAGATAGCGGCGTCGGGCGGCCATTCGCACAGGCTGAAATCACATCATTCGGCGTGGCATTCGGCACCTGAATGAACTCTGTCCGGTTATAGGCCGCGTAATTCACACTGACATAGTTGCCCGACAGGTATTTCACGAACACCATACGGCGGTAGTCAGAATTATCAGATGGCCCCGATTCGATCAGCAACATCGGGCTGACATCTGCGCTCTGGGCCAAAGCAGGTGTCGCTGCAAAGCCGAGAGTCGCCGCGAGGGCAAGCGTGGAAAAATGGCGCATGTGTGTCTCCAAACATAATTTCCTGACAGTCTTAGCAAGAATAGGGCCGTCTTGTGACCAGTTTCGCGTTAATTGTCGTTAACCTTTTGCCGGATCACATCTGAACGCGGCGTGTATGGATGCTTGCAAAGCTGCCCCAAACGGGGTGATGCAAAGCCTATGGCTCGCCGTCCCCGTCGCAGAAAACCCGTGCATCGTCCCAATCCGATCATGCGTATGCAGTCCATGAAGATGGAAGGGTTCGATTTCGGCTTTGACGGGGTAGATGAAGATGCCGCTGAAATTCGGATGGCGTGGCGCGATTTGGTGGATGCACGACTGCCGGCAGCGGCGCGGAAACGTAAAGATTGGCCCGTTTATCTGAACCACTGTTTTTCGCGAATCCTGCTGGACAATGCGGTGGGGCAATTCTGGCGTGATGCGATAGAGCCGCCCGCTTGGCGCAACACCCCCCTGCCCGTCTTGCAGACGGCGATTGATCTGGGCGAAGCGATCCTGACGGATGAGGCTGATATTTGGGCGCTCAATGACGCGAGCCTGAAAATGCGAGGCAAACCCGCACGCGGCAAAAAACCCGCCGTCAGGCGACGCTGGCGCGGGAAGCGGCGGCGCTAGGCCTTATCCAATGCCGCCACTGCCGCTGCATCGCGTGGGGTAATATCGCCCTCACCTTGGAAATATTTCCAACTGCGCGCGCATTT
>CAYPWW010000071.1:0-10669 GCA_964414555.1 uncultured Algimonas sp.
GGGATTTTCCGAGAGAAAGCCATAGCCGGGATGGATCGCGTCCGCGCCTGTGTCTTTGGCCGCCGCAATGATTTTCTCAATGACGAGATAGCTCTCCACGGCAGGCGAGGGGCCGATATGCACAGCCTCATCCGCCATGCGAACATGTAGGGATTTGCGGTCCGCGTCGGAATAAACGGCGATCGTCGCAATGCCCATCTTCCGTGCGGTGCGGATCACGCGACAGGCGATTTCGCCGCGATTGGCGATGAGGATTTTGGTGATCTCAGCCATTACATTCTAAAGACGCCGAATTGCGTCTCCTCTAGCGGCGCATTGGCGCTCATGGCGAGGCCGAGGCCCAGCACCCGCCGCGTGTCGCGCGGGGCAATAATGCCGTCATCCCAAAGGCGCGCACTGGCGAAATAGGGATGACCCTCTTTTTCGAATTGTTCGATGATTGGTTGCTTAAAGGCCTTGCGCTCGGCGTCTGACCAGCTGGCGGCGTTGCGGTTCACCGTGGCCAGCACGTCCGCCGCTTGCTCGCCGCCCATGATCGAAATGCGCGCATTGGGCCACATGAACATCAGTCGCGGAGAATAGGCCCGCCCGCACATGCCGTAATTGCCTGCGCCGTAACTGCCCCCGATGATGATCGTGAATTTCGGGACTTTGGCGCAGGCGACCGCGTGAACCATCTTAGCGCCGTGTTTGGCGATGCCGCCTGCTTCGGCCTTTGAGCCGACCATAAAGCCCGTGATGTTCTGCAAGAACACAAGCGGGATTTTCCGCTGTGCGCAAAGCTCGACAAAATGGGCGCCCTTCACGGCGGAGTCGGAAAACAACACGCCATTATTGCCGAGGATGCCGACGCGGTAACCGTGGATCGTCGCGAACCCTGTGACTAAAGTCGTGCCGAAGTCTTTTTTGAATTCTGTGAATTTCGACCCATCTGTGATGCGGGCAATAACCTCGCGCACGTCATAGGGCTGGCGCAAATCCGTCGGCACGATGCCATCTAATTCGTCTATGTCATAGGCGGGCGGTTCATAGTCTTCGGGGGCGAAACTTGGCTCAGCGGGTCCTAATGTCGCGACAGCATCACGCGCCATTTGCAGCGCGTGCGCATCATTGGCGGCGAGATGATCGACGACGCCAGAGGTCTTCGCGTGCAACGCCCCGCCGCCGAGGCTTTCCGCGTCAATGTCTTCGCCCGTCGCAGATTTCACGAGCGGCGGACCCGCGAGGAAGATTGTCCCTTGGTCGGCGACGATGATGCTCTCATCCGCCATGGCGGGCACATAGGCCCCGCCTGCCGTGCAACTGCCCATGACAACGGCGATCTGGGCGATGCCCTGTGCGGACATATTGGCTTGATTGTAAAAGGCGCGACCAAAGTCGTTCTTACCCGGAAAAATTTCGGCTTGGTTCGGCAGGTTGCCGCCGCCCGAGTCCACGAGATAGATACAGGGCAGGCGGTTTTCCGCAGCGATCTCTTGCGCGCGCGCCTGCTTTTCACAGGTCATGGGATAATAGGTGCCACCTTTGACAGTCGCGTCATTGCAGATGATCATAACCTCGCGCCCTGCGACACGGCCGATGCCTGTGATCAGGCCAGCGCTGGGGACTTGGTCGTCATACATGCCGTAGGCGGCCAGCTGGCTCAGCTCTAAAAACGGGGTGCCGGGATCGAGCAAGCGTTCAACGCGCTCACGCGGCAACAATTTGCCCCGCGCCATATGTTTTTCTCGCGCGCGGTCCGAGCCACCTTTGGCGATCTTGGCGACTTTTTCGTGTAAGTCCGCGACGAGCGCTTCCATGGCCGCGCGGTTCTCTGCAAAGGCAGGACTATCCGGATTTATCTGTGAGTTAAGCTTCGGCATAATTAGAGATTAGGAACTGGGCGGCGCAAAGTCCATGCGTTCGCACCGAAAGCGAGACGCATTGACGACTGGCATTTGCGTGCAAACCGCCTATCGTAGACCTATGAGCCAATCTGACGCCAAAATGCCCGCTGACCAATCCATGATCCGCACGCCCGGATATGAAGGCCGTGGGTTGGATTTTATCCGCGAGGATGCCCCAGAACCGGGCAGTGCGACCGAAGTTGCGCCGGGCGTTTTCTGGCTGCGCTTTGCTTTGCCGATGACGGGGCTGAACCATATTAATCTCTGGGCGCTGCGTGATGGAGATGGCTGGGTGGTTGTCGACACCGGTATCGCTGACCGGACCAGCCGTGATATTTGGAAAACACATTTCGAAGGCTTGTTAGAAGGGCGTCCCGTCAACCGCGTTATCTGCACCCATTTACATCCCGACCACACGGGCTTGGCGGGCTGGCTCTGCCGTCGCTTTGGTGCGCCACTTTTAATGACACGCGGTGAATATTTTCTCTGCCGTTTGCTGGCGGCTGATACGGGCCAAGCCGCCCCGCGCGAAGGCGTGCGCTTTTACGAAAAATCTGGGTTCACCCAAGATCAGATCGAGCTTTACAAATCGCGCTTTGGTGGGTTTGGTAAGGCGATCTCGCCCTTGCCGCAAAGCTATGATCGTTTGGTCGCGGGCGAGACGGGGCAGATCGGCGGGCGGAAGTGGGAAGTCATTATAGGTTCGGGTCACTCGCCGGAGCATGCTTGTCTGTATTGTCCCGAATTAAATCTGGTGCTCTCAGGCGATCAGCTGCTGCCGAATATCAGCTCGAATGTCTCAGTCTGGCCGACAGAGCCGGAAGGTAACCCGCTAGAGGATTGGATTTCTTCCTGCCATCATTTACTGGCGCAATTACCAGAAGATGTGCTGGTCTGCCCTGCGCATGGCATTCCGTTTCGCGGCGCGCACAAGCGTCTACGGAAGTTGATTGAACATCACGAGAAGGCGTTGAACCGTTTGGCGGAACATTGCCGGACCCCACGCTTGGCAACTGAAGTGTACTCGGTTCTATTCCGGCGCGAAATTAATGATCGCAATCGGATCATGGCGGTTGGAGAAAGCGTGGCGCATTTAAACTGTCTAAAGGGGCGAGGCGTTGTTTCGCGCCGTCTCAACGACGCGGGACAATTTACATATAAAACGCGGACAGATTGGACCGCGTAAGTGTTTTTTCTTACCCTTGAAGCGGTGCAAAAATAACGAGCGCGATACTGAGAACTGTAGCCGTGGCAAAGACCGCGATGCCGGTATAAAGCATCCGCCGATGTGTAATGGCGCACAACTCGCGAGCCTCCATTCCAGATTTTAAAAGGACTGTATCGATATATTCAGTCATGATTCTCTCTCTTTCGGACCCTCTATAAAATTCAATTAAGGCGATTTCTGGTAATAGAACGCCTTTATTGCCTCTTAGTTCCAAAGTTAGATGGTGGAAGCGGCTGATGTTCCTGCGCGCATCCAATGTTTCTAGGAATTGTGAAAGCGCACGGGGACGTTCGAGAAACTCAACGCGTACCGCTGGTCGGCTACGACGTCCTAGCTATCGGCTTAAGCTTGAAGCGGTGCAAAGATAACGAGCGCGAGGCTCAGGACTGTTGCGGCAGCAAATAATGAAATCCCAATATACAGTTGGCGGCGGTGCTGGATGGCACATAATTCGTGCGCTTCCATGCCGGATTTTAGAAGGGCTGTGTCGATAAAGTTCGTCATGTTTCTCTCTCTTTTCTTATGTCGTTAGGCATTAGGAATAGGGCGGTGACATAACGTCTACCGCCCTACTTTCGGCTTAGTTGAGTGTGGCGACACCGAGTGGCACGGCAAATTGTTCACACCAGACGTAGACTTCCGAATACTGTGAGGGGACGAAGTCGGCTGGCAGATCGTAGCGTTGCTGGCCGCGCTTTTTGTTCAACTCTGTGAACTGACTGGCCGTGTCATATCGGCCGTCATTGCCGAAGCCGATAACAGGGTCAGGTGCGCCGTCGAGATAAAAGCTTGCGTCAAGCTCTAAGGCGTAGCCACTCGCTGTTTTGACCACTGTCACGCCGCCAGAAGTGACGTGATCGCTGCGGCCTTCAAATGAGCCAGACACGACGGAGGTTTGATCAACCTGTGAGATGGTGGCGGGGGTGGAGGTCGTTGGGGCGTTATTCGAGCTCGAAATTATGGCGCCTGCGGAAAGTGCGGAAACGACAATAAGTGTGGCGGCGAGAATTTTGTATGTTTTGGACATGATGATCTTTCTTTGAATGATTGGTCAATAACTAGGTAAATGCGTTTCGACGTCTCTGTCGATGACCCTTAATCATAGAAAAAAACCAAACGGTCAAGAATAATCACATCACGGTTCCGTGAGTGGTCTTAACCTCGCAAGAAATAAGCGTAAGCGGGATTATCCTGCTCCGGTTCGATCACGTAACCCGTCCCGGCAAGCTGCGCCTCCAGTGCGGCGACGTCTCCGTCAGCAACATGAAACCCGCAAAGGACATGGCCTTCTGAGGCCCCGTGATTGCGATAATGGAAGAGGCTGATATTCCAGCGTGCATCCAATGTCTCTAGGAATTGTGAGAGCGCACCGGGACGTTCAGGAAACTCAACGCGGTAGAGCGCCTCAGGGCGATTATCCCCGCGTCCGCCCACCATATGGCGGAGGTGGCGTTTGGCCAGCCTGTCGCGTGATAAATCTGTGACGCTAATCTCTTGCGCCGCCATATCTGCGATGACTTGCGCCCGATCCGCTGTGTCACGGATTTTCAACCCGACTAACACATGCGCTTCTGCGCGGTCCGCAAACCGATAGTTGAACTCTGTTACCGCGCGATCGCCGAGGGCGCGCACGAAATTCAAGAACGCCCCTGCACGTTCCGGGATTGTTGCCGCGAAGAGCATTTCCTCGCCGCTGCCAAATTCTGCTCGGTCGACCATGTGACCGATCCGGTCAAAATTCACATTCGCGCCAGAGATCGTCACAACCAGATCACCGTCTGGGGCTTTGCCGTCTTGGATATGTTTTATGACGCCGGCCAAAGCGAGCGCGCCTGCGGGTTCGACAACCGTGCGGGTGGCTTCGAAAATATCTTTCACAGCGGCACAGATTTCGTCATTCGAGACGCCGATCTGTGCATCAACGACTTGCTGGCATATGGCAAAGGTTGTCGTGCCAACGGTTCGCACCGCTGCGCCATCTGCGAAGCCGTCAACGCGGTCGAGTGTGACGGGTTGCCCCGCCTGCATCGCTGCGCCCAGAGATTCTGCGCCGATGGCTTCGACCGCAAAGACTTTTGTCTGGGATGAATGGGCTTTCATCCACGCGCCAATGCCAGACACTAACCCGCCGCCGCCTGTGCAAACATAGATCGCCGCTGGTGGGCGAGGCATTTGTTCTAAGACTTCGCGCGCGAGGGTGCCTTGGCCTGCGATCACATCAATTTCATCAAAGGGATGGACGAAGACCGCGCCGCTGTCTTTGGCATAGTCCATTGCTGCATCGCAGGCCGCGTCATAACTATCCCCGATCAGGCGTGTTTGCGCACCCATAGCCTGCACAGCCTCCACCTTGATTGGCGGTGTCGTGATGGGCATAAAAATGATCGCATTCGTCATATAATGCCGTGCTGCCGCCGCGACGCCTTGCGCGTGATTGCCGGCACTGGCCGCCACCACGCCTCGCGCGCGTTCTGCATCGGTCAGCCCAGCAATACGATTAGCGGCACCCCGGATTTTGAACGAAAATACGTCCTGTAAATCTTCGCGCTTCAACCAGATATTCCGGCCAAGCGCCGCCGAGAGCTTTGGCGCAAATTGCGTTGGTGTGCGTTTGGCCAAGGCATAGACGTCTGCAGATGCAATCCGCGCTGCAAGATCATGGAGGTCGAGATTAGACATGCGTCGCGACGGCTGTGCCGACCTCAGCCGTTGACAGTGTCCCGCCCAGATCGCCCGTAACCTCTCCGGTTTCTAGAACCTTCGCAACGGCACGCTCTATAGCCGCCGCCTCTGCGTCGAGGCCGTGTGACAGGCGCAACATCCACGCCGCGCTAAGGATCATCGCGATCGGGTTGGCTTTGCCCTGACCTGCAATATCGGGCGCGCTGCCGTGGATGGGCTCATACATGCCGGTGTCTCCGTCTGAGAGCGAAGCGGACGGAATGACACCCATCGACCCGCACAGCACGGACGCTTCATCCGTGAGAATATCGCCGAACATATTTTCGGTCAGAATGACATCAAAGTCCTGCGCCCGCGTCAGCATATGCATGGTCATCGCATCGACGAGGAGGTGCTCCAGCTCGACATCAGGATAGGATTTGGCGACATCGATGACGGTCTCTCGCCACAGGCGTGAGGTTTCCAACACATTGGATTTATCGACACTCGTGACTTTTTTGCGACGGCTGTGCGCGAGCTCGAAAGCTTTTACTGTGATCCGGCGAACTTCTTCTGCGGAATAGCGGCAATGATCATAGGCCCCTTGGGCATCGCGGCCTTTCTCGCCGAAATAAATACCACCCGTTAGCTCGCGCATCACGACGAAATCTACGCCTTCTAGGCGTTCACGCTTCAACGGCGCGCGGTCGATCAACGCCGGATAAGGTTTGCAGGGTCGGATATTGGCGTAGAGATTTAGGTTCTTACGCAGCGGCAACAGCGATCCTAGCTCTGGCCGGTCCGCGCCTTTCAGGTGATCCCATTTCGGTCCGCCGACTGCGCCCAAGAGTATGGCCCCTGTGCGCTCGCAAGACGCGAATGTCGCCTCTGGTAAGGGCGAGCCGAGGGCGTCAATCGCCGCCCCCCCGACGAGGTGGTGTTCAGCCTTTAATTCATGCCCATATTTTTCCGCGATACGGTTCAAAACTGTCAAAGCCGCTTCGCCGACTTCCGGTCCGATCCCGTCACCGGGGAGATATGTAAAGTTGATAATCATTGGGCAGCCTCGAACGCGGCAATCGCATCGGATTGACCTGACAGATACCCCATCTCGTCCACGCCCTCCATAAGGCAGTGGCGCGAGAACGCATCGATTTCAAATTTATAAGTCCCACCATTGCGCGGCAGGCGGACTTCACAGCTTCCCAAATCTACGGTGACGTCCGCGCCAGGATTATCCAACAGCCAGCGATGGGCTTGCGGATCGATCACGATAGGTAGCAAGCCATTCTTCAGCGAGTTGGAGCGAAAGATGTCCGCGATTTCGGAACTGATCACGACGCGAAACCCGTAATCTGTCAGCGCCCAAGGCGCGTGTTCGCGTGACGAGCCGCAGCCAAAATTATGCCCGCCGACGAGAATCTGACAGGCCTTAGCGGCATCCGTATTCAGTGCGTGCTCTGTCTCCGATCCATCCGCCGCATAGCGCCAGTCATTAAACGCATGGCGCCCCAACCCCTCGCGCGAGGTGACGGTCAGGAAGCGCGCCGGAATGATCTGATCTGTGTCGATGTTCTCCGCCGGCAGGACAAGGGTTGAAGAGGTGACAGATGTGAGCGGGGCAAAACTCATGCGACGGCTCCTAATGTTCGGGCATCTGTAATGACGCCTGTCACAGCTGCGGCAGCTGCCGTTTCGGGGGAGGCCAGAACGGTTCGCGCGCCAGGGCCTTGCCGTCCGGCGAAGTTGCGATTGCTGGTGGAAACCACCAACTCGCCCGGTGCGGCTTTATCACCGTTCATGGCAATACACATGGAACAGCCTGGTTCACGCCATTGCGCGCCAGCGGCCGTAAAGATCTCGTGCAGTCCCTCGGCCTCAGCCTGTTGTTTAATTAATTCCGAACCGGGAACCACAATGGCCGTCACACTGTCGGGCACGTGGCGTCCACGCATGACGGCGGCGGCGGCGCGCATGTCTTCCATCCGCGCATTTGTGCAAGACCCGATGAAGACACGGTCAACCTTTAACCCTGTCATGGGCGCACCACCTTCAACCGCCATATAGGCGAGGGCTTTCGCCTCGGTCTCGTCTTCGGCTTTCGGCACCATCGCATCAATCGGCATCGCCATGCCGGGATGCGTGCCAAAGGTCACCATGGGGCGAATATCTTCCGCGCGTAGCGTTACGATCTTATCGAATTTGGCACCTTCGTCCGTGGCCAGCGTTGCCCAATCCGCGCAGGCCGCCTCGAAGTCTTGCGGAGCAAATTTGCGATCCTTCAAATAGTCAAATGTCGTCGCGTCCGGCGCAATCATGCCACAACGTGCGCCCGCCTCGATACTCATATTACAGACCGTCATACGACCATCCATGGACATGCGCTCAAACACATCACCGCGATATTCGAGCGCATAGCCGGTCCCGCCGCCGACGCCGATTTTCGCAATAATCGCGAGGATCACATCCTTGGGCGTGACGCCGGCTTGCAGCTCGCCATTAATCTCAATCGCCATGGTTTTGGGTTTGCGCATCAAGAGGCATTGGTTCGCCAGCACATGGCCGACCTGTGTCGTGCCGATGCCAAACGCAATCGCGCCAAACGCGCCATGGGTCGAGGTATGGCTGTCTCCACAGACGATCGTCATGCCGGGCTGCGTCGCGCCCAGCTCTGGCCCCATGACATGTATGATCCCGCGATTAGGGCTGTCCCAGCCATGGGTCTCGATCCCATGCTCGGCCGTATTCGCCAGCAGCATCTCGACTTGGACTTGCGCCTGTTCCGTCACAAAAGGTCGCGAGCCATCGGAATTAATTAAAGTCGGCGTTGAATGGTCAATCGTCGCCAACGTCCGGTCAGGTCGGCGCACGCGCAAGCCCCGCTCGCGCAGAACGGTAAAGGCTTGCGGGGACGTGACTTCATGGATCAGGTGCAGATCGATATAAAGCGTCGCAGGCTGCGTATCTGTTTCGGCCACAACAACATGGCGGTCCCAGACTTTATCAAAGAGGGTTTTGGGCATGCTAATGTTGCGCGGCGATCGCGCGCTCCCTGACTTGGCGACGTTCAATCCGGTTGATGACGTCCAGATAGGCCAGCGCGGAGGCCAGCACCGTATCCGTATCCGTGCCGCGCCCTTGATAGGTCTCGAACTCTGTCGCCACGCGCACCGTCGCTTCGGCCATGGCGTCCTTGCCGCCGGAGACAGAGGTCACGCCATAATGTTCTAGCTCCATCGGGATTTTGGCAATCTCGCTAATGGCAGCGAAGACCGCGTTCATCGGGCCTTTGGCGCGGCTGACATGTGTTTCTGTGCGACCCTCTTCATGGGACAGGCGGACGATGGCTTCCGGTTCGCGATTGTCGTCAGAGCCAGCGGAGACATAGAGCGAGTCGACCGTCCATGGGCCTTGCACGCCGACGGCTTCGCCCAAGATCAGCGCCTCAATGTCGGAGTCGAAGACTTCCTTTTTCTCATCGGCGAGGGCTTTGAACGCGACAAATACGCTGGCGAGTTGATTGTCGGACACCGTGAAGCCCAACTTCTCCGCGCGCGCTTTCAATGCGGCCCGTCCGGAGTGTTTGCCCAGCACGAGATTATCCGTGCTGACGCCCACATCTTCGGGTTTCATGATTTCATAGGTTTCGCGGTTCGCCAGCACGCCGTGTTGGTGGATTCCGCTCTCATGGGCAAAAGCATTTTTCCCGACGATAGCCTTATTGCGCGGCACGGCATTGCCCGTGATCGTCGCGAGGAGTTTCGACGCAGCGTAGAGGCCTTGCGTCTCTATGCCGGTATTTAATTGGAAAAAATCTTTGCGCGTGCGCAGGGCCATGACGACTTCTTCCAGCGCGCAATTACCCGCGCGCTCGCCGATCCCATTCAGCGCGCATTCGATCTGCCGGGCGCCACCGCGAACAGCCGCGAGAGAGTTAGCAACGGCGAGGCCGAGGTCGTTGTGATTATGCGCCGAGAACACCACGCCGTCCGCGCCTTTAACCTCGGTTGTCAGGAAGCGGAATAAATCCTCGATTTCTTCCGGTGTTGTATAGCCGACGGTGTCCGGCATATTTATCGTCGTCGCGCCCGCTTTGATCACGGCCTCACAGACGCGTTTCATGTAATCGCGTTCGGTGCGGATGGCGTCTTCGCAAGAAAACTCAACGTCATCCGTATAGTTTCGCGCCAACTCCACGCCTGCCACCGCGCGGCGGACGATCTCGTCCTTGGACATTTTCAATTTAAATTCGCGGTGTAGCGGCGATGTTGCGATGAAGGTATGGATACGACCGCGCGCAGCGGGCTTGAGAGCTTCGCCAGAGGCGCGGATATCGCCGTCGTTACAGCGCGAGAGGGAACAGACAACACTGTTTTTCACCTCTGTCGCAATGGTCTTGATCGCCTCGAAATCGCCCGGAGAGGCGGCTGCAAACCCTGCCTCCATCACGTCGACTTTTAACGCCTCTAGCGCTTTTGCCATGCGGAGCTTTTGCCCGCCGGTCATAGAGAAGCCGGGCGCTTGCTCGCCGTCGCGTAAAGTGGTGTCGAAGATTTTGATGTGATTGGTCATGGTGACCTCTAATGAATGATTATGCCCGTTCGGCCCGTTTACGTCGCCCCACCTTCTCGGCTGAGACGACGTTGTATAGTCGCTCTAGCTGAAGGCACAGCGTGTTGAGATCATTCGGTCCGCCTGTATCTTCAACATGGACCAGCAAGTCGAAATCGCCGTCCACACGCTGCGTACAATGAACATCACGGTAGTCATACCCGCGCCGCTCAATCGTACCGAGCGCACGGATTAGCGTGCCAGAGACATCGTGCAGAACGATCTTTAGCTTTCCAGAAACCCCAGAGGGTTCGAAGGTTTTATCGCGTTGGAGTTCGGTCAT
>CAYPWW010000072.1:0-3097 GCA_964414555.1 uncultured Algimonas sp.
GTCTCGGCCACGACAATAATATCGGATGCACGGCGCCATTGTGGGGCAGAGCGGGGCAGGTCTTCCTGCGCACGCTGCGCAAAAGATTGTGCCACGCCCATATCGCCCAGCGCGTAGTAGCGTTCCGCTGTTGCGTATTCCGCGAGCGCGGACAGGCCTTGCCGTTCATAGACATCGGCTAGCAGATACCAGGCATAAGAATTTGACTGTTCCTGACGCAGGGCAGACTTCAACAAATTTTCAGCACGTTTGTAATCACCGGGGTCGCGGGTTTGTAGCGTCGCTTGTGCCAGTGCAATTTGCAGCAGGGGGGCCTCAGGCTTCAGCTCCAGCGCGCGTCGAGACGGAGCGATAGCTTGGGTGCCTTGGCCAGATTCATAAAGGATCTGCGCTTTCAGCTCATGGAAGTAGGGGTTTTCAGGTTCTTCCGCGATCAGACTATCAATCTCGCGCAGGGCGGATTTGAGATCAGCTTGTTTGAAGTGCGCCACAGCGCGCGCATATTTCGCAGGTTGGGACTGATCAGACAGCGGGAATTGGCCATAGACAATTTGCGGTCCTTGCAAGAACCCCTGTAGTTTCGCCTGCATCATCGCGTGTTTGTGGAGGTCTTCGGGTGAGTCTGGTTTCTCACTATGGGGGCTTTCTTCGACTTTCTCGCGTAGGGCGTCGATCCGATCCGAAGACAACGGGTGACCGCGGAAGTATGGATAGCGTCTGGCTTGGCTGAGCACTTCTTGTGCGCGGAATTTCTCGAAAAACGCGATCAGTCCGGCGGCGCTCTGTCCAGTGCGGTCCATATATTGAAACGCATATTGGTCGGCCGCGGCCTCATTCACACGCGAATATGAGAGAGCTTCCAAAGCCCCGAATTGGGTCGAGCCGCCGAGGATCAATGCCCCTGCGGAGCCTTCACCAGCCAGAATGGCGGCGAGCCCTAAACCCGCAGCGATCAGCATGGAGCCATAAGCACTGCGATTGCCATAATCTGAACGGACAATGTGACCGCCCGTAATATGGCCCGTCTCATGCGCAATGACGCCTTTCAGCTGATTAGGATTATCCGCCGCCAAAATCAGGCCGGAATGGATAAAGATGTTCTGCCCGCGCGTGACAAAGGCGTTCAGGCTATTGTCGTTGACGATGTAGATATCGACGGCAGAGGGCGTCAGTCCGCCAGCCCGCAAGATAGGGTCCGTCCATTCCCGTAAAGTTTCTTCGATCTCCGTATCGCGGAGCAGGGACTGCGCATCTGCCTGCGCGGCGCTCATGCCGAGGCACAAGCACGCAAATGTTAGCGCTTTTAAGGCGCGAAACGACAGGACACGGCGAATACGAGACATGTAAGTGATGTGAGGCTGCCTCCATGAATCGTCAAGTTAAGCCCCGGTCATGTCTCACTGACGATTTCGTGAGCGAGACATGCGGCGGGGCTGGCGTTTTTAGTCCTTACGGCGTGCCCACCAGCCCCGGCGTTTTTTCTTCTCTGGCGCAGGTTTGGCGGCTTCCGCGGGCTTTAAAGGCGCAGCGGCGGGTTTGGCCGGCGCAGGTTCAGCTTTCGCGGCAGGCTTTTTCGCAGGCGCTTTGCGCGCGCGTTTTGGCTTTTCCTCCGCTTTAGCCTCAGTTTTCGCAGGGGCTTTTTTCGCGGGCGCTTTGCGTGTGCGCTTTGGCTTTTCCTCTGCTTCAGGTTCTGCTGCCTTGGCGGGTGCTTTGCGCGTCCGCTTTGACTTGGCGTCTTCAGCTTTCGCGGCCTTCGCCTTAGTAGGCGCTTTGCGTGTCCGCTTAGGCTTCTCCTCGGCGGCATCATCCGCTTTGGCTTTTGCTGGCGCTTTCTTCGTCGCAGCCTTTTTCGCGGGCGCTTTGCGTGTCCGCTTTGGTTTTTCTTCACCGTCAGCTTCGGCGGCCTTCTTCGCAGGCGCTTTCCGCTTACGCTTCGGGGCTTCCTTTGCATCATCGGCTTTTGCCTTTGCAGGAGCCTTGCGAGTCCGTTTAGGTTTGGTTTCCTCAACAGTTTCAGTTGTTTCCGCTGCTTTCTTTGCTGGTGCTTTGCGGCGTGTGCGCTTTGGCTTTTCTTCCGCTATTACGTCTTCCGCAGGCGTTTTCTCTGCCTTGGCGTTACGCGACGGCGCTTTGCGACGGGTTGTTGAGCGACGCTTTGAAGGCTTGTCCTCAGCTGTCGTATCTTCCGCAGGCGCCTCGACCGCCTCGGACTTGGCGCTATCGCCTTTTGCCGGTGCGCGACGACGACGGCGGCGCTTTGGCTTGTCTTCGGACGACTGTTCCGGCTTGTCCGTCTCGATGACTTCCAGCGTTTCGTCAGTCGACTCTTTGGACGATGTCTCTTCACGGCGCGAACGACCTCGACCTCCGCGACGTCCCCGACGCGAGCGTTTCCGGCCTGAGCTACGGTTTTCTTCATCCGAGTCAGATTTGTGGGATGTTTTCGTCTCACCCTCTTCCTCGTCATCGCGATCATTGTCCTGACGGCGTTTCTTGGGTTTGCGCTTGGCTTGCTCGCGCTCTTTCTTGAAGTCCTTCTCGATCTGAACCATCGGATCGGCGCGTTTGTCGCTGCGCTTTTCGATAACTTCGACCTCAAAGGCGGGACGGATCAGATCGTCGTCACCAACAACTTCTGTAAAGACATCTGCCGTCTGATCGACGAGTGTCAGGAGTTCACGTTTTTCATTGAGCAGGTAGAGCGCCACATCCTGCGATGTCTTCAGGCGGATGCGCTTGGCCTTACCGCGCACGGCAAATTCTTCGACGGCGCGGATCGCGGCGAGGGCAGAGCTTTCGATTGTGCGCTTGCGGCCAACACCCCCACAATGTGGGCATGAGGTCGTTGAGCCTTCCAAGAGGGAGCGGCGACGGCGCTGACGGCTGATTTCCATCAGACCGAACTGCGAAATGCGTGAGGTTTGGATGCGCGCGCGGTCCCGCGACAGTGCGTCCTTCATCCGCTTTTCAACAGCGCGATTATTCTTATTCTCGTCCATATCGATGAAATCGATGACGATCAGGCCGGCCAAATCACGCAGGCGCATCTGACGCGCAACTTCTTCGGCCGCTTCTAGGTTCGTGTTCAGCGCGGTGC
>CAYPWW010000072.1:3107-10607 GCA_964414555.1 uncultured Algimonas sp.
ACATTGCGTTGCTTGGTCGAGCGGCCCGAGTTGACGTCAACAGAGACGAGTGCCTCTGTCGGATGGATCACGAGATAGCCGCCAGATTTCAACTGAACCGTTGCGTCCAACGAGTTCTCGATCTGCTGCTCGACATTATAACGCAGGAAGAGCGGGATATCGTCTTCATAGTGTTTCACGTCATCGGCATTGGCCGGCATCAGCATGTTGATGAAGTTGTTGGCCGTCTCATAGGCGTCCGCGCCTTGGACCAGTACTTCTTCGATGTCCTTGTTGTAGAGATCACGGATGGATCGCTTCACCAGATTGCCCTCTTCATGGATGAGGGCGGGCGCACTGGAGTTCATCGTTGTTTCGCGGATTTCACTCCAGAGGCGCGAGAGATAATCATAGTCGCGCTCAATATCGGCCTTGGTGCGTTTTGCGCCCGCTGTCCGGACGATGACGCCCATACCTTGCGGGACTTCCAGATTGTTCATGATGGATTTCAAACGCTTACGGTCATTTCCGTTCGCAATTTTCCGCGAAATCCCACCGCCACGAGGGGTGTTCGGCATCAGCACACAATAGCGTCCCGCCAGCGAGAGGTAGGTCGTCATCGCCGCGCCCTTATTGCCGCGTTCTTCCTTGACCGCTTGGACGAGGAGGATCTGGCCACGCTTGACGACTTCTTGGATTTTATAGCGACGGCGCGAGATACGCTTGCGACGCTTGGAGGCGACTTTTACCTGTTCATCGGCGACTTCTGCGTCTTCGGCATCTGTGGCGTCATCATCATCGGGGTCGAGGTTTTCGTCGAATTCTTCTTCGTCCTCATCGGCCTCGTCTTCCGACTCTTCTTCATCTGCCTCTTCGTCTTCGTCAGATTTTGTGCGAGATTTTCGCTTGGCTTGAGCCGCTTTGCGAGTCTCTTCCTGCTCTTCCGCGATGCGCTGGTCTTCTTCTTCCTGCGCTTTCAGGGCCTGTTTGTCGGCCTCTGGAATACGGTAGTAATCCGGGTGAATTTCGGAAAAGGCGAGGAAGCCGTGGCGGTTACCGCCATATTCGATGAAGGCGGCTTGCAGGCTGGGTTCAACGCGGGTGACGCGGGCGAGATAGACATTGCCACGCAGCTGACGCTTGTGGCGGCTTTCAAAGTCTAGTTCTTCAACACGGTTCGAATCGACGATGACCACGCGGGTTTCTTCCGGGTGGGCCGCATCGATGAGCATACGTTTTGTCATGGTGTTCTCCGGGTGCCCGCGCGATCCACGGACGTCTGTCCGGTCGCTGCGGGGCTATGATAAGGTTGGATACAAGGTTCAGGGCCATATCCGTCACACCTGAGCGCGCGGTGACAACCGCATTGGCGGGTCCCGTTTTTCGCGTTGTGGTAGGAAGGACAGGCATAAAAACTTTCGGTTGGCGACGGGCAGAAACGCCGGTCGCATCAGGATGGACGAGGGGGCGCGGGCTTTCCCGCGACGCCAGACTCAGCCGCATCTGTAGCGCGGTCTTGCCTCACTTTCGCCGAATAGGCAAAGCATTTGTCAGGAAGCTGTCTTAGGTCACGAACCCTAAGACTTTCTTCACCCTGATTTCCGCATAAGGCTCTTCGTGAGACACGCCGTTTTCATTCCCGCCCTGATGCTTTGCGTTGCGCCCCTCGTTGCGCAGGCGAGCGTGCCTGTGCCGCGATTGAAACCGACAGCCGAGGCGCCCGTCACGCGCGCACCGGGTCCGCGTTATTTCAATACGTCTGTGCCGACTCCGGTTCTGAAGCCGACATTCCAAGTCGTGCGCAAGCCCGTTATTGTGATCGACCCAGGCCACGGCGGGCGAGACCCCGGCGCGATTGGCGCAAAGGGAACGAAAGAGAAGGCCATTACAACGGCCGCTGCGAATGAGCTGGCCGCCATGCTGCGCAAATCCGGCGACTACATCGTCGTCGTGACGCGCGCCGATGACCGATATGTCGAGCATTCGGACCGACTTGGCATTGCGCGAAAGGGGCAGGCGGATCTGTTCATCTCGATCCACGCCGACTCGACGAAGAACAAAAACGCTCGCGGTGCTAGTGTCTACACGCTGGCGGATCGGGCCAAAGGCCGCTCAAAACGCGTTGTGTCGAAACATAACTGGATTTTGGATGTCGATCTTTCTGAACAGTCTGATCCCGTCGGTGATATCCTCGTCGATCTGGCCCAGCGTAAAACGGAGAGCCAGTCCGACGCCTTTGCAAAACGCTTGATAGCAGAGCTGCAGGGGGAGACGACCTTACTGAACAACACCCATCGCCGTGCGGGATATTATGTTCTGCTCGCGCCGGATGTGCCTGCGGTTCTGTTAGAACTCGGCTTTCTCTCGAATGCGCAGGACGAAAAGCTATTGAGGTCCGCGAGACACCGCCGAAAGCTGATGCAAAGCGTCAAGCGTGCGATTGATGCGCATATGGCGAGCCAGCTTTAGGCGCGTATCACGTGCAGAGTTTTCTTTATTGAGGCGAAAAGCCCCGCTAACACCCTAATCAGGCCGCAATTGGCCCGCACATGATTCGAGCTATGTCAGACACTGTTCCACATCCCGACGCGACTGTTCCAACGCGACGCCGTTCGCGCCTTTGGCGTATCTTCAAATGGCTGGTAGGAATTGGATTTGTCCTCGGTTTGATCGCCGCGATTGTGATCTTCGTCTTCGTCGTGAAATCCACGCGCGATTTGCCGAGTGTTGAGAGTCTGTCTGAATATCAGCCACCCGTAATGAGTCGCGTCCACGCGGGCGATGGCAAGCTGATCTCTGAATTCCGGAAGCAAGCGCGGGTCTTTGTGCCGATTGAGACGGTCCCAGATACGTTGCAACAGGCGTTCGTCGCGGCAGAAGACAAGCGCTTCTACACCCATAGTGGTTTTGACCCCATTGGCTTTGCCCGTGCGATGAAGGCTAATGTTGGCCACGTCCTAAATGGCCGTCGTCTGGAGGGTGGCTCGACCCTGACACAGCAAGTCGCGAAAAACTTCCTTGTCGGGAATGAGCGGAACGTTGAACGCAAAATCCGCGAAGTCGCGATTGCGCGCCGTATCGAAAAAGCGATGGATAAGGACACAATCCTCGAACTTTATCTGAACGAGATTTACTTTGGACGCGGGGCTTATGGTGTCGCGGCAGCGTCGCTGAATTACTTCGGTAAGCCGATGAAAGACCTCAATCCGGCCGAGATCGCCTATCTCGCCGTCTTGCCGAAAGCACCGTCGAACTATCAAGTTACTGATCCAGCCAAGAAAGAGCGCGCGTTGCGCCGTCGGGCCTATGTCCTGACCCGCATGGCTGAGGATGGCTATATAACGCAAGCCGAGGCCGATGCCGCGAAAGAAACCGACATCGTCGTGACGGACCGCCTCGAAGGGGATGAGTATCTGGCGGCCGAGTATTTTGTCGAAGAAGCCCGTAAGCAAATCTACAAAATGTACGGCGAGGACGAGCTTTATGAAGGCGGCCTCTCGATCCGCACAACACTCGACACCTCCATGCAGCTGGAAGGTCGTCGCGCCTTGCGTCGTGGTTTGGAGATGATGGACCGCCGCCACGGCTATCGCGGGCCGATCACGAAACTCGACAGCCTGTCGGATTGGCGCAAGAAACTCGCCAGTGTTGCTGCGCCAGCAGATATTGGTGATTGGCGCGTCGCCGCTGTGTTGGAGGTTTCTGCGAAATCCGCTGAACTTGGCTTTGCACCGCCTGAGGATTTGGAAGAGGGCGAGGAATTTCCAGAGATCGACGCGAAGGGCACGCTGGCGCTATCAGATGTACTGTGGGCGAAAAAAGCGCTCGCGAAAGGCGCGGTCGGAGCTGATCTAAAGTCGCTGAAAACATTGCTTGCCCCCGGTGACGTGATCCTTGTGCAGCGTAAACCTGTGAAGGCCGGCGCCGACCCAACCAGCGCCTATAACCTTCGCCAAGTGCCAAAAGCGAATGGCGGTCTGATTGCGATGGATCCACATACGGGCCGCGTTCTGGCGCTTGTCGGCGGCTACAGCTTTGACCAGAGCCAGTTTAATCGTGCAACGCAGGCCTATCGCCAGCCCGGCTCGGCCTTCAAACCTTTTGTCTATGCGGCTGCGCTGACAGAAGGCTTCACCCCTGCCAGCCAAATCCTCGACGCGCCCTTTGTGATTGCGCGTCAGGATGTGGAGTGTGAGGAAAATGAATTTGGCACGCTGGAGCTTCGCGGTTCGCAAGATGAACGCGATGAAGACGATTCTGCAGATGATGTTGAAGAAGACGAGTGCGAACGCTTCTATAAGCCGGAGAACTATAACGCGGGGAATTTCTACGGCCTGTCGACTTTGCGCCTCGGGATTGAGAAGTCGCGAAATGCGATGACCGTGCGCCTCGCCAATGAAATGGGCATGGCGCCTATTATGCGTCTCTCGCGCGCTTTCGGGATTTACGACAAGCCACAGCCTGAGCTGGCGTGGGCTTTGGGGGCAGGTGAGACGAACTTGCTGCGCTTGGCGACGGCTTATTCGACCATGATTAATGGCGGGAAAGCCGTAGAGCCGCGCATCCTCGACCGCGTGCAGGACGGGTCGGGTAAGACGGTGTTCAATGCGTTTGATGTCGCCTGTGTGGGCTGCGCGCAGGAAAACTACCTCGGCGGGCCGCCCCCCAATTTGCCCGATGATCGGGCGCAGATTATCGATCCTGTTACGGCCTATCAGGTGACCTATATCATGCAGGGCGTCGTGCAAAACGGCACAGGCGCACGCCTGCGCGCGCTGGAACGCCCTTTGGGTGGCAAGACCGGCACGACCAATGACAGCTTTGATAACTGGTTCATGGGCTTTTCGCCGGACCTCGTCGTTGGCGTCTATATCGGTATGGATACGCCGGAGCAGATGGGACGCGAGACGGGGAGTTCTTCCGCCGTTCCGATCGTCAAAGACTTCCTCGAAACTGTATTGAAAGACGCAGACAAAGTGCCGTTCCGCATTCCAGATGGCGTCACACTCGCGCCGATCAACCGGACAACGGGAGAGCCGTCCTATATCGGTGCGCCGGACTTTATCTTGGAGGCTTTCAAGCCGGGAACGGAACCAACGGTCGGCGGGTTGAACCGCACGGTACGCTTTGGCTCCGGTACGGATACGCTCGGGTTCTTTGATCCGCCTGTACCGCCGGCGCCTGAAGCGGAAACACCAACAGAAGACACGACTAAAGATAAAATCGCACCCCGCGAAAACGAGACCGAAAACATTGTTCCACCAGCTGGTCTGCGGATTGGAACGGGTGAAGATGCTGCGGTGACAAACCCTGCGGAAGGTGACACGCCGACTGACGCAGAAGACGGACCCGCCGTGACAGAGACCGCAGAGGTAACGCCTGCAGAGGACGCGACAGCTACGCCTGATGCAGAAGATGAGGCACCGGAAGAGGTGCCTGCGGATGAAGAGGAAGCCCCGGCTGAGCCTCCGACACCCAAACCCATCGAGAAACCTCTGGACGACGGTCTTTACTAACCCCATATCGAGCCTCTTATGAGAGCCGATATCCAGCAAATGAAAACCGACATCGAGCAGTCTGCTGAGCTGCTGAGGAGGCGTCTTTGACTGGGATGTCGCTGAACGCCGCTTAGCTGAACTCGATAATCTGGTCGGTGATCCCAGCTTTTGGGACGACGCGCAGGCCGCGCAGAAACTGATGCAGGAACGGGCGCGCCTCGAGTCCAGCTTTGAAGCCATCAAAAGAATTGAGACTGAGCTTGCCGATAATGTCGAGCTGGCCGAGCTGGCCGAGATGGATGATGATTCAGAGCTATTAGACGCGGCCGCAGAAGCGCTTACCAAAACGAAAAAGCGCGCCGATGCGGCAGAGCTTCTCGCGCTCATGTCGGGCGAAGCCGATGCCAATGACTGCTTTGTCGAAATCCATCCCGGTGCAGGCGGCACAGAGGCGCAAGATTGGGCCGAAATGGTGCTGCGTATGTATATGCGTTGGGCCAATTCGCAGGGCATGAAGACCGAGCTGATCGAAGCCCAAGACGGTGACGGGGCAGGCATCAAATCTGCCACGCTGAAGATCAAAGGCGAAAATGCCTTTGGCTGGATGAAAACAGAAAGCGGTGTGCATCGCCTTGTGCGGATATCGCCTTATGATTCCAGCGCGCGCCGTCACACGAGTTTCGCCTCCGTCTGGGTCTATCCCGAAATCGACGACACGATCGAGATCGACATCAATGAGAGCGATTGTCGCGTCGATACCTACCGCGCGTCCGGCGCAGGTGGGCAGCACATCAACAAGACAGACTCCGCCGTGCGCATCACCCATGAGCCGTCCGGCATCGTCGTGCAGTGCCAATCGGACCGCAGCCAGCATAAGAACCGGGCGCAGGCGTGGGATATGCTCCGCGCGCGCCTTTATGAGGAAGAACTCCGCAAACGCGAGGAAGCCGCGCAGTCTGAGGCTGACAGTAAGTCCGAAATCGGCTGGGGGCACCAAATCCGCAGCTATGTCTTGCAACCCTATCAGATGGTCAAAGACCTCCGCACAGGGGTCGAAACCTCTGACACAAGCGGTGTCTTGGATGGAAAGCTGGACGAATTCATGGCCGCTGCGCTGAGCGCGCGTGTCGGGGCGGACGGCTAACGCGGTTTTAAGTTTGCCGTGATAGCCATCCGGCATGACACGGTTTTCCTATGATCGTCCTGAGAGCCTGCACGCGCTGCGGGCGGATCTCTATGAGAGCTTTGGCTGGACCTATCGGGGCAAAGCTTTGCCACCACCCGGACTGCATTTGGTGGCTGCAACGAAGATGATTTTCAGCCCTAGCGGTTTATGGCGATGCGACGGGCATTTAAGTGGCAGCGCGTTTCGCGGTGTACCTTTCGAGATGTTTGAGGTCACGGCGCAGCCGGCGCCCAATCCAAAGCCCGATTCAGACCCTGGCTTTTCTGGCCTGCTCATTGCCTTTACGCGGCCAGTTGGCAGTCTATCCCGCACGATTATCAAACATGATCGTGGGCGTCTGAACCGGAAATCTGTCGATGATATGAAACGGGTTGGGCTTGTCGATGCGGCCTTCGAAGCGCGGTTTGAGGTCTTCTCTGACGACCAAGTCGAAAGCCGCGCGATCTTGACCCCGGATTTCATGGAGCGCCTGATGGCGTTTGATGCCAAGCCATTTTATCGGCGCGTTCAACTGGGCTGTCTTGGCAACCAAATCTATATCGTGATCCCGTCTGGCGATCATTTGCGCTTTGGTGGCGATCTACGTGTCTCGACGGCAGAGCAAGCGATTGCGCGCGTGACCTCGGAAATGCGCAGCGTTTTTGATGTCATGAAAGATGTCGATAGTTTGCAAGCCTGTGCAGGACGCAAAACGGAAGCTGACATTGAGTTGGAGCGGATGGAACATTACGCGGCCTGTTCCGCCGTTGTCGAAGAACGCGTTCGGCTCGCGCTGGAGTCTGGCGTGTTGCAGGGCGATACGCGGCCTGACTGGATGACAAAGGACGGCGACTATGT
>CAYPWW010000073.1:0-8041 GCA_964414555.1 uncultured Algimonas sp.
AATCATCCGTAGCTCTGCCAATCCCAAGGAAGCGCGCCAGAACTTGCTGTCCCGTACATGGGATGCCCGCGCTATGGGCTCTTTGATCCAGCTGATTGCTGACCCGCGCTCGCGCTTGATGGATGACGGCACGATCCAGCTGACAGAGGAACAAGCCAAAGCGATACTCGATCTGCGCCTGTTGAAGCTGACAGCGCTCGGCATGGACGAAATCACGGAAGAGGCTGAGAAATTGGCTGCCCGGATCACGGACCTGCTGGATATCCTGCGCTCCCGTGCACGCGTCCAAGCGATCATCGCCGAAGAGCTGGGCGAAATTCGCGAGAAATACGCAACGCCACGTCGGTCGATCTTTGCCGAAGGCGGATTTGACTTTGACGATGAAGACCTGATCGCTGTCGAAGACATGGTCGTGACTGTGACGGCCTCCGGCTATGCCAAACGCACAGCGCTGGACACCTATCGCGCGCAACGCCGCGGAGGAAAAGGGCGTGCTGGCATGTCGATGAAGGACGAAGATTTCGTCACGACCGTGTTTGTTGCCACGACACACACGCCCGTGCTGTTCTTCTCCTCGACGGGCATGGCCTATAAGTTGAAGGTCTGGAAGCTGCCGTTGGGTGGGCCAAATACGCGCGGAAAAGCGCTCGTGAACCTGCTTCCACTCGACCAGGGCGAGACCGTGAACTCGATTATGGCGCTTCCTGAAGACGAAGAAACATGGGCTGATTTGGATATCATGTTCGCCGCACGTTCGGGTGGTGTTCGCCGTAACAGCCTCTCTGATTTCACCAAGATCAACCGCAATGGTAAGATCGCGATGAAGCCGGACGAGGGCGACGGGATTGTCGATGTGCGCGTTGTTAGTGAGACGAATGACATCCTGCTGACGACAGCGCTGGGCAAGACAATACGCTTCCCCGTGCCGGATGTGCGCCGCTTTAACTCGCGAAATTCGACGGGCGTTCGGGGTATTCGCTTGGCAGACGGCGATGAGGTCATCTCTATGGCCGTGCTGCACCATGACGACAGCTCGACTGACAAACGCATGGCTTATATCAAGCGCTCTAATGCGGAACGCGCCGCGTTGGGTGATGATGTAGAAGATGATACATCCGAGGAAGAGGTCGGTGATACAACGTTGACCGATGCGGAATACGGCGAAATGGGCGCGCGGGAAGAGTTTATCCTCAGCCTCGCCGATGACGGCTTTGGCAAGCGAACATCTTCCTACCACTACGCGACGAAACGCAGAGGCGGTAAGGGTCTGATCGCGCAAAATCTGGAGCGCGGGAAGGGCGAGGACGACGCCAAACTGGTCCGCAGTTTTGTGATCGAAGACGACAACCAGATCATGATCGTCACGGATGGCGGACAGCTGATCCGTTGTCCCGTCCGAAACATCCGCATTGTCGGCCGCAGCTCTCGCGGTGTCACGGTCATCCGAACCAAATCGGATGAGCGCGTCGTGAGTGTCGAGCGGATTGAAGAGAGCGAAGAGGATGAAGCGCCTGAGGTAGAAGAAAATGGCCCTGATGCGTAAGTCAAAGCTGCTGCTTATCGGCGCGGCAGTCTTCATATCTGGATGTGCAACGACGTCGAACCAAGACGTAGAAGACACTGTATTTACTGGATTTATAGACGCAACAGATGGGTCAAAATCCCAAGCGGTTTTAGGGCTAGACTGCCCCGCACGGCTTGAGGGTTTCCAGTTAGGATCGACCTATGTTTATAATCCTGACGGAACAGATGTGAGCTGTAATTATGCCGGGCCTGAGGGCAATATGACGGTGTATCTGAGCCGTTACCCTGACAGTAGTTTGTCGCAAGAATTTCAAGCTGGGGTGCAAGCGATCGAATCTCGATTTGATCCCATGGGCTATCGCTATGACGAAAAAGCGACGGAGGCTTGCGCGGCGACAACCCTTGATGCGGCCTCATTTATGGAAGGGTTCACCCCAATTCTGACGGGTGAAGACATGTCCAACACGATAAATCTCTCTACCTCGCCCACCGCCGTTTTCCTGACGGATACGAAGGTCACGTTTCTGATGAACGAAGAGATGTTCGAGGGTGAGTTTTACAAAACGCGCTACACAGGGGCCTATGGCGGCGCCGATGCATTAGAAAATCTCTGCCAAACGGCCAGAAACGCCTATCTCGTTCTGCGCAAATCAGTGCGCGAAAATCGGGGTTTAGAGCCTGACACGACTCAGCAGGTGCTGGACGAGTTGGCCGATAAGGAAGGTTCATAGGTCGTTCACTAAGCGCTAGTCATGATGACGATAGCTCTGTAAATCCCTTACACCATGACCCAACGTACTGCACTCTATCCAGGCACATTTGATCCGATGACGCTGGGACATCTGGATATTCTTAAACGCGCGTCGCGTCTTTGTGACAAGCTGATCGTTGGGGTGGCGATCAATCGCGCGAAAAACCCGCTTTTCGGCCTCGATGATCGGGTGCAAATGGTCGAGCATGTCGTCGCGCCGTTCCGCGACCGGATCGAGGTCGAGGTGAAACCTTTCGAAGGTTTACTGATACACTTTGTTGAGTCCGTCGGGGCGTCGATGATAGTACGTGGCCTGCGGGCTGTGTCCGATTTCGAATATGAGTTTCAGATGGCCGGGATGAACGACCGTCTTAACCCCGATATCGAAACCGTCTTCCTGATGGCCGACCCGCAATATCAGACGATCGCAAGTCGTCTGGTCAAAGAAATCGCCCGGCTTGGCGGGGATGTGTCGCAATTCGTCACGCCCGAAGTCGAAGCCAGACTGAAAGGTAAATTCGCATGAGTATTCTTACACCCCGCTCCGCGCTTTATACGCTCGCCCTCTCGACGGCTCTGTTGGGACAAGCCTGCGCGGCAGAGACCACAGAAACTGCCGCGGAAACGCCGACGGCTGTCCAAAGCGCGATGGTCGCAGGGTTTTCCGCGCCGGATGATGCGTGGCGGACGGTAGATGCCGAAAACCTGATGATTATCGACACAAAATACGGCCTGATCGGTGTCGAGCTTTACCCTGAAATTGCGCCCAATCATGTTGCACAGATCAAAGAGCTCGCGCGAACCAAGTTTTATGACAACGTTGTGTTTCACCGTGTGATCGATGGCTTCATGAATCAGACAGGTGACGGCACAAATGGGGACGGCACCGGCGATAGCAGCCTACCCAATATAACAGCCGAATTCGATTTCCGTCGCGGTTCCGATATGCCGTTCACCTTGGTCACAGCGCGCCAGGCGGGTGAGGGCGAAGTCGGCGTGGGTTTTTATAAATCCCTGCCGATTGCCAGCCAGCCAACGGCACAAGCGATGTTTACGAAAGATCAGAAAGTCGCGGCTTTTGGTCTGCACTGTAAAGGTGTGACGTCGATGGCGCGGACAAGTGATCCGAACTCCGCCAATAGTCAGTTCTTCCTGATGCGGGCCAAGGCGGATCATCTGGACACGCAATATTCTATCTGGGGCAATACAGTCATGGGTTATGATCTGTTAGAAAAGCCACAAGTCGGCACGATTGGTGAAATTCCTGATTGGCGGCCGGATCAAATGAACAGCGTCCGGATTGCAGCAGACCTACCAGAAGCGGACCGCCCAACGGTGCAAGTCCTCAAAACAGATAGTCCGGCATTTCAAAACTGGATCAAAACACAAAAGACAGCTGAAGGGACATATCCTGACATTTGTGATATTGCAGTCCCAACGCGAACCCTATAGCGGGCGGGAAAATTTACGCTCCCAAATCCGAACATAGAATTGGAAAAATCACATGGCCGAAACACTCACAATGACCGTGGACAACAACAAAGGCGAGACTGGTGACGTTGTCATCACGCTGCGCCCAGACTTGGCTCCAAAACACGTCGAACAAATCACGCGCTTGGCGAAAGAGGGTTTTTACGATGGGCTGACGTTCCACCGCGTTATTGATGGTTTCATGGCGCAAGGCGGTTGCCCGAATGGGAGTGGCATGGGCGGTGCTGACAAGCAGATTAAAGCAGAATTTAACCGTCATCCGCATGTCGAAGGTGTCTGTTCAATGGCGCGGTCTTCCAACCCGGACTCGGCCTCCAGCCAGTTCTTCATCTGCTTGGATGAAGCGGGCTTTCTCGATGGCCAGTATACAGTCTGGGGCGAAGTTGAGAGCGGCATGGAACTTGTCCACGCGCTGCCTAAAGGCGAGCCACCCCGCATGCCGGGTAAAATCGTCAAAATGACGGTTGGCTAGGCCACAGCTTTCGTCCTGATGGACGTTTCTCTCTTCGATTTTGATCTGCCAGAGCGCGCGATTGCGCTTCGGCCTGCCGTTCCGCGTGACAGCGCAAAGCTGTTGCAAGTCGGTGAGAGCGAGGCGCTGTCCGATCATATTGTCCGCGCCTTGCCAGACTTGCTGCGGGCCGGAGATGTTCTGGTCTTTAACGAGACAAAGGTCTTTCCCGCCGCTTTTCGAGCAACGCGTCCCGCTCGGGCGCATGGTGGTGGCGGGGATGTCTCTGTCACAGTCAATCTGCATAAACAGGTGGCCGAGGACAGCTGGGACGCTTTTAGCCGTCCGGCGAAGCGACTGAAAATTGGCGATACGCTGCATTTTGATGCGAATTTATCAGCTGAAATCACTGAACGGCGCGATGGCGGCGACACACGCTTACAGTTCAATGAGGCAGGTGAGGCTCTGCAAGCCGCCTTTGAGCGCTGCGGCGCACCACCTCTACCGCCTTATATTGCGCGAAAGCGCGCACCCGATGCGCAGGATGTTGCGGATTATCAGACCGTCTATGCCAAGACGTCTGGATCTGTTGCCGCACCGACGGCGGGGCTGCATTTCACGCCGGATCTGTTGACCGCATTGGATGTTGCGGGCGTGCAGCGAGAGGCGCTGACATTACATGTAGGGGCGGGGACGTTCCTGCCTGTAAAGACCGACAACACAGATGACCACGACATGCATAGCGAGTGGTTCACGGTGTCAGAGACAACGGCAGCGGCGATCAATCTGGCCAAAGCAGAGGGTCGTCGCGTGATCGCGGTCGGCACAACGGCTTTGCGCGCACTCGAGTCGGCCTCAAAAGATGGGCGGATCACTTCGCAATCGTGCGACACAGATATTTTCATCACACCGGGATATGCGTTTCAAATGGTCGATGGCCTGATGACGAATTTTCATCTGCCGAAATCGACACTCTTTATGTTAGTGAGTGCGCTGGCCGGGTTGGACGTCATGCAAAGGGCTTATGCGCATGCGATAGAGACGGATTACCGGTTCTACTCTTATGGGGACAGCTCCCTGATCTGGGCGAAAGACTGATGGCGAAATTTCCTTTTGACCTGCATGCCACAGATGGCGAGGCGCGGACCGGCGTCTTGAAGACCTCACGCGGCGATATTCGTACGCCGGCCTTTATGCCCGTTGGCACGGCGGGCACTGTTAAGGGGCTTTATATGGATCAGGTCCGCGCGGCTGGTGCGGATATTATCTTGGGCAATACCTATCACCTGATGCTGCGCCCGGGCGCAGAGCGGGTGAAGCGCCTCGGCGGCTTGCACAAATTTGGCGGCTGGGATGGGCCGATCTTGACCGATTCCGGCGGGTTTCAGGTCTGGTCACTGTCCAAGCTGCGGAAGATGACAGAAGAGGGTGTGACCTTTCAGAGTCATATTGATGGCTCAAAGCACATGCTTTCGCCAGAACGGTCGATTGAAATTCAGGCCGACCTGCTGGGTGCCGATATTTCTATGCAGCTAGATGAGTGCACAGATTTCCCCGTCAGCCATGATGAAGCTGCGCGGTCGATGGAGCTGTCTTTACGATGGGGGCAGCGTTCACTGGCGGCCTTCGGTGAGCGAGACGATCAGACACTTTTCGCGATTGTGCAGGGCTCGAATTATGCCGATCTGCGGAAAATGTCGGCGGAAGCTTCTATCGCAGAGGCAACGGCTGGCGGTTATGGTGGGTTTGCGATTGGTGGCCTAGCCGTCGGGGAAGGTCACGAGGCCATGTGCGAGACGCTGTCTTTTACAACGCCGCATCTGCCCAAGGATCGCCCGCGTTACCTGATGGGCGTCGGTAAGCCGATTGATATCGTCGAGGCCGTCTATCGCGGGGTCGATATGTTCGACTGTGTGATTCCAACGCGATCGGGTCGTCATGGGCAAGTTTGGACGGATACGGGGCCCTATAACATCAAGCGCGCGGAATTTGCGGAGGACTCGAGCCCGTTAGATGCGGCAATCGACTGTCCTGCGTCACGCGATTACTCGAAAGCCTATGTCCATCACCTCATTCGTTCTGGCGAGTTACTGGGCGCTATGTTGCTGTCTTGGCACAATATTGCGTATTTCGAAGATCTGATGGCCCGGATCCGTGCGTCTATCGCCGCTGGAACCTATGATCGCTTCGTGCAGGATTTCCGTGCAGGACTGCGTGACAAAGCGTCACCTGAAAAGGTCTGAAATCAGAGAGTTTTTACGGTTGACGACCCTTAGGCCCGGTCTTAGGTAGGCCCACGTTTTGGTAAGCGCCCTTAGCTCAGTTGGTTAGAGCGCCTCACTTTTAATGAGGATGTCCGCGGTTCGAATCCGCGAGGGCGTACCAAATCTTCTCACTTTCCCGTTTTTTCCGGCATTTTTGTTATGTTGCGTTCATCGAAGTGACGCCGCTGTCATAAAACCGTAGGGAGCAGGGGTTGAGTGGTGCAAAAAAGCAACTTTCTTTAAAAAACCTTTTATTTTTATTCCGTTTTGATTAAGAGCCACTCGCAATATGGAACAAGTCTGTATAGCTAGGCTTTAGGCATGGCATGATCCGAGTCGCGGATCACTTGTTTATTACTAGGAAAATGGCATCGCCATTATTGGAGGAATCACCATGAAGCATAAGCTTCTCATCGCAGCCGCCACTTCGGCACTTATGGCTGCTCCGTCGTTCGCGGCAGCTGAAGATAACGCCGGTTGGTACCTAAAAGGTGCTGGCGGTTATGGTACTCACACTGACATCGACATCACAGGCGATGTCATGGGTGACGTTGAGTCAGAAGGTAACATCGCTCTTAACTTGGCGGCTGGTTACGATTTTGGCGATAACTGGCGTCTAGAAGTCGACGGCGCGTCGCTCTTCACTGATCTCGCTTCCATTGCTCAGCAGCCTTCTAGCTTTGCTAAGCTTCGCACAGACACACTGATGCTCAACGCATTGTATGACTTTAGCGATTTTGGTAATTTTGCACCATACATCGGTGCTGGTGTTGGTCTTGTTCGCGGTGACGTGTCTATCGCAGCGCATGACTTCCTTGATCCAACAGGCCAAGGCCTCATTCGTAACCCAGTTTGTACGCCAGGTGTGCGTCCTGGTACGCCAGGTTTGGCTGCCTCTGAGCCGCATTCTTGCAACATCAGCGACAAAGACACTGGTTTTGGCTACCAGCTCATCGCTGGTCTAGGTTATGACATTTCTGATAACCTGACATGGGACACGTCCTATCGTTATATGGACGCGCCTAAGTTTGACGTTCGTGGTCTGCGTACGAATACAATCACAGACGGTTCAGACGGTATTGGCGCGTCTCTGGTAGATGCAGGTGCGCACACACTTCTGACGGGTTTCCGTTACCGCTTCGGTGGTTCCGCACCAAAACCTGTTATGGTTGAAGCACCTCGCGCTGACTTCCGTTGCTGGGATGGTTCCATGGTCTTCAATGCAGGTCAGTGTCCTGCTGAGCCTATGCCAGAGCCGGCACCCGTTGTTGTCCAGCCAGATCCATTGGTCACATGTTGGGACGGTACGCAGGCTGCTAGCCAGGCGTCTTGCCCAGCTCAGCCACCACTTGTCACATGTTGGGACGGAACGTTCACATATGATCAAGCGTCTTGCCCAGTTCAGATTTCTGATCGTGGCAACGATATCGGCGCGCTTTGTGGTGAGCAGTATCGTCAAGAGATCATCTATTACGAATTCAACAAAGGTCAGTCGGCCGAAACTCGTAATACGATCAACCGCATCTTCAATTATCGAAGCTGGTGTCCACAAGGCTTTTA
>CAYPWW010000073.1:8051-10478 GCA_964414555.1 uncultured Algimonas sp.
GTCGAAGGTATCCGCGTTGTTGGTCACACCGACACATCGGGTAATGCCGCTTACAACCTGAACCTCTCCAAGCGTCGTGCACAAGACGCCCTGAATGAGCTGGTTCGCCAAGGTGTTGATCGTCGTACGATCACATCCGAAGGTAAAGGCGAGACAGAGCCGTTCATCGACACCGGAGACGGCGTTAAAGAGCAGCTGAACCGTCGTACAGAAGTTCTGATCACACTCGGCTCCATCGGCGCCATGATGCAGAACTAGGTCTTTCGACCCATGAATTAAGAAAGCCCGGTCTTCGGACCGGGCTTTTTTTATGCGTATCTCTCAAGGGCGTTATGCATGGCCTGAATGGCGGGGTATGGCCCCTCTTGTACAGCGTGACTTTTACACAAAAGAGGAACATGCGCCCTCCAGCACGCCCAACCCACTAATAGGGAAGTGCTTCATTTAGATTGCTATGCTTTTGAGTGGAAAACACGGACGCAGGGTTTGTTCAGGCTTTTGGAAAGCTGATACCTTTCAATACACTATCCGTGTCTTCTAATTATAGATGCGAGTAGGATTTAGCCTGACGGCATCGATCGATGAGACGCGCGGGAAGAGAGGCTCACACGTTAGCCTGGGTATGGCTAAGCAAATACAGCAACTATTTTGCTAGCCTTTGCGTTGGTTCACACCAGCTGCGTATCTGTCGGCAGGATCTGATCCGAGCGATAGACAGCCTTGTCTTCCGCTAATCTCTGATAAATCGCGCCAAAATCCTTCTGTGTCGCATCGAAGAGCTGATCATAAGATTTGATCACGAAATAGCTCTTCTGAAAGCTGTCGATCTCGTATTCCGTCCGCATAATCCGCTCGAGACCAAAGCCGATCCGGTTCGGCGTGTCGCTTTCCAGCGCATAGCGTGATTCAGAGGCCGAGGAGACGATTCCTGCCCCATAAATGCGCGTGCCAGCGGGTGTTTCCACAAGGCCAAACTCAACTGTGTACCAATAGAGCCGCGCCAAATTCGCAAGCTGACCCAGCTCCAGCGCGCGCAGTCCGCCTTGACCATAGGCCTGCATATAATCTGCAAAAACGGGATGGGCGAGCATCGGAACATGCCCGAAAATGTCATGAAAGATGTCCGGCTCTTGTAGGTAATCCATCTGCGCAGGCTTGCGAATAAACCGTCCTGCCGGAAAACGGCGATTGGCCAGATGGGTGAAAAATACATCATCCGGCACCAAATGCGGGACCATCACAATCGTCCAACCGGTCATCTCAAAGAGCGCTGCGTTAAGCCGCTTTAGATCGGGAATACCGCTTCGGCTCAGCTCCAAGCGGTCCAAGCCGCGTAGAAAGACTGGCGCAGCGCGGTCCACGAGTATCTCGCGTTGGCGCGCATAAAGCTGGTCCCACATGGCGTGTTCGTCGGCCGTATACTCGTCCCAACACTGCGAAATGGTGAAGTCCGCGGCGGGTGTTTGGCGTGCGGTCACCGGATCATAGGCGGGATTCGTTGTGTTTGGGTCTGACTGCATAGTGAGGATGTAGGGGCTGACCCCCGCAATTTCATGCCTATTTTCGCTTCGGCTTATTCGGATTTCTTCCGCCGAAAGAGATCTTTCAAGGCATCTTCAACAGTTGGTTCTGTTTTTGGTGGCGCTTCTGTTTCGGGGGCGGGCTCCGCGCTCTCTTCCGGCGTCGTGGTTTCTGGTTTTTTGATCAGACTATCCAGGATTTGTGTAGCGGCATCTTCGACTTTAACGGGCGCTGTCTCAGACCCTTCCGTCTCTGGAGTCGTTGTAGAGGATGTGCCGCCCGTGCCAATGATTCCACCGACGACATCGCCCAGCGCGCCACCTAGTTCATCCCGTACAAGGTCGCCAGCCTTTTGCCGGGCTTTGGCTTCAATGATCTGCGTGAGAAACGGCGTATCCAGCCCGGCTTTTGCGCCACCAAATGGCCCCTGGAACCGCAAGGGAATGCCGAAGTTCGCAAGACCTGAGGCATTGGCGAGGCGTGGGCGAAGGCTAAAGTCTAGCGCTTGACCGCCAATATCGATCTGCCCACCGCCTTCGAGAACGACATTGCCAGCTGAGAAAGTCAGGTTGTCGACCTTCGCGACACCGTTTTCCATGGAAAACGCACCGACCATATCGCGGAAGCGGGTGATTTGATCGCGTCCCAAACCGCTGGGCAGGGATTTACTGGTTAGGGCTTGATCTAAACCTGTCAGGAATGTCGCGGCATCAATGCCTTGGATCGATCCATCTTTTAACCCGAGTAAGCCGCTGCCCGCGAGGGATTTCATGATGGCGGCTTGTGACGCGCCTTGGCCGCGAAGGGTCAGTTTCGTACCGGCTTCGCCATCGACTTGCGTGAAACCGGCGATGGCAGAGAGGAAGTTTTGACCTTCCATCAAGCTAAGGTCCGCTTCGATGGCGA
>CAYPWW010000074.1:0-5997 GCA_964414555.1 uncultured Algimonas sp.
TTGATCGCGGCGATGACTTTGGAATCTTTCATCCCGGCCAAATGCTGGATCGCGCCGGAAATACCGACGGCAATGTAAAGCTCTGGTGCGACGGCTTTGCCCGTTTGGCCAACTTGCCAGTCGTTTGGAACAAAGCCCGCATCGACGGCGGCGCGCGACGCGCCCATCGCAGCGCCGAGTTTATCGGCGATACCTTCGAGCAGTTTGAAGTTTTCGCCAGAGCCCATGCCGCGTCCGCCAGAGATGACGATCTTGGCTGCCGTTAGTTCAGGGCGGTCAGACTTGGACAGCTCTTCTCCGATATACTCGGATTTCAGATCGCCAATCGTAGCAGGGGCGTCGGATGTTGACGCGCTGCCGCCTTCCCCGGCTGCGGCAAAGGCCGTCGTCCGCACGGTGATGACTTTCTTTGCGTCAGAGCTTTGCACGGTCGCCATGGCGTTACCGGCATAGATCGGACGCACGAATGTGTCCGCGCTTTCCACGCCTGTGATGGAGCTGATCTGCTGTACGTCGAGCTTAGCCGCAACGCGGGGCAGATAGTTCTTATGCGTTGTTGTGTCGGCGGCGAGGACCGCGTCATAGCCATCCATCAGCGGGACGACGACGGCTTCCATCGCTTCGGCCAGTTGACGTTCCAGCGTGGCGTCGTCGACGCCGAGGACAGCGCGAACGCCGTCAATTTTGGCGGCAGCCGCCATGACGTCTTTGATGCCTTTCCCGGCGACGAGGATATCGACATCACCACCCATTTTGGCGGCGGCGGTGACGGTTTTGTGGGTCGCGTCTTTCAGGGACGCATTGTCATGTTCTGCGATAACGAGGACGGCCATTAGATCACTCCTGCTTCGTTCTTGAGTTTGCTGACGAGGGACGCGACGTCTTCGACTTTGATACCGGCTTCGCGCGCAGCAGGTTCTGTGACTTTCAACGTCTTTAAGCGTGGAGCCGTGTCGACGTCGTAATCCGCAGGGGTTTTGGCGTCGATCGGCTTGCGCTTGGCCTTCATGATATTCGGCAAGGAGGCGTAGCGCGGCTCGTTCAGGCGTAGGTCAGTCGTGACGAGGGCTGGCATTTGCAGTTTCACCGTTTGCATGCCGCCGTCGACTTCTTTGACGACCGTCAGGCTATTACCCTCTTTCGCGATGGAGTTCGCGGCAGAGCCAATGGGCCAACCGAGTAGGGCGGCGAGCATCCCGCCGGTGGAGCCATAATCATTGTCGATGGCTTGCTTGCCCATCAGGACAAGTTCGGCACCTTCGGCTTCTGCGACAGATTTCAGGATTTTCGCAACGGCGAGAGGCTCCAGATCGTCATCGGTCTGCACATGCACGCCGCGGTCCATGCCCATGGCGAGGCCCGTGCGGATGGTCTCTTGCGCTTTTGCCGGGCCGATGGAGACGACGATGGTCTCTGTGGCTGTGCCAGCTTCTTGCAGGCGCACGGCCTCTTCGACGGCGATTTCGTCAAAAGGGTTCATACTCATTTTGACGTTGGACAGGTCGACGCCCGATTGATCGGGTTTGACCCGGGCCTTAACGTTATAATCAAGCACGCGCTTGACCGGGACCAGGACTTTCATGCGAAACGCTCCGAGTGGTGTTTACTGTTGGCCTTCATATGCGCGGCGGACGCCCAAGTTTCAAGGACGCGGACAGGGCGAATTCGCGCAGGGCGTCTTCAAATTTCTGAATGGTTGCTCTGGGTGGGTGGCGGCATGGGATAACACTTCCGCGCGACAAGAGCAGAGAGAAAGAAAAAGCACAAGGCGATGGCCGCCCCCGCGTTTAAAGGCGTAAACCATGCGGTTCCTGCGACAGCGAGACAGATCAGGCTTTGTCCCCAGCGCGTAAACCGCAGCTGCTGCGTTATGGCCAGCTCATACGGGTTGAGCGAGAGCAAGTGCCGCTTGCGCAAGACATGGCCCTGCATCAGCGCGAATAAGCCGAAGGCACTCGCGTAAAACAGGGCGAAATAGGCAATGATTTCCCCGGATGTGTCAAAGCTGACAACGCCGAGCTCATAGGACCGCGCCGCAGAGCCCGTGATCAGTGTCAGGATAAATGCGAACAGTGAGTCAAAGGCAAAGCGCAAGGGATAGGCCATGAATAGCACGACAAAGATCAGCACGGCATTCAACGACACAATGGTCTTATCCGCCACGCCGTAGCGCCGGAAAAATGTGTAATGCGCGTGCCAAAGACTGAGCAGCACGGAAAAGCCCAGCGCGACCGGAAAGATGTTGAGCAAAAACACCCGCAGGTCCGGCACATCCCGCGGTGCATCCACGCCGGTAATCAGCATCCCGAGCGCAATAGCAAAGATAATATCCGACAGATTCTCGATCCGTGTGACATTTGTCCCACGCCACCGAAAATCAGGGTCATGATCAAGACCGACGTAATCCTGTATGGATGCGCGAAGGATGCTCGCTCCTTTATGCTAGGGGTCGCGGCGCGCAGAGAAGCCGAGGCTATCTGCGTCCACACCTTCGCCGAGGCCCGTAACAAGCGGTCCAATCTGGATCGGCGCTTTTGGGGCGGCTTCGATCGTCAGTGTGCCGCCTTCCTTGATCCACTCGACAAGCGCGCCAGCGGTTTCGCCGTAGACCTCTGACTGGACATCATTCTGGCCCATCATGGCGGCGCCCATGGTCAACATGGACAGATTACGTTTCAGCGCGGATTCGCTCTGTCCCGTCATTTCTGTCGCCAGTTTCATGCCGCGCTCAACAATGGATTTATCTTCCAGTGAGAAGCGCATGGACTGCAATTTCAAAGATGACATCAGGGATTCGAAATCTGGCTCGACACCCGCTGTCTGCGCGGCGTCCGCTTTGGCCACCATCGCGGCCAAGCCTTCGGCGGCATATTCGAAATTCATACGGAACCCGTCTTCCATCACGAAGAGGCCGTCTTCCAGCGTGACCGTGTCCGCGCCCTTGTCGATCAGGGTCGTCGAACTGCTAGAAAATTCCATTTGCTCAAAGCCGAGCGCTTTGAGCTGGTTATAGAATTGCGCGGCCTCTGCGTTCTCGCCCAACTTTGGCTTGAGGCTGATCCGCATCGGCTCTGTGACTTGGCGGATGGTGATTTTATCGCCTTTTTCCGTGGCCACGCCTTCAATGCCATCAAAAGTCATATCGATCCACGGGCTCGTCAGGCTCATGTCATCCATGACGAAACTGTCATAGGGTTTGTCGATGAAATTCATCTGTTGCAGGGCTTCGCGCATGGCTTCTGCCGGATCATCCGATGCGGACATGCCCGTCATTTTGAAATTGCGCATCGACATGCCAGCCAGTTTGAAGACCGCGGGTTCGTTCGATGTGTCATCTACGTCCGCAAAGGACATTTCGACTGCGTCGATCATGGCATCGGCTTTTTCTGTTTCTTCGTTCATACCATAGGCCATGCCTTCGATGGAGCCTTTCATCTCGTCGACATCGAAGCTTAACCCGGAGAGCGTCATCGCGCCGATCCCTGACAAATTGTCAGAGTCCATATCTGCGCCGAACTCTACCAGGTTCTCTGCTAGAATCTGCGCCATTTCCGGCGAGAAATCTGCGAGACTTAGGGTCTCGACGGAGACTTTCCCTTCGTCGCCTGTGACGTCCAGATCTGACACATCCACGCGCGCAAAGGTCGGGTCGCCCGCATCTGTCATGGCGGGACAGTAGATTTTCACGCTGCCTGCGCTCATTACATCATTTCCGTCCGTTGTGCGGAAATCAGAATAGGTCACGACGCCGTCTGCAAAGCTGCGCGAGGCATAGCTCAGCCTATCCGTGCCCGTCTCGCCAATGCCGAGACCTGCCAGCGCGCCGAGCGCTTCCATTTCATCCGCTGCGCAATCGCCAACGCGGAAATAAGGCGCAAAAGTCGAGGCGTCCGCGCGCGACAGGTTCAGCGCCTGTGCTTCGCCAGATTTCAATACACCTTGCCCCTTGTCCTTGTTACCACAACCCCCCACCATTAAGGCAGCAAGGCAGACACTGGCAGCGACGGAAGTTTTAAAGTTAAAGCGCATGGGATCGATCCTATCGAAATTATTACAAATGGACCCTAGCACGGCGAAACCGTCCGGCAAGGCAGATTTCCCTTGGCGTGATCCAAATGATCCGCGCGTGCTTTACGTGTTGTCGACGCGGGCGCGGCGGATTTCGCTGAAGGTCAAGCCATCTGCGCGGGAGGTCCATGTCGTTGTGCCGAGCCTACGCAGCTTTGGCCAAGCGCAGAGCTTTGCCGCAACGCAACGAGACTGGATCGATGTGCAACTGGAAGCGCTGCCCCCGCCGCAGCCTTTTGTGCCAGGGCAGGATATTCTGTTTCAAGGGGATCGGTTCCGCCTCGTCAATCCGCCCGGGCGGGGCCGCGCTCGCGTCGACCGCGTGGGTCGCAAAATCGTCGTACCCAGTCCGGATGCCGAGAGCTTTCCAGGGCGTGTGCGGCGCTTTCTGATCCGCGAGGCGCGGGCGGAGCTAGAAGCCGCCAGCCATCACTATGCCGCGCAAGTCGATAAGCGTGTTGGCAAGGTCAGCGTCCGCGACACAGAGAGCCGTTGGGGCTCTTGCATCACACGCAATGGGGAAGGGCATATCAGCTATTCTTGGCGGTTGATCTGCGCCCCGCCGGATATTTTGGAATATGTCTGCGCCCACGAATGCGCGCATCTGGTCGAGGCGAACCACTCTGCCGCTTTCTGGAAGGTCTGCACGGACCTGTTCCCAGAGACGAAAATGGCGAAGCGCTGGCTGTCTAAACATGGCGCTGATCTGCACGCAGTCGGGGCTGAATTTTAAGGTAACTGCCCGTCGATCCGGTCGAGCAAGCTATTTAGTTGCGCGTCGCGTTTCGCCCATTCAGGCGCGCGAGAGATGGGTAGGCGAGCCGCGGGCGCGCCGTCTAACTGGGCAGCCATCGTTTGTGCAAAGACACGTGCGGGCAGGCTGCCGCCCGTCACATCGGCCATAGGTGTGTTGTCGTCATTCCCGATCCATACGGCTGTGACGAGGTCCGGCGCATAGCCGACAAACCACGCATCGCGGAAATCATTCGTCGTACCGGTCTTGCCCGCAATATCATGGCCTTTGATCCGCGCCGCGCGACCCGTGCCGCGCTCGACCGCTTCGATCAGCATAAAATTCATGTCGGCCAGCTCTCCGGGGGAGAGGACGACAGCTCCCCGCGGTGCAACGCGGTCATAAAGCGGTGTGCCATCTGCCGTCGAAATCGCCGTGATGCCATAAGCCGTCCGTACCGTGCCCCAATTGGCGAAGGGTAGATAGGCTTGCGCCATAGCGAGAGGGGTCTGTCCCTGCGCACCGAGGGCGAGGCTACGGTAAGGTTGTAATCCGTTCAGGCCCATCTGTTCGGCCGTTCCGATGACGGCGTTGCGTCCAACGCGCTCGCCGGTGGAAACCGCGACGGTGTTCAAAGACTTCGCCATCGCCGTATGCAGGGTGACCGCGCCCATATGGTCTTCGCTGAAATTTTCCGGTGTCCAATCGTCTATCGTGATCGGCGCGTCTTGGACCTGATGCCACGGCGTTTCGCCTGCGCGCAGAGCGGCGAGATAGACGAAAGGCTTAAACGCGGACCCCGGCTGGCGCACGGCTTGGGTGATGCGGTTGAACTGGCTGTCGGCGTAATCCGCGCCGCCGACCATGGCGCGTACACCGCCCGTCCCATCGAGGCTCAATACCGCGCCTTGGCTCGCATTGCGGTCCGGGTCCAGATGCGCTTCTAATGCGCTCTGGGCCGAAGCTTGCGCGTCCAGATCCAGCGTCGTCTGTACGATAATATCTTGTGTCGGGACGCCGATGCGGTCTTCCAGATCAGACCAAATCCAATCGACGAAATATTGCGCGGCATCCGTGTTACGCGGTTTGTGGATGGTCAACGGTTCAGCCTTGGCGCGATCCGCAATGCCTTCGCCCAGCAGGTCCTGCGCGTCCAACACGTCCAGCACGACATGCTGGCGCTCTGTCGCGCGCTC
>CAYPWW010000074.1:6097-9987 GCA_964414555.1 uncultured Algimonas sp.
ACGATCTGCACGGACACGGGGCGTTGGCGCTCCCACAGGCGTTTCGGATCGGGCAGGTCCTGCGCCGCGACGGCAAAACCCGACAGCACCGCCATGCCCGACAGATAGGCAGCCGACAGCGCCGAGAGGGCCGTCGTTTTCAGCAATGTGGGCGAGATGCGCATAGGTTTCAGCCTTTAGCCGCGCGGGGCTTAAGACCGTGTTAAGTATAGGGCGCGTCCGCAGATCGCAGCGCAATAAAAAAGCCGCCCCGAAGGACGGCTTTCTCTATTCAAATTTCAGGTCGATCAGTCGCGACCAAACAGGCTCATCAAGATTTGGAACATGTTGATGAAGGCTAGCAGTAGCGAGGCTGCGCCGAACGCCGCCAGCTTGCCTTTCATGGAAGCATCACCTGCATACGCGTAATATGTGCGCTTCAGCATCTGTGTTTCCCACGCTGCGATCACAGCAATCGCGGCGAGCGCAACGATGTTGATGACCGTCGCGAGTGTACCGCCCGCTGTCACAGACAGGGCTGGGACGAACATGCCGACGATACCGATCACGATGTAGCCCAAGAAGGCTGCCGCGGCATATTTGATGATCGAGTTGAGGTTAAAGCCGGTCGTGTAACCAAACATCGACAGCGCGCCGAACATAGCGACCGTCATGAAGAAGATCTTCGCAACGATTGTCGGGCTGTAAAACGCTGTGGCATAAGCTGACATCAGCACGCCCATGAATGCGGCAAAGCCAAACAGGAACGCCAACACGCCGCCTTGGCTCATGGAGGGGAGCTTGCGTCCCACGGCCCCAAAACCGAACATGATCACACCGAGGGAGATCAACGCCACAATTGGGTTATAGATCAAGCTCAAGAGGTTCGGGTTGGCCATAATGGCTTGTCCGACGAAATAGGCGGTACCAGCGGTGACGGCCATTGCCATCGCCATATAGCGGTAAGTGCCCAGCATAAAGTCGCGTAGACCAACGTCTGTTCCGGCGGCTTGGCCAATCCCTTGGTTGGGTGTGAAATCGTTCATTTAAGTCTCCTTTGACATCCGACACCGCCCATGGCGGCGTAGTCTCACCCCACATATAGGCTTTTTCGGCGATTAGTCCAATAGGTAGAGACTAAGCTCAATATTGATTTAACGCATAGCTTTTGGTTTTCATCTGACCGAACAAGCGATAGATCGCCCCAAACCACCCGAACAGGACACATGCTCATGGAACTTCGTAAACTTGGCCGCACGGATATCGATGTGACCTCGGTCTGTCTGGGCACAATGACTTGGGGCAAGCAGAACACCGAAGCCGAGGCGCATGAACAGCTGGATTACGCGCTGGATCGCGGAATCAACTTTATCGATACCGCTGAGATGTATCCCGTCCCGGGCGAGGCGGCGACGCAGGGCCGAACCGAGAGTTATATCGGCAGCTGGATCGCCGAGCGGAAGAACCGCGATAAATATATTCTCGCGTCCAAAGTCACAGGCCGCTCTGGCATGGTCTGGTGCCGCGACGAGGCGTCGATGACGCGCCAGACGCCAGCACAGATCGACGAGGCGGTGGAGAAATCCCTGAAGCGGCTACAGACGGATTATATCGATCTGTATCAACTCCACTGGCCGGACCGCGCCCTGCCGGCCTTTGGGTTTCACAGCTACCAAGATTATGACCCCTCTGACATGGCGCCGCTGGAAGATATTCTTGGCGCGCTGTCCCGACATATCGAGAAGGGCAATATCCGCCATGTGGGCCTCTCGAACGAACTGAGCTGGGGCACGATGAAATTCTTGGAACTGGCTGAGAAATCTGGCGGGCCGCGCATGGTGTCCAATCAGTGCGTCTATTCCCTTGTCGCGCGGCGCTTTGATTATGAGCGCGCCGAAATCGCGATGCGCGAGCAGGTCGGGCTGCTGGCCTATTCGCCGCTGGCGATGGGCCTGCTGACGGGTAAGTATGACAATGACCAAACGCCAAAGGGCTCGCGCAAAGACCTCTTCCCGAACTTCTTAGGCCGCTACGAACTGGCCAAAGACGCGATCCGCGATTGCAATGACACGGCGCGCAAGCTCGGGATCACCCCGACGCAATTCGCGCTGAAATTCGTGGAAAGCCGCGCCTTTGTGACGTCCAACATCATCGGTGCGACAACAATGGAACAGCTGAAAGATAATATCGATGCGCATGAGATTTTTTGGACAGAAGATATGGAAAAAGAGGCCGCCCGCATCCACGCGACCTATCGTTCGCCTGTTGCCTAAGACTGTCGTCTAAGTGATCCTCTTTGCCGCCATAATGCTACCCGATAAGATCGCGGGCGATATTGTGCGCGAGCAAAAAGGCGTCTCTGGCGCGCGCTGGGTCAGCCGAGAGAAGCTGCACATTACGCTGGGATATTTCGGCGAGGTCGACGCCGATCATGCTGAGATGTTAGATGTCGAACTGGGCAAGCTGCGCATGGGATCGTTCGAGCTACAACTCGCTGGCTCCGGTCATTTCGGCAAGACAGAGCCGCATGCCATCTGGGTCGGGGTACGCGATAGCTCCGGCGCGCTGGACCGCTTGCACACCCATTGCCGCCACGCCGCACGCCGCGCAGATATCACGATGGACGCGCGCAAATATACGCCCCATGTCACGACGGCCTATATGAAGCCGCGTAGCCCGCTGGACCGGATTGTCAGCTATGAGCAACGGCTAGCCGATTGGGAAACGCGGCCATTTCTGGTCGATGAGTTCCAGCTGCTGTCCAGCCATGCGAAACGACGCGGGCCGAACCTCTATCGCGAGGAAGCGAATGTCCCGCTGCTGGGCGAGGGCGTTGCGCCTTAAACTTTTTCGTCGACCTTTGTATCGGGCTCTTGATCCAGTGGATCGCCTTCGACGCGGATCGCATCTTCAGGTGTCGTCGACTTCGGCACGGGGTCACCCGCTCGCCGTGCGTCTAACGTATCGACAAAGTTATGATTGACGTCTCGGTGGTCGCATTCATCTTTGCGCACAGCAATCACAACATCTCGTAAGCGTGCTGTCTCTGGTAAGTCCCAATATTCTATTGCAATCTGTGGAGCAGGGATGTTTTCCAACCGCCCAGCGTCGATCTCTTCTAAATATTGTGTGTAGCTGTAGACAGCCTCTTCTTCGAAATATCCGACGATCCGATGCGCTGTTCTTGGTGCGATCAGATAGATGAGGAAGTAGAGATTGAAAAAAATGCCCTGCGCCAAAAGGATGAGCAGCCTTTCAAAGGCATTAGGTTTGGCAATTTCAACGAATGTCATCAGATGCATCCGCTCATTCTCGGCTTCATCCAGCAAGGTGCGGATCCAACCCTCATCGTCGCGCATACGGCGCAAGGATTTTAGGTGTAGCGCCATGCCTCCGACCATGCCCGGCACGCCGGCGACGGTCTCTAACACAACGGCGCGATGGCCATAGCGTTTGCGAAAAAACGTATCGGCAAAAAATCGCAGCAGTTTGGTGAACCGAAACGCCACCCAATCCGAAATTGTCTGGGGCGGGACATGAATATCTAATGCCCCGGTTACGCCCCCATCCTTCAAGTGACTTTCTAAAACTTCAATGTCTTGTGCTTGGCTTCGCGTTGTCTGGGTCATCACATCATACACCTGTAAAGTCATTTGTCCTATTTCATATGGTGTTGCTACGCGCCAGAGACATCGAACGTTCCTGCAAATCGGGCTTGCGATTTTGCCGTATCTTTCAGTTGACGATGGGGGGCGCGCTGGCTATGTGCCCGCTTCCAATGACGTGCCCAGATGGCGGAATTGGTAGACGCGCCAGCTTCAGGTGCTGGTGTCCGTATGGACGTGGAGGTTCGAGTCCTCTTCTGGGCACCATTTTCCTGATATATTTGTTCGATGGGGCGGTCGTTATCT
>CAYPWW010000075.1:0-9279 GCA_964414555.1 uncultured Algimonas sp.
CCGATGATGGCTCCACAATTTTCACAGCCGCGTTTCGGCCAAGCCGGCGCGCCTATGCTGCAAAACTCAGGTCCAATGGCAGGTACTTATGGTTCCTCTGTCGGCGCTGATGGTAGCTATTGGGAAAAAGTCTCTGGGCCAACATTCATGGGCGACACGCTGGCATCTGAAGTGATCTGTAAGCGTCAACTGCCGACCCGCGTCGTCAACCCTGTTGTCGGTGTGCCTGTTCCGGTCCCAACACCCGTTCCAACGGGTTGTGCCGTGCCAAGTGTCAAAGCCGCTGGCCGCTATGGCAAAGCCGCTCCTGGCCGCTGGATTCACTAAGACCCAGCACGATATTTTAGAAAAACCCGCCCATTTCGGCGGGTTTTTTTATGCCTTAGCTAGGCATGATAGAGGCGGTGTTCATCAACCGTCTTCGCGCCATAATCATCCAGACCGCCATGGCTACGAAAGGCTTGGATGGGGCGCTGGCAAGAAAGGGCTTGAAGTACTCCGTAAAAACGCGAGTGCTCTCAGAGCAAACGCTAAGAGAGTTGCACGAGCGGGCATCGTTCGCTCTAAAGCGAAGATTTCTGACCTTAACCCGTTCGGTAAAGTAAAGAAGGTCGGCAGTCAGAGACCTAGAAATCATGCCTATGCTGGGGATGTCTACCCTGCGTCTGCGTATGTAAATGACCCCCTCGGACAGGTTGCTAAAATGTTTCCTGATGGCGTAAAATTTTCAAAAAGTGGTTTTCCTATATTTTCGAAACACGTTAAAGATTCAGTCGTTATTAAACTTGGAGCAACATCGAAGGGTGATATTAGTGCTGCAAATTTAGCAGCTGGATATGCTAAAACGCCAAGAGGTTTCACATGGCACCATCACCAGACTGAAGGGCTTATGCAGTTAATCCTTACAAAACTACACGATGCGGTTCAGCACACTGGTGGAAGAGCATTCTACAACGCTAGGCACTAAGGCATAAAAATGGAGATTATCACAGACGGCGCTATTGAAACCGAAGAAAGCTGTTCGCTTTTAGAGGAGGAGGTAAGCAAAAAACTCCCACTCGAGTATCGCTTGTTTCTGTTGAAATATGGCTCCGCTGCGGTCTTACCAGACTCTTTTTCTGTTGAAGAACTCGGAGATGAATTTTCAGTTCAGTTTTTTCTACCCATTCTGACGCCAAAAGAAAATCCAGAAATACCTTCAATTCAGTACTACTTGCCCTGGATTGCTTCAATTTTAGGCCAAAATTTTATTCCCATTGCTATTTGTGACTCGGGTGAGTTAATTTTAGTCGGAATGGATAAGAGTGATTACGGTTACATCTACTTCCTTGATCGAACCAATGTATTTGATGACACGGTATTCTCAGATAATGTTTTCCTTATTAACACCTCGTTTGATGAGTTCTTAAGTAGCTTGCATTGAGCAAAGGTTCTTTCGACTTACTACAGACCTAGATTTTGAAGCGGCTAATGCAGATAAAACTACAAACTTTTGATCAAACTCCCCCCTCACGAGAATCCTCTAGCTTTGGCACGCCGCTTGCTTTCATACTTACCAACAAGTGCGAGACTGCACGTTTTTTGGTAAGGTGGGTAAACATGTCCCGATTTTTCAAGACGGCTGCTGTAGCGGCCGCAATGGTATCTGTCGCTGGTGCGGCGAGCGCGAACTGCGGCAACAGCCCGTATTGTAGCTCTAACAATTACACGTCTTCGATGTCCTCTTATGGGACAAGCGGGTTTTCGACGACCATGACGCCGATCGAAGCTAACAGCAAATATGGCTCCGGCTCTATCAGCCACACATATTCGGACAGCTCAAATGTCCAGTATTTCTCTGGTTCTTCAGCCTCCGCCGCGGGACTTGGCTATGGCGAGAGCCTACAGTCCACTAGCTGTCCTGTGAACGTTTATGGCGCATCGTCTGACGCACAAGTTCTGGGTTGCTACAATGTTGTTAAACCTGTTGCTCGGACATCCTATTACCGCGTTGTTCGTCCGGTTGTATATGTTCGCTATCCCGTGCCTGTGGCTGTGCCATATATCTCGCCTTGCCTGAGCCGGGTCGAGTATTCGCGCTACGGCGACATGGGCTATCGCGGTCACGGACATGCCGCACATCATCGTGGCGGTTGCCGCTAAGCCTAAATACCCCCAGATTCGGCCTTCCCCACCGAAGGCAGGATGGACCCGTCGGTTTTCCGGCGGGTTTTTCTTATCTAAATCTCAGCCACGCATCTGCGCGGCGATCTCAAAGGCTGCCGCACGTGGATCATCGGCCTGCGTAATCGGCCGACCGATCACGAGATGCGTCGCCCCAGAGGCGAGTGCAGCCGCCGGCGTCGCAACCCGTTTCTGATCTCCGACATCTGCACCGGCGGGACGCACCCCGGGTGTGACGACAAGGAAGCTGTCCGGCACAGCCGCGCGAATGGCGGCGGCTTCCAACGGACTGGCGACGACGCCGTCAATTCCGGCGTCCAGCGCCTGCCCGACTCGCCGCATGACGAGCGCTTCGGCATTATCGTTGTAACCAATATCCTCTAGCGCTTGCCGATCTAGCGACGTCAGAACTGTCACACCCAATATTTTTAGCCCAGAATTGCCCCGTCCTGCGGCGGCGGCGCGCATGACATCGGGTCGCGCGTGTACCGTCAGCAAGTCGCCCTCTACACCTGCGGGCAAACTCGCGATGGACCGTGTGGCTTTTTCAACGGTTGCGCCGATATCGTGTAGCTTGAAATCATAAAACACATGTTTGCCAGCGCGTTTTAGGCTTTGCGCAAATTCCACGCCGCCTACTGGCAATAGCTGTAGGCCGATCTTATAGCTTTGCACCGCATCGCCCAGTTGATCGACGAGGGCTTGCGCCTCTACGACACTGGGCACATCGAGGGCGACGAATAATCGGGGATCGGCGTGTTGGGACATTATTTCGTATTCCGATAGCTGTTGGAGCTGGAGTTCATAACGCGTCGCCCGAGCCAAGGCATCCAGCGGTTCAACCGCGCCAAACCCCGATTGACGCGACCAGAGATAAACACGGCCTTATTACGTTCCAACGCATCTGCGGCGAGACGCGCACAGACATCCGCGTTCATGATCATAAATCCGGGGAGTTGGTTGATCCCTTCCCGCGTACCATTCACGTCGTGGAATTCTGTCAGGACAAAACCGGGACACAGGGCAGAGACATGCACGCCCTTGCCTTGCATCTCCATATTCAAGCTTTCGGAAAATTTGATGAGGTAGGATTTCACCGCAGCATAAAGCGTGTGGCCCTTAGACCCCGGCATATGCCCCGCGAGGCTTGCGACCTGCATGACACGCCCGAACCCACGCTCGACCATGGCGGGCAACAGCGCGCGGGTCAGCTCGGCCGGAACAACTGTCATCAAATGATTGAAGCGGCGATGATCTTCCCACGTCGAGCTTAGGAATGTGCCCGGATGGCCATAGCCTGCATTATTGATCAGGCCGTCAACTTGCATGCCACCCAATGCTGTCATCAAGTCCGGCACGGCCGACTCAGAAAACAGATCAGCGGAGATCACTGTGGATGTCGTGCCATGCGCGGCTTTCAATTCTTCCGCGAGAGCCCGAAGCCGTTCTTCCCGGCGGGCGACCAGAACAAGGTTCCAGCCCCGTCCTGCATACTCGCGCGCTAGTGCCGCACCAATCCCGGCGGACGCGCCTGTAATCAGCATTGTCCGAGTCTCTGTCATCGCCATTCCTGTCGTGTGTTTCATTTGACCTAACCCGTTCCCGACACGCTATAAAGCCCTCATGAAAATCCGCTACATCCTTCCCGTCCTTTTCCTAACAGCCTGCGCGAGCCAAAAAGATATCGCGCAATATAAAGCTATGGATTGCGCACAATTACGAAGCTTGGTCGAAGCGCAGAATATGGAAGCACGATTGGATCAAACCTCTATCTTCGAGGGACGCGGCGCGGCAGAAATTCGGGCTGAGAGCGGATCACCTTGGGCGGGTCGGAATGAGCGGCCCGGAACACAGGACGATGAAGCGCGCGAGGCCCGCGACGCCATCCGTGCCGCCTATCGCGCGAAAGACTGTCGTTAGGTCACGCATTGCGCCAAACCGGTCCGGCGACTATGCCGGAGCTATGAACACACTTTATCTTCTTCTCGCATTGCTGGGCGGTCTGCTGATCCTTGCCGTGTTGATCTATAATAAGCTCGTCAGCAAACGGGCCCTGGTCGAAAATGGCTGGTCCGATATTGAGGTGCAGTTGAAACGCCGCGCCGATCTGATCCCGCGCCTTGTAGAGACGGTCAAAGGCTACGCCAGCCATGAGCGGCAATTATTCCTAGATGTGATCTCTGCGCGGAATGCGGCACTGGCGGCTGGCGCAAACCCTGCGGCGCGCGGGACGGCGGAAACGGCGCTGTCCGCTCCGACGGCCCGATTGCTCGCCCTGAAAGAAGCCTATCCCGATTTGAAATCAAATGAGAATTTCCTCGCGCTTCAAACAGAACTGTCGGAGACAGAAGATAAGATCGAAATGGCCCGACGATTTTATAATGGTGCGACGCGCGAGCTGAACGTCGCAGTATCAACCGTACCGAACAATTTAATCGCCGGACCTCTCGGCTTTCACGAGGTTGAGTATTTCGAGATAGAAACGGCCGACCGCACCGTGCCGACGGTTGATCTCGATGTTTAATCTGATGCGCACCCTCTTTTTCGCGATCGGCCTATGGCTCGCATTGAGTTTAAGCGGGTCTGCGCAAGACAAAGTCTATGAACATATCACGCGCATGGATGTCACCGTTGAGGTCTTAAAAGACGGCGGCGTGAAAGTGCGCGAGGAGATCGATTATTTCAAACCGGCTGGAATGCGAAAGCGGGGCATATTTCGCGACCTTCCGCTCTATGTGCGCGAAGGCGCCGTAAAACGAAAACTGCGATACACGCTCACGCGGGCCGAGCGAAATGGAGAGCGTGAAAACACATTTGTATCAGAAGACCGAAATGCGCTTCGCATTCGGATGGGGCGCGAAAGCGTGTTCTTGCAAGACGGGCTGCAACGTTATGTCATCGAATATACGCTGGATGAGGCGGTTTGGCGATTTGACGATCTGGATGAAATTACGTGGAACATAACGGGCCCGCATTGGCCCTTCCCGATCGACGAAGTGAACGGGAAAATCCTGCTGCCAGAAGGCGCAACGATTGAGACCTCTCGCACCTATCGCGGGCGCTTTGGGTCGACGGCAGCCGGCCCTGACCTTCGTATCTTGGGCCCTGCCGCGTCTTTTTCGAATGCGCGAGACTTTGGACCCGGCGAGTCGATGACGGTTTCCTTGGGCTTTCCAAAAGGCATTGTTGATCCGCTGTCCCCTGCAGAGCGCACCGCACGTTGGTGGCGCGCGAATGGCGCTTTGGTCGGTATGGGTCTGGTGACCCCGGGGATACTGTTATTCTATCTCTTTGGCTGGCGGCGCGTTGGCCGCGATCCGGTCAAGCCGCCTGTCTTTGCACGTTACGCCCCACCGGAAGCGTATTCCGCCGCCGCCGCGCACCGCATTTTCTATCGTACGCTCAAAGGAAATGACGCGCTAATCGCGACACTGCTGAGCTTGTCGATCAAAGGGTATTTGAAAATCGATGTTGAGAAACGCGCGACGGTCCTGACACGTTTGCCAGCTTCACGACATAAAGAGACCCGCAATGCGGAAGAAGAGGTTCTGTTCAACCTGCTGTTCAACAGCCGCAAAGACACGGTGACCCTGCGAAAATCTAAGCCCAATTCACGGTTTGATACCGCACGGCTGCACTTACAATCGCAGTTAAATCAGAATTATGACAAACCATATTACCGGCGCAATGGCGGCTATACTTTGGCCGGAATCTTCCTCTCCATCGCAGGCGTATTCGCAGTTATTGGGACATTTTACACGCCGAGTTCTTTGCTCTTTTGGGGCTTAGTCGTCGGGCTGGTCGCCGCGAATATAATATTCATGATCCTGATGCCTGCGCCGACCAAACGCGGTGCGCAAATCACATCAGAGATTGAAGGCTTTCGCCTATATCTCGAAACGGCTGAGAAATTACGCCTGAATGCCGCCGAGATAGGTAGCGGCCGCCCGCCGCCCATGACGGTCGAGCGCTATGAAGCCTTCCTCCCTTATGCTGTCGCGCTGGATGTTGAGAAACCTTGGACGAAGCATTTTGAAGCCTCCATTCCCGATGTTGCACAAGACTATCGCCCGCAATATTATGGGGGCTCTGGACTGCGCAGCCGCGGCATAGGCGGCATGCAACGCGATATGGTCAAGGCGCTTAGCTCTGGCGTGGAAAGCGCAAAACCTGTTTCAGTGCCGAGCAGCAGCGGCGGCGGAAGATCATCATCTTCAGGTGGATTTTCCAGCGGCGGCGGGTTTTCCGGCGGCGGCATGGGCGGTGGCGGTGGCGGCTCTTGGTAGCCCCTTAAGCGCCCTCTAAGCGCTTCGACTAACGCCCTCGCCCAAGACTGCATAGCGGAGCGCTTGCGACAGCTCTGATGTCAGAACGGGTTTTGTCAGGAAGACATCTACACCGGCCGCCATGCAGTCTGCATTTGTCTGCGGGGCGTTATCAGCCGTCAGCGCAATCACTGGAACATCTGCGTTTGGCCCGTTGCCTTCACGAAGCTGGCGCGTCGCACTAACACCGTCCAAGCCAGGCATAAAGACATCCATCAACACGACATCGACGCGTTCTTTAGCGAGTATTTTTAGCGCGGCGTGACCGTCCTCGGCCTCGATACAAGAACAGCCCTCAGCTTCTAGCATCAAACGAACAATATCGCGATTTGTCACCATATCATCGACAACCAGTACCCGCATGCCAGCGAGTGCATCATCTTCTGGACGGCTGTCAGAGAGGGTTACGGGCGAGGCGTGCAAGGTTCCCATCAGATCAATCAGTTCTTTCCGATCGATGGTAGCGGCAGCTTCGTCTACTGGCACAACTTCCATAGGCTCGTCCTCTTCGGACTCAGCAAGTTCTAGTTCAACCGACTCCAACTCTATATCTGAGGTCTCAAGCTCCAAAATTTCTTCGCTCGCCTGTATCTCAACCGTCCCCTCGACTTCTTCAACCGTGACAGCCTCTTCAGCCGCGATCACGCGAGGTATGGTCGTCTTTTCTTCAAACGCAATATCCATCACGAATTCGGAGCCACGCCCTTCGCGGGTTGTTACGCTCACGTCGCCGCCCATCATCCGAGCCAAAGCGCGCGTGATTGCGAGGCTGAGACCCGCGCCTTCAAACTGGCGCGTTGTAGAGGTGTCGGCCTGCATGAAAGGCGTAAACAAACGACTTTGAATTAATTCGGTCATACCGATGCCTGTGTCGGCCACGATCGTGCGCATCCCCGAAATCGCACCGCCCGCGTCATGGGTCGCCGTTACATGCAGATGGACGCGGCCCGCGTCTGTGAACTTAACCGCGTTGGACAAGAGATAGCCAACACATTGGCCCAAGCGTAACCCGTCGGTGACATGATCTTGCAACTCCGCATCAATATGGGCTGTAAATGCCAGCCCTTTGACTGTCGCACGTTCGCGCGCCGTTTCGATATGCGGCGTCAACACATCCGGCACATCGATGAGGTCTGTGGAAAGTTCCATCTTCTCCGCGTCGATCCGCGCCATATCTGTCATGGCGTCCACAACAGCCAAAAGGCGATGCCCAGATTCCAAAATGACCCCGGATTTAAATCGTGTGTCCGCATCCGCATGCGTCCGATTTAGGATGTCGGACAAACCGATCACACCGTTTAACGGGGTGCGCAGCTCATGGCTGACAAGGCCGAGGAATTCTGTTTTCAACCGCTCAGCAGAGGCCGCTTGTTTCGTTTTGATCGCGAGTTTACGCATGATCTTTTCGCGGTAACGCAAGAAAATCAAGGCGCTGATGAGGGCGGCACTCATCAATGCCAGCAACATCAGAAGGACGCGGTTTAATGCCCGCTGTTTCTCGATTGTCTGGCGTTGCAGCTCCGCTTCGCGTGCAGCTGCCTTAGCCCGCTCTTCCTGTCGTTCGCGCGAATTTTCCAACGATGCCAGCATAGACGCCGTATCGCGGGCTGATGCACCGAGGAGTTTCTCAGACAAGACATCAATGCGGCGATGATACAGCTTTGTCGCCAAATCGCTGTCCTCGGCATCCAACGCGAGCAGATAGCCCGCATAGAGAATATCCTGACGCGTTTCCGTCAGAAGCAATGTCTGAGCTGACAAATCGATATTGTTCTTCGCGAGAAGTGCGCGCGCTTCGTCCTCACGCGCAAGCCCAGCCAAAGCAATCGCTTCCGCAAGTTCGGCTTGATAATCAATGAGCGCAATATCGGATTTTTCCTGTGCCTGTTTAGCAAAGCGAATGGCCTCTTCAAATCGCAGGTCATCATTTCGCGACTGGGCCGCGCGGAGGTCCGTCAGACCCGGGGCGCTGGATTTGAACGACTGCTCAAGCTCTAACAGAGTATTGGCAAGGTAATTTTGCGCCTTCCGGTCCCGTCGGAGCATATGCGAATATAGCAGATTGTTGATGAGATCGATGGAAACAGACTCGTCAAATTCTTGACCCATAAGGGAGATCACGTCGTCCGTGGCGGCGATCGCGAGATCGGTGTTGGCTTTTAGGTTATGAATATGCGCCGTCAGGCTGGTGGCTTCAAAGCGTGCGTAATCTGCCAGATATGATTCTTCTAACGGGACGATCAGCAAGGCCTGAGTCGTATTTTGCAATGCATCCTGCGTATTACTATTTCGCAGATTTACATAGGCCGAGACGTGCAATGCTAGAAATCGATTGAACCAATCACCATTGTCGACGAACTGCGATAATTCAGACAGCATCGTTTCTTCATCTGTATTGGCCTCAAGCTGTTTGGCATAGGTGCTGTATAGTTCAGATACGCCAAGGACGATTTTAGCTTCTTCTTCAGTTTCAGACGTGTCCTGAAGCGCCGTGATCGAGTCATAAATATATTGCGGGTCTTCTGATACCGTAGACAGAGCGACTTTCTTTATCGCTTCAATCAGATCTTTGTTCACCTGCGGGAGAGCGCCCAAATCATTGGAAGGACGCAAGGCCGATAAACCTCGATTATTGGCCTTATCCTTGATCCGCTCAACGACTTCGACAAGTTCAACATTCTCAGGCAGGGGGTCTTGCGCGACGGCAATTGAGCCAACGGACAACATCCCTATCGCCATCAAAAAGATTTTCGTTTGTCGGATCACTACAGCCACATGTTCAAATTTGAAC
>CAYPWW010000076.1:0-9171 GCA_964414555.1 uncultured Algimonas sp.
GGCTGGATCCGCGCAATGAAGGGCAAGCTGGATGATCTGTCCGGGCTTAAGTTCAAGGAAGGCGACGGCCTCGGTTTCGCGGTACAGGCCGAGACGACGGACAAGATTATCGTCTTCGCGTCGAACGGGAAATTCTACACTCTTGCTGCTGATAAACTGCCCGGTGGGCGAGGTAATGGCGAGCCGATCCGACTGCTAGTTGATCTCGAAAACGACCATGTGCCCGTTGGCATGTTCAAACATGATCCAGAGCGCACGCTGATTATCGCCAGCACGGAAGGCTATGGCTTCCGCGTGAAAGAGGCTGATGTGATCGCTTCTACAAAAGGCGGGCGAAAGACCCTCAATGTGAAGGGCAATGCGGAAGCTTTACGTTGTGTCGAAGTGCGTGGCGATAAGATCGCGACGATTGGTGAGAACCGGAAAATCCTCATCTTCGATATTGAAGACCTGCCTGAAATGGCGCGCGGCAAAGGTGTCCGCTTGCAGAAATATAAGGATGGCGGCCTCGCCGATCTGACGACATTTTCTGCGGAAGATGGCCTCGCCTTTATCGACAGCGCGGGTCGTCGTCAGGACGTTCCGACATGGGCCGAGTTGGAAGGCAAACGTGCGCAGGCTGGACGCATGGCGCCACGCGGTTTCTCGAAACAGGGCATATTCGCGCCGGATAAGCGGCTCTAGCTGTTCTGGCTGTCCCAGGGCATGCGGCGGGAAGACGGCGCAGAGTCTGGCGCCTGCCGACCGCCTGCATATTTCACGAGCGCGGCAATCCGTTTTTCAATCGGGGGATGGGTAGAGAAAACACCAGCAAACCCGACACGAGGATTATGGACAGCCATCTCGCGCACTTCGTCTGGGACATTATGCAACATGGCGCGGCCTGAGATTTTCTCTAGCGCGCGGATCATGGCGTTCGGGTCTTTCGTTAGTTCGACCGCGCCGGCATCCGCCATATATTCGCGTTTCCGTGACAGCGTGAAGCGGATCAAAATCGCAAAGAAATAGACCAAAGCGATAATCGCAAAGGCAAACAGGATCAGCGCCCCGGCGTTGCCGCCGCCGCTGCGACGGTGATGATCTGTCCGGCCTAGGTTTGTCCGAAACACGCCGCGCACAACCATCTCTCCGACAAAGGCAAAGATACCGACGAAGATGATAGCAATGATCAGCATCCGCACATCTTTGTGCCGAATATGGGACAGCTCATGCGCAATCACGGCGTTGAGTTCCGCATCGTCAAGGCCGTTCATTAGGCCGCGGGTGAGGGTGATCTGATAATTGCTATCGCGGATACCACTGGCAAAGGCGTTCATTTGCGGCGTTTCAATCACATTCAGCCGCGGCATCGTCATGCCGCGACTGATGCAGAGATTTTCGAGCATGTTATAGGCGCGCGGTTCTTCGGATTGGGTCAGGTTGCGTGATTTCACGGCGGCGCTGATCATGGCCTGATGCCCGAAAAAGGCGACACCAAACCAAGCTCCCGCTGCGCCCAACGCGATTGGGGCGGATGTCGGCAGCGTCTCTATGGCGTAGACGAGCGCCTGATCGGCCTGCAAATCAGAGGTGTAACCCAGCCAGAGCAGGACGAGCCCATAGGCGAGAAAGAGGAGTAGTAAGGGGAACCCAACTAGCAGCAAAATGCTGCGTAGATTATTGTTCCAAATATGGGTCTTCAGGCCATAGGCTTCGAGCATGGCTGGCCCCAAATATTAGGTGTCGAAATCCACGGCAGGTGGCGTCTGCAGAGCCGTGCGGCCTTCGGGGGATTCAAAGAATTCCCGCTCACGAAAGCCAAGCGCACCAGCAAACAGAACAGCCGGGAATTGCTCACGACCTGTGTTATATTCTTGCGAGGCATTGTTGTAGAAGCGGCGCGAGGCGGCGATCTTGTTTTCAACGTCTGCCAGCTGATCTTGCAGCTGCAAGAAGTTCTCATTGGCTTTCAGGTCTGGATAGGCCTCGGCGAGCGCGAAGAGCTTTCCGAGTGCCGCAGAGAGCATGCCTTCGGCTTGTGCTTGGCCTTGGATCGTATTGGCACCCATGGCGGCGGCCCGGGCTTGGACAACGGCCTCGAATGTCGATTTCTCGTGCTTGGCATAGCCTTTCACGGTGTTGACGAGCTGTGGGACGAGATCTTGGCGCTGCTTCAGCTGGACCTCAATGTCGGACCAAGCTTGGTTCGTGACTTGGCGGAGTCCGACAAGGCGGTTGTAAATACCGATCACAATAACGGCGAGAACCGCTATAATACCGAGAATGACGAGTAAGGTGTTCATGACGATCCCCTAAATAAAGTTGCCTCTGTTTAGGGCGCAGCCGTGGTGCGACGCAAGCGGAACTTACCCTGCCATCATCGCGGGCAGACCCGTTGCAATGGCTGGAAAGGCAATGACGATGGCAATCACAAGCAGCTGGATCACAATAAAGGGCAAGACCCCGCGATAGAGCGCCGTTGTCGTGACCTCTGGCGGAGCAACGCCGCGCAGATAAAACAACGCAAAGCCAAAGGGCGGCGTCAGGAAACTGGTCTGTAAGTTCAGCGCCATGACGATACCCAGCCAGACAGGGTCCATGCCCGCTGCCAGCAAGGGCGGTGCGACAAGCGGAACGACGACGAAAGTGATCTCGATAAAATCGAGGAAGAACCCCAGCAAAAACATGATGATCATGACGAGGGTAAACGCGCCCCACATCCCACCGGGGGCGGCCTCTAGCGTGCGGGCGACCATCTCGTCCCCGCCAAACCCACGAAAGACGAGGCTGAAAATCGTTGCGCCGATGAGGATGACAAATACCATTGCTGTGATGTGCAAGGTGGAGCGTGACACGTCCCCCAAGGCGCCTGTGCGTCCCAGTCTGGCTGTCGTAATTAAAACGCCGATACCCGCGATCAGGGCGAAAGTTGCGGCGAGGGGCAGGGCGATGCCCTCAAAGCCTGAGCGTTCCGTCTGAGCCAGCCGGAGATCAATGCCGAGAAGATCTAGCGTGACGACAAAGATCAAAAGTATGGTCGACCAGAGCGCAATGGGCTTTATCCAACGCGCAGCTCCTACATCGGGCGCTGTCTTCCACGCTGCCAGTAAGATGGCGCCCAATGCGCCCAAGGCTGCACCTCGGGTTGGCGTCGCATAACCGGATAGGATCGACCCCAGCACGGCGAACATCAAAAAGATCGGCGGCAACATCGCGAGGAAGGACCGCCACAGGATTTGCTTCGCATCGGCTGTTTCCGGCCAAGGTTGAGCGGGGGCATCTTTGGGCCGGATGACGGCGACGGCAAAAATGTAAAGTGCGTAAAACCCGACGAGGATTAGTCCTGGTAAAAGAGCGCCTGCGAAGAGGTCGCCGACGGATACGACCGCGTCGCTCTCTAAGCCGTAACTGCGCTGCGCCTCTTGGAACGCATTGGAGATTTGATCGGCGAGGATGACCAAGACGATCGATGGCGGGATGATCTGGCCCAATGTGCCGGACGCCGCGATAGAGGCCGAAGCCAGCGACGGCGCGTAGTTGCGGTTCAACATCGTCGGGAGAGAGAGCAGCCCCATCGTCACGACCGTCGCACCGACGATGCCCGTGCTGGCCGCTAGTAAAGCACCAACAAAGATCACGGAAATGCCCAGCCCGCCACGCATAGGCCCAAATAATGTGCCCATGTTCTCGAGCAAGTCTTCGGCAATGCGGGATTTCTCCAACATCACCCCCATGAAAACAAACAGCGGCACAGCGATCAAGATTTCGCGCGTCATCAGCGGGTAAATTCGTCCCGGCATGGAGAGCAAGTAGACGGGATCAAATGTCCCCGTCAGCACGCCAATGCCTGCAAAAATTAGGGACGTGCCCGCTAGGGTGAAGGCCACATTATAGCCGGCCATCAACCCGCCACAGACGGAGAGGAACATCACCGCGGCGAGAATTTCCGCCCCGCTCACAACGTGTCCTCGGCTGATGTGCGAAAGAAAGGCGCAATCCCCGTGGGGCGTGCAGGGCGCGATTGTCCGCGTAGGCACATGGCGGCGCGGGTCGTGATGGCGAGGCCTTGGATCAACATTGTGACGGCAAAAACGGGAATTAGCGTTTTCAGCAGGTAGACGCCCCTAAACCCATCAGACTCAGGTGAGCCTTCGCGGATGGACCAAGACAGACCGACAAAGCTCTGCGCATTCCAGATCAACAAAAGACACGCAGGCATCAGCAGCAGGTAAAAGCCCAACAGTTCCACTCGGGCTTTGCCGCGATCCGTCATACGTGTGTGAAAAATATCAACACGGACGTGCTGGCTTGCGAGCAATGTCGGGGCTGCCCCCAGCATGATCGTGATGGCTTGGAAGTATTTCGCCGACTCCAGCCATTTCGTCGTCGTGACGCCAAAGATAGAGAGCGCGACGACGGAAGCTGCGACGGAGAGGACGAGCAATGGGAGGAGCCATTTGACGCTCTCACCCATGACAAAAACGGCGCTGTCTATCGTGCGGATCAGGGCGCGGCTGATGTCTTGGAGGATTAGTTTCGACCCGAAACATAGATGCAGAACCGGCCAAATCAACGCGGGCAGAAACGCCCAACCCACCGTTTGCAAGACGGTCCCCACAGATCAGTCGCCCAGCGCGGCATTTCGCGCCGCAATGAACCGACCCTCTGACATTTGGGTCCAGAAGCGCATTTTATTGCGGGTCTCGAAATAGCTATCGGCAATGCGCCGAGTCAGTGGATCGGAATTGGCAAATTCATTGACAACCGAATCTGCGACTTCGCCCACGCGGGTCAGGATTTCTGTGCTGAAAAATTGCGGGAAAATCCCGTGCTTGGTTTTCAACTCTTCGAGGGCCAACGCGTTCTTATAAGTGTATTCGCCAATCGCGGAATCATTCGCGGATTTCGCAGCGAAGCGGATCATGTTTTGCTCGCTGTCGGTCAGGCCGTTCCAAACGTTGAGATTGACGCCGAGCGAGAGCGACGCGCCGGGCTCATGGAAACCGGGTGCGTAATAATAGGGTGCCTCGCGATAGAAACCGAGCGCAAGATCATTCCAAGGCCCGACCCATTCCGTCGCGTCGATCGAGCCGGATTGCAGCGCTTGATAAATCTCGCCACCGGGTAGCAGGATCGAGGTTCCGCCTAACTGCCGCAGGACTTCACCACCTAGCCCCGGCATCCGCATGCGCAGGCCTTTGAAATCGTCTAGCGTCTCGATTTTTCGCTTGAACCAGCCGCCGGTTTGATGGCCCGTATTACCCGCTTGGAAGGCTTTGATGTTGAACGTCTCAGACAGCTCATCCCAGAGCGCCTGACCGCCACCGAAATCAATCCAGCCCATAATTTCTGCCGCCGTCATGCCCATGGGGACGGCGGTGAAAAAGGTGAAGCCGTGGCTCTTGCCTTGCCAGTAATATTCCGCCGCGTGATACATATCCACCGCACCGGTGCTGGCCGCGTCGAAACATTCCGTTGCCCCGACGAGTTCTCCGGCCGCGAAGACTTTGACCTCGATCCGGCCATCGCTCATGCGCGCTATGGCATCGGCAAAGCGGTTTGGCATCACGCCGAGGCCCGGGAAGTCTTTTGGCCAGCTGGTCGCCATGCGGAATTGGCGTCGGTTCTGCGACAGGTTTGGCGCGCTGAGCGTGTCGCTGCGGGCAGGTGCGGGAGTTGATTTATCTTCGGGGCGAAGGCTCCCGACAACGGCCGCGCCAGTGCCAAGGGCAACGGTCCCTGCCAATATATCCCGACGCCGGACGGTCACGTCTGTAATGTCCGCCAACCCGCATGGGTCAGGATTTCACACGGACGAAAGCGGGATTTATACGCCATTTTCGGGCTCTCTGGCACCCAATAGCCGAGGTAGAGATAGGGCGTGCCCTCTGCCTGACAAAAGCGGAGGTGGGTGTAGATCATAAAATTGCCGAGCGAACGATCCGCATAATTAGGATCGAAAAAGCTGTAGACGAGCGACATGCCGTCGTTCAGGCGGTCGACCAACATGGCCGCGATCAGCGTGCCGTCATCCAAGCGAAATTCTGTGATCTCTGTCTCTGACGCGCATTCCTCGACCATCATTTCATAGCGTTCGAAATCCATCGAGGTCATCCCACCGCCCGTATGGCGCGTGTGGAGATAATGTTGCAGCAGCTCGAATTGCTCCTGCGTGGCGAGGGCGGGCGCAATCGAAATATTTAGATCGGCGTTTTTCTTGGCCGTGCGGCGCAGACTTTTCGAGGGTTTGAAATCTGCGACATTCACGCGAAGGCTCCGACACTCGCGACAGGTCTCGCAAGCCGGGCGATAGATGACATTCTGCGAACGGCGAAAGCCGGCATGGGTGAGATAATTATTGAGGTAGGGCCCATCTAGAGGATCGAGCTGGGTAAAAATTTTTCGCTCCATCCGACCTGGCAGATACGGGCAGGGCGACGGGATCGTCAGGAAAAACTGCAGCTGGTTCGGGTCGAACGGATGGCTCATGCATTGGGCCTAAAGATTGAAAAACATGGGCGCAAGGGCCGTGAACGCGACCCACAGCAGCAGGATCAACGGCCCGCCAAAGCGGATGAAGTCGCTGAACTTATAATGCCCCGGACCAAGGACGAGCAGGTTGGTCTGATAGGCAATGGGCGTGGCAAAGCTGCAATTGGCGGCAAAGACGACGGTCAAAACCATAGCGATCGGGTCGATCCCCGTCTTGGCGCTAATCTCTAGCGCAATGGGGGCAAACAACAGCGCGGCGGCGGAGTTGGAAATGACATTCGTGAAAAAGGCGATGACGAGAAAGACCGCGGCGATCAGGATTTGATTGCCGTAGGGCAGGAAGATATCGACGACGGTCTGTCCGATATAGGCAGCACCGCCTGTTTTCTCGAGCGAGAGTCCCATCGCGAAGGCTGCCCCGATCAGCAGGAAGATGCGCATATCTAACGCGCGCACAGCTTGGCGGATGTTCAGGCACCCTGTTGCGATCATACCCAAGGCTCCGCCAAGGGCTGCAATCTCGATGGGCAGGACGGAGGTCGCGGCCAGCGCAATCGTCGCGACAAAGATCAAACGCGCTAAGATAGATTTCCGAATATCGGGCAACTCTGTCATCGACCAATCGAGCAGCAAGATGTCCCGATCATTCCGTAACGCCCGCATGTCGCGATCATATCCAAACAGCAACAGCACATCGCCGGCCTCTAACCGAATATCCAACATCCGTTTGCGGATCATGCGCGAGCGCCGCTGAATACCGAGGACGAGCGTGCTCGTCTGGCGGCGAAAGCCGATCTGCTCGATATTGCGGCCAATCATGCGCGAGCCCGGTGCGATGACGGCTTCTGAGATGACGAGCGTGTCGGCATTGACGATACCAGATTCGTCGAAACCTGCGATGTCCAACATACCACGCAGATATTCTGGGCGAGAGCTGAGCAGTTTGGAGAGGCTGTCGCGTGTGGCGGCAACGACCAAGACGTCACCTGGCTCTAAGGGCTCTTCAAAGGGTGGCAGCATGGACCGCTCACCGCGCTGCACCATGCGCACGGTAACATCGCGTAAGGTTGGGAAGAGGCCTGCAACGGGCTTCGCACCCACCAGCGGGTGGTTCTGTGTGACACGGATTTGCGCGATATATTGGTGGCCCGTCTGGATGATCTCATTCTCTAGCCCTTCGCGTTCTGGCAAAAGGATAGGCGCGAGCAAGATCACATAGGCAGCGCCAATCGCGGCGAGGGTTATGCCGGGAATGAATTGGGTGAAGAATGACAGCTCGAATTCCGTCGTCCGCACCAGCACATCATTGACCAGCAGGTTGGTCGATGACCCGATGAGGGTTGTCATCCCAGCAAGGATGGAGATGAAAGAGAGTGGCATCATATAGCGTGAGGCCGTCTTCCCTAGGCGCGAGGCCATGGCCGCCATCACGGGAATAAACATCACAACGACAGGCGTATTATTCATAAACATGGAAATTGCAAAGGCGCCTGCAAAAACGATCAGCAGCGTCAGCCGCGGGGATTTGTCCAACGAGTTATTGATCCGCAGGATTGGGCCCTCCAACGCGCCCGTCTGGAACATGCCTTGGCCCACAACCAGTAACGCCATGATTGTGACAAGCGCTGGAGCTGCAAAACCAGAGAGCAGATCGGTCGTATCGAGTGAGCTTTCGCGTCCGAAGACGTGAAAAAACACCATAAGCGTGACGATGATTGCCACGCTGATCGCCTCGATCGAGAACAGCTCTCGCACATAGGCATAGACGCCAACAGCGACGATCCCAAAGACCGCCCACATCTGCCAGATTTCTGGAAGCGCTAACACGGATCTGGATCAGTTCTGTCTTGCAAGGCTTGCCATACAACCTTTTGACGCCATAGGGACGATAAGCGCAAGCAATCTAAGAGGATTATCAATGGCATCGGTCGCATTTCTTGGTTTAGGCGTCATGGGATATCCGATGGCAGGGCATTTATTGGCCGCTGGCCATGAGGTTCGGGTTTGGAACCGCACGAGCGCAACGGCGCAGAGATGGGCTTCCGAATATGACGGGCAAGCCTGCGGGACGATTGCTGAGGCTGTCTCGGATGCAGACTTTGTCATGATGTGCGTGGGGCAGGACGCGGATGTTCTCGCCGTTGCGGGTGAGGCGATCCCCGCTATGTCAAAGGGCGCAGTCCTCGTCGATCACACTACGGCGTCGGCACATTGCGCGCGGGATGTTGAGGCGGATTGCGCTGCGGCAGGTTTGGGCTTTCTCGACGCGCCGATTTCTGGCGGCGAAGCAGGCGCAGTGAACGGGCAGTTGACCGTGATGTGCGGCGGTTCTCCAGCGGACTTTGACGCGGCGCAGCCAAACATCGACGCCTATGCCAAAGCCGTAAAGCTGATGGGGCCTGTGGGGTCGGGGCAGCTCACGAAAATGGTCAATCAGATTTGCATTGCGGGGCTACTGCAGGGCCTGTCTGAAGCGTGTTACTTTGCGGAAAGTGCCGGGCTGGATATGGACGAAGTCGTCGGCGCGATCGGCAAAGGTGCGGCGCAGAGCTGGCAAATGGATAATCGCGCACACACAATGAAACGCGGCGAGTATCAGCATGGCTTTGCTGTCGACTGGATGCGCAAGGATTTGGGTATCGTGCTGGACGCGGCGAAGTCGCTGGGCGTGGAGCTACCCGTCACAGAGCTCGTCGACGG
>CAYPWW010000077.1:0-5224 GCA_964414555.1 uncultured Algimonas sp.
CATATTTCATCTTCGTCTGAAACCCGACCATATTATAGAGCGTGCCCAGCGCATTATCTTGGCGCAACTGCACAATCGCGTGGGCTTTGACAGTAGGGTTATGCGGGTTCGTCAGGCCGACAGGTTTCATTGGACCCCAGCGAAGTGTCTCGGCCCCACGTTCTGCCATGACCTCAATTGGCAGGCAGCTCTCGAAATAGGGCGTGTCCTTCTCGAAGTCTTTGAATTCTGTTTTGTCAGAGTTGACCAGCGCCTCGATAAAGGCGTGATATTGATCCTTATCCAAAGGGCAGTTGATATAGTCTGCGCCGTCCCCGCCCGGGCCCTTTTTGTCATAGCGCGACTGCATCCACGCGATATCGAAATCGATGCTGTCCTTGTAAATAATCGGCGCGATGGCATCGAAGAAGGCGAGACTGTCTTCGCCCGTTTCTTCCAAGATCGCCTGCGCCAGAGACGGCGCGGTGAGGGGGCCCGTCGCGATGATTGTATTGCACCATTCGCGGGGGGGAAGGCCTTTGACCTCGCCGTATTCGATGGACACCAGTGGGTGCGCGTTCAGGACCGTTGTGACGGCGTCAGAGAAGGCATTCCGGTCCACGGCCAGCGCGCCGCCCGCGGGCAATTTCGTCATGTCGCCCATGCCCATAATCAGAGAATTGGATAGGCGCATCTCCTCATGCAGGACGCCTACAGCATTGCCTGTGTGATCATCTGATCGAAAAGAGTTGGAACAGACCAGCTCTGCAAAACCGTCCGTTTCATGCGCGTCGGTCATGCGCGTGGGGCGCATCTCATGCAGCACGACCGGCACGCCGCGCGACACGCATTGCCAAGCTGCTTCGGATCCAGCGAGTCCTGCGCCGATAATGTGGACGGGTTTTGTCATGGCCGCGCGCATAGCGCGCAGTCGCCACCCCGACAAGCGCTTGCATCAGACTTCTCGGACTGTCAGAAAATACAAAGCAGGAGGGTAGAATATGAAACGCATCTTTATGGCTGTCGCTTTGGCGGCATTTCTGGCGACATCCGTTCAAACATCCGCATTTGCGAAAACTCCGCCAGAAGTCGTGAAGCCCTATAAGGCGTATCAGGCCGCTATGAAATCCGGTGATTTGGAGGCGGCGCTATCCAGTGCCTATGAAGCTTGGCAAGCGGCAGAAGCGACACTGGGAGATCACAAATCAACGGGCGATCTCGCGCAGAATTATGGTGATCTAAATACAACCGACAAAAAAGCCCGCAAGAGACAGGTCGAAGCTTTGCGCCGCGCGCAGGAGTTGAGTCGGTTTTATGAGGATGATGCGCCCGCGATGTATATGCAGCGCGGCATCACCCTTTCGCAAAAATTATCGTCGCGCAGCAAAGGCGCGAGCGCGCGGAAAGTCGTCGAAGATCTGATCGAATATGCAGAGGCAAACGAGATGTCTCGCTCCATCTTCATGGCCGAGGCTTTGACGATCAAGGCTGGCACGCATTCGGCGGATCGTAATGGGAAAAAGACAGTCGCGGCGGCTGATCGTGCGATCGATATTTTCAAAGCGCCCGGCGATGGCTATGAATCTTACTACCCAGCTTTTGCATATCTCTACAAAGGCTTCGGTCATGAATATGAGGAAGAGACGATGCCCGCCTTGTTGGCCTACCAAGAGTTGATCAAGACGGCTGATCCCAACATTTACAAGAGCGATAACCTTGCAGCGCGCGCTTTGGGTCGATGGATTTTCATGCGCACGAAACTCACGGTTGGTGAAGGTGTTGAACCGGAAGACATCGAAGGCCTGTGCAGCTGCTATCCGTTTGATGTTGTGCGCAACGAAACGGTAAAACCGATTAAGCGGACGCCGCCAGAGTATCCGAAGGCTGGATTGCGTTTGAATAATTCTGGCTACAGCATTGTCCGGTTCGATTTAAATGACGACGGTAGTGTCAAAGACCCTGTGATTTTGACCTCATGGCCGCCTGATATCTTTGAGGCGTCATCTCTAAAGTCTCTGGACGGCTGGGAATATTCCGCTCGTGCTGAAGGCGAGACCGATGAGGATCGTCAAAATATTGTGGCCACGATTCGCTATGTTCTGTCGGACTCGCAAGGACGGCCGATCTATTAGTCGGTGTGCTATTTCGCCGCTTGCGCGCGTTCCGCGTGCTTCTCCAACATAGGTTTGAGGAAGCGGCCTGTCCAACTGTCCTCAATCGCGGCGATATCCTCGGGTGTGCCGACGCCGACGATTTCGCCGCCACCGTCGCCGCCTTCTGGGCCGATGTCGATGACCCAATCGGCGGTTTTTACGACGTCCAGATTATGCTCGATAATGACCATCGTATTGCCGTTGCCGACCAGCTCATTCAGCACGGTCAGCAGTTTGTTCACATCCTCAAAATGCAGGCCTGTCGTAGGTTCGTCCAAGATGTAGAGTGTTCTCCCCGTCGCGCGTTTCGCGAGTTCTTTCGCCAGTTTCACGCGCTGCGCCTCACCGCCAGAGAGTGTCGTCGCTTGCTGTCCGACCTTTAAATAACCAAGACCGACGCGTTGCAGGGTCACCATCTTGTCACGGATCGGCGGGACGGCTTTGAAAAACTCCGCCGCTTCCTCGACTGTCATGCCTAAGACGTCGGCAATGGACTTGCCTTTGAATTTGATTTCCAGCGTTTCGCGGTTGTAGCGCGCGCCTTTGCAGACATCGCACTCCACATAGATGTCGGGCAGAAAGTGCATCTCGATCTTGATAACGCCGCCGCCTTGGCAGGCTTCGCAGCGCCCGCCTTTGACGTTGAAGGAAAAACGACCCGGTTTGTATCCACGGGTTTTGGCTTCGGGCAGGCCAGAGAACCAATCGCGGATCGGCGTGAAGGCGCCCGTATAGGTCGCGGGGTTTGATCGCGGAGTCCGGCCAATCGGAGATTGGTCGATATTGATGATCTTATCCAGTTGGTCGAGACCTTCCACGCTGTCGTGCGGCATGGGCGTGACCGAGGATTTGTTCAGCGTCCGCGCCGCTTGCTTGTATAGCGTCTCCATTGTGAGTGTTGATTTACCGCCGCCCGAGACGCCCGTGACACAAGTCATGAGGCCGAGCGGGAAATCGGCTGTGACGTTTTTGAGGTTGTTGCCCCTTGCGCCGCAGACCCGCAGCGTCTTTTTCTTGTCCATCTTGCGACGTGTTGCGGGGACTTCGATCTCTCGCTTGCCGGTGAGGTACTGGCCGGTGATGGATTTGCGCGCGCGCTTAATCTTGGTGGGCGTGCCGGCCACGATGATCTCGCCACCATGAACGCCGGCTTTCGGGCCCATATCGACGACATAATCAGCCGTCAGGATCGCATCCTCATCATGCTCGACAACGATGACGGTGTTGCCCAGATCGCGCAGTTCTTGCAGCGTTTTTAACAGGCGCGCGTTGTCGCGTTGGTGCAAGCCGATGGAGGGCTCATCCAAAACATAGAGCACGCCCGTCAGGCCAGAGCCGATCTGCGAGGCGAGGCGGATACGCTGGCTTTCTCCACCAGACAGTGAACCCGACCCCCGACCAAGCGTGAGGTAATCGAGCCCCACAGCATTGAGGAATTTCAGACGGTCCAAAATCTCTTTCAGGATGCGTTCCGCGATCTCCATGTCTTTCTTTGACAGCATTTTCGGCAGGCCTTCGAAACGCGCATAGGCGTCTTTGATCGACAGCTCGCCCGGGATGGAAATGTCCATATCTGCGACCCGCACGCAGAGCGCCTCGGCGCGCAGGCGTTTGCCTTCGCAGGACTCACAGCGCGCATCAGACATATATTTGGACAGCTCTTCGCGCATCCAACTGCTGTCGGTTTCGCGGTAGCGACGGTCGAGATTTGGGACGACGCCTTCAAAGGTTTTCGTCGTTTTGTAACTGCGTGTGCCGTCGCGGTAATCGAATTTGATCTTCGTTTGTCCCGTGCCGAACAGAACGACATATTTCGCTTCATCTGACAGGGATTTCCAAGGCTTATCGACGCTAAACTTATAGTGCTTGGCTAGCGCTTTCAGCGTTTGCATGTAGAGGCTTTTCGGTGTTTTCGACCACGGCACGATGGCCCCGCCAGCAAGGCTGCGCGTGACATCTTGCACGATCAGTTGCTCATCGAATTTCAACTCTTTGCCGAGGCCGTCACAGGTCGGGCAGGCGCCATGCGGATTGTTGAACGAGAACAGTCTTGGCTCGACCTCGGCCAGTGTAAAGCCAGAAACGGGGCAGGCGAACTTCTCAGAGAACAACATGCGCGCGCCCGTATCGGCGTTTTCCGCGACCGCCAGTCCATCGGCGAGGCGCACGGCTTGCTCCAAACTATCGGCGAGACGGGTTTCCAGCCCTTCGCGGACAACGACGCGGTCCACGACGACATCAATGTCATGTTTGAATTTCTTATCGAGATCGGGCGCGTCCTCGATCCGGACGATCTCGCCATTGATCTTCGCCCGCTGAAAGCCAAGTCGCATATATTCGGCGAGGTCTTTTTTGAACTCGCCTTTGCGGTTTCGCACGACGGGCGCGAGGACGTAGAGCTTTGTCCCTTCGGGCAGGGTCATGGTGCGATCGACCATCTGCGAGATCGTCTGACTCTCAATCGGGAGGCCTGTCGCAGGCGAGTAGGGAATCCCGACCCGCGCCCAGAGCAGGCGCATATAGTCATAGATTTCCGTTACTGTGCCGACGGTCGAGCGCGGGTTCTTGGACGTTGTTTTCTGTTCAATGGAAATTGCGGGCGAGAGGCCTTCGATACTATCCACGTCAGGCTTGGACTGCAGCTCAAGGAATTGCCGCGCATAGGCCGAGAGCGACTCGACATAACGGCGCTGGCCCTCGGCATAGATCGTATCAAAGGCGAGGGAGGATTTGCCCGACCCCGACAAGCCCGTGATGACGATCAGCTTGTCGCGGGGAAGGTCAACGTCGACGCTTTTGAGGTTATGCTCGCGCGCGCCGCGGACTTCGATATTTTTCAGCATGGCCATGTGCGGGGGCTTTCCGGTTCTTAACAGCTTATCTACGCGTGAGCGTGGACTTAGGAGCCACTTACAATCAAAACAAGCTGAAGCAGACAGCCGCTTGCAGAGCTTGCGCGAAACGGCTAGAACATAAACAGAACAAAACGTCTATAGGTGAAGTCATGGCAGGTTCCGTCAACAAAGTCATTCTCGTCGGCAATGTCGGCAATGATCCCGAAATCCGGACATTCGGTAATGGCGGCAAGGTCG
>CAYPWW010000077.1:5234-8985 GCA_964414555.1 uncultured Algimonas sp.
AAACAGAATGGCACCGCGTTGCTGTCTTTGGTGAAGGTCTCGTCGGCGTGATTGAGCGTTATGTCAAAAAAGGCTCCAAGCTTTACATCGAAGGCAAGCTACAGACCCGCAAGTGGCAGGACCGCGACGGCAATGACAAATATACGACAGAGATCGTCTTGCAGGGCCCGGGCTCGAACATGACGATGCTAGACAGCCGCAATGAAGGCGGCGGTGGCGGAGGCCGCATGGGCGGCGGTGGTGGCGGTGGCTACAACCAAGATCGCGGCGGCTATGGCAATATGGACCAAGGTGGCGGTGGCGGCTCACGCAGTGCGTCTGCGATGGAAGGCCCAAAGCAGGACTTTGATCTGGACGATGATATCCCGTTCTAGAGATATTGGCTTTGGGCTCTAAGCGCGCATCCAATTTGGATGCGGATTGTCCTCTTGTTCCCTAGCTAGACGTTAGGTAAATCACGTGTCTCACGCGTTCTGCACGCTTTGCAGTATCTTGTTAATGACGTTTTTTTTCCAGAAATTTACACTCTTCGCGTAATTAATCTTACAAATTGAGTGGGATTTTTGAAATGCTGAAGCGATTTTTGGATAATGAACGTGGCAATGTCGCTGCGATGTTTTCTTTCATCCTGGTGGGCGTTGTGGGGGTCTCTGCCCTCGCAATTGATGGGTCGCGGATGATGTCGACTCAGGCCAAATTCCAAGACATCGCGGATGCGGCTGCCCTTGCGGGCGCATATGCAGCCGAGCAGAGCAAAACCGACCGCGTAAAGGTTGTTCAAGACGCGATTGACGTACATCTCGCAATGCTTGGGGACTCAGTTACATCTGGCGAACCACAGATTATTTTTGATGACTCATCAGAAACCTTGACGGTTTCTATTCCTGGGCGCGTCAATCTCTTCTTTGCTAATGCTGTTGGCGTTATGAATGATAATATTTCAGCAGACACCACGACCTCCTACGCGATTGATGAGGTTAATCCTGTTTCGATTGCATTCGTTCTGGATTCCAGCGGATCAATGTCTGCCACCACCTCTGATGGGCGACGTAAAATCGACGTCTTGAAAGAGGCGACAAACGTCTTGTTCTCCGCGATTGAAGAGAGTGCACCGCGGAAGAACGTCCTGCGTAATAAAGTTCGTACGGGCATGACGGTCTATAATAGTGAGATGCTGCCTGAATATACGGTGCAGATGAATTATGGCTGGGATCAAACAACGGCCATGGTTGCGACTCTGCCGGCGGCAGGTGGGACAAACTCTACGTTAGCTTTCGAGTCCGGGATGAATCTTTTGTTGAATGATCCCATTCAACCAGCAGACTTGAAGCAATTCATCATTTTCATGACGGACGGCTCGAATAACGACACGACGGAAAGCGACAATACGCAAGCCCTCTGCCAGCAAGCCAAAGAAGCTGGGATCCGCGTCTATTCAGTTGCGTTTGAGGCTCCAGAGGCGGGCGAAGCCCTACTTCTGCAATGTGCCTCTCCGAATGATAGTGAAAGCGTTTCGGAATCGGGTAACTTCGATTACGATTTAGCGGAAGAGAGTGTTGATAAGAAATGCGACAGAGACATCGATAACAACGGTAACGGCAACGAAAATTCGAAAAAGAACTGCGAGCGCGATAAATCGAAGAACTACTTTGACGCTGATAATGCGCAGCAATTTAGAGCCGCTTTCAAGCAGATCGGTGCAGAGATCGGCCGATTAGAGACTCGGATCGTCAACTAGGGCGACCCGAGCAGGGGTAAGCTACTCCGCAGAAATCACGGCGCAGGCCTCGCGAGGCCCTGCGGCGCCGCTAGGTTGGCTTTCATAATCATCGGCTTTCGCGTGGATAATCAGGGCCGAGCCGTCTGCATCCATGAGAGCCGGCAGTGATCCTCCCATGCGAAGGTTCACTTTGCCGTTTACGACCTCAAACTCGCCTGTGCCATCTGCGTCCAATTCTATGTTCATCATGTCACCTGCATGGGGGCCGTCGGCGACGTTGCCGTGTGAGACACCTGTTGGATTATAATGTCCGCCTGCGGTTTTGAAGTCGGGCGCGTCGCAGCGTCCGACCTCGTGAAAATGCATGGCGTGAATGCCGGGTTCTAGCGAAGAAAGCTCGACCTCGATCGCCACACCGCCGTCTGCGCGCTGTTCCAATTCCAATGTGCCGATGCGTTCGCCCGCTGCATTATTGATCGCGAATGAGGCTTCATCCATGTCTGGGCCGGAGCTACAAGCGACGAACAAAAGCGCTGCGATAGATGCGCTTGCTAGGGTCTTGAATTTCAACATATTTTTCTCCTGCGGAAGTGGCTCTCTGATTTGAATAGGGGCGTTTGGGATGCTAAGTCTAGCTCGACTGTAATCTAAGCCCGAATCGAGTGTGAATGGCCGACGAAACCGACATCCCGGAAGACGACGAAAACCGCCCGAATCCACCCATGGAAGACGGGGTCTCGCCGATCACAATCGAGGAGGAGATGAAACGCTCCTATCTCGACTATGCGATGTCGGTCATTGTCTCTCGCGCCATCCCGGATGTGCGCGACGGCCTAAAGCCCGTGCATCGTCGGATCCTTTATTCCATGCACGAAAACGGGTTCACGCGCGAAAAGCCGTATAAGAAATCCGCGCGCGTCGTCGGCGATGTCATCGGTAAATATCACCCGCATGGCGACTCAGCCGTTTATGACGCACTAGTCCGTATGGCGCAGGATTTTGCTATGCGCTTGCCACTGCTCGACGGGCAGGGGAACTTTGGCTCAGTCGATGGCGATCCACCTGCCGCGATGCGATATACAGAAGTCCGCATGGACCGTCCCGCGGCGTCACTGCTGGCGGATATCGAGAAGAACACGGTCAACTTCCAAGATAACTACGACGCGTCCGAGCGGGAGCCAATTGTCCTGCCTGCACGATTCCCGAATATCCTCGTGAATGGCGCTGGCGGTATTGCCGTCGGTATGGCGACAAATATCGCGCCCCATAACCTCGGCGAAGTGATCGATGCGACGCTGGCGCTGCTGGAAAATGGCCAGCTCTCGGACGAGGAATTGCTCGAGATTATTCCTGGACCTGACTTCCCAACGGGCGGGCTGATTATGGGGCAATCCGGCGCGCGCCAAGGCGTGCTCACGGGCCGTGGCTCTGTGACTGTGCGGGCGAAAACGACGATTGAAGAGCTGCGCAAAGACCGCTTCGCGATTGTCGCGACGGAGCTACCCTATCAGGTCAACAAAGCCTCACTGCACAAGAAAATCGTTGCGCTGGCGAATGATAAGAAGCTCGAAGGTATCTCTGCCGTGCGGGATGAATCGGATCGCGTCGGCATGCGTCTGGTTGTGGAGCTAAAACGCGACGCGGTTCCAGAAGTCGTGCTGAATCAACTCTATCGTTTTACTCCGATGCAGCAGAACTTCAGCTCGAACATGTTGGCGCTGAATGGCGGCAAGCCAGAGCAGATGAATGTTCGGCAGATGCTGGAGGCCTTCCTCGGTTTCCGTGAAGAAGTCATCGCCCGCCGCACGAAATTCGATCTCAGCAAAGCACGTGACCGTGCGCATATCCTCGTTGGCCTTGCGACGGCTGTTGCCAATATCGACGAGATCATTAAAATCATCCGTAGCTCTGCCAATCCCAAGGAAGCGCGCCAGAACTTGCTGTCCCGCACATGGGATGCCCGCGCGATGGGCTCTTTGATCCAGTTGATCGCAGACCCGCGCTCGCGCTTGATGGATGACGGCACAATCC
>CAYPWW010000078.1:0-8784 GCA_964414555.1 uncultured Algimonas sp.
TTATCCCTGGCGTGACGGTTGTTGATGGCGATCTGCTCGTCGATGCGTCTGACGCAGAATTCCAATCGCTGGCACAAGGCCAAACGCGCGACATCGTCGTGAGCTATGATGTCGTGGATGCGTTCGGGGCCAGCGTTGCCCAGACGGCGACGATCACGGTTGCGGGTACGAATGACACGCCGACCGTTGCAGCCGCCCTCGCCGGTGCTGCCGATGAAGACAGCGCAGCCATCAGCCTTGATCTGCTGGCTGGCGCGTCTGACGTCGATGATGGTGCGGTCCTGAGTGTTGCGAACCTCGTGGGCCTGACCCCGGGTGTGACGCTAGATGGTACAACACTGACGCTGGATCCTTCTGATGCGGCATTCCAAGCCCTTGCAGCTGGCGAGACGCAGGACATCACCGTGACTTATGACGTCGTGGATGAATTCGGTGCCAGTGTCGCGCAAACGGCAAGCTTTACGATCACAGGTACAAATGATGCGCCGACCGTTGAAGGCGCTTTGCGTTTTGCAGATTTGGAAGATGCGCCTGTCTCGCAAATCGATCTGCTAGACGGTGCAGCGGATGTTGACGCTGGGGCGGTCCTGTCCGTCGCTAATCTTGTCGGCCTCGTGGACGGCGTGACGCTGGACGGAACAACGCTCAGCGTTGATCCTTCAGATGCGGCCTTCCAGAGCCTCTCTGCTGGGCAGACGCGCGAAATCGTTGTGACCTATGACGTCACAGACGGTACCGCGAACACGTCGCAAGCTGTGATTATAACGCTGACAGGCACAAATGATTTGCCAGTCGTGGACGGCGTGAACACGACGGCCGTGGCCGAAGGTGACGCGGCACAGCTGATTAATCTTCTGGCCAACGTCACGGATGTGGACGAGCTGGACACGCTGCAAGTGACAAACGTCAACGGCCTCGTGCCGGGCCTCGTTCTTGATGTTGCGACAAATTCCGTTGGCATCGACCCGAGCAGCAGTGTCTTTGATGGCCTCGCTGATGGTGAAACAAACACGATCACCCTGACCTATGACGTCACGGATGGGCAAGGTGGCGTTGTTCCCGCAACGGCGACGATCGTTGTCACGGGCACAAATGATGCACCTGTTGTCAGCGCGCCAATCACGGCGACACTGTCTGAAGATACTGGCAGCCGCGATTTCGATCTCTTGGCTGGCGCCTCTGACGTGGATGCCGGCGCGACCCTTTCGGTTGTGCTGGATGAAGCCACCTTGCCGGATGGCTTTACCTTATTGCCAGATGGTCAGACGTTGCAGGTTCGCCCGTTCCTGATCGCGGCGGCGCAAGCCCTGCAAGTTGGTGAAACTTTAGATGTTACCGTCAATTACATGGTCACGGACGAGCTGGGCGCGGCCGTTATGCAGAGCGCAACAATTACATTCACAGGCGCGAATGACCGTCCGGTCAGCACAATTAATTACGGCGTGCAGCAAATTGACTTCGATGCGGCTTACAGCCTGACACTGCCGGCTGATCAGTTCTTCGATGTTGATGGCGACGACCTGACCCTCAGCGTGGCGCAAGCCAATGGCGATCCTTTGCCGGCTTGGCTGTCTTATGATGCGGCGACGCAAACCTTCTCCGGCACGCCGACAGCGGCGGATGGTGGTGGTCTGACCGTCCGTGTTACAGCCGATGACGGCAATGGCGGTATCCGCAATCTGGACATTAATTTCGCGATTGGCGACGGCGTTATCGTCGGTACACCCGGTGATGATGGAACGCTGGTTGGCACAAATGGCGCAGATACGTTCTTTGCTGGAGCCGGAACGGACCGCATGGAAGGTGGCCGCGGGAACGACACCTATGTCTTCCTCGAAGGAGATGGTCAGGACACAGTCGCAGAGATTAGTTCCTTCAACACGACGGATACGATCGTCTTTTCTGATTATGATCTAGCGGACGCGACTTTTACTCAAGTCGATCAGCGCACTTATATTGTCAGCTTCGCCAATGGCGACAGCGTCACAGTTGAAAACGGTCTTGGTAGTGCGAACCAGCGGATTGAGGTTTTGCAGTTTGCGGATCAATCACTCGATTCGGCAGGCATTCTCTCCACGCTTGCGGCTGCGCAAGCCACGGATGGCGATGATCTTGTTCTTGGCACATCGGACGCGAACACGCTAACCGGTGGGCTCGGCACGGACCGCCTCGAAGGTGGAGCGGGCAGTGACACCTATGTGTTTAATGCGGGCGACGGACAGGACACTGTGCGGGAAACGCTCTCGTTCAACACGACTGACCGCGTGGTTTTCAATGGCTATGATTTGGCCGATGCGACCTTCGTCAAAGTCGATTTAAATACCTATCAAGTCACCTTCGCCAATGGCGATAGTGTCACGCTTGAAAACGGTATGGGTAGCGCGAATGAGCGCATCGAAGTGCTGGAGTTCGACGACCAAACGCTGAACTTCAACGGCATCCTAGAGGCGCTAATCGAAGCGCAAGCCACGGATGGCGACGATTTCGTACAGGGCACACGCTATGCGGAAACGCTCTTCGGCGGAACTGGAACAGATCGCCTCGAAGGTGGTTCCGGCAATGACACTTATGTCTTCGCGGCTGGTGACGGTGTGAACACAGTGCGAGAGCGCTTGTCCTTTAACACGACAGATGTGATCCAGTTTACGGATTATAATATCGCCGATGCCCTGTTCACACGGATCAGCACAACCACCTATCGCATTGATTTTGTCAATGGCGACAGCGTCATTGTTGAAAACGGTTTCGGCAGCGCCAATGAGCAGATCGAACGCATTGATTTCCTCGACGGTTCTCTGGATCAAACGGCGATTACGGCAGCCTTGAACGCCAACCAAGCCACGGACGGCGATGACACGATCTCGGGCTCATCTGGTGATGACATCATCTTTGGGGGGCGCGGCAATGACAGCCTGTTGGGAGGCAGCGGCTCTGACCTCTACCGATTTAATGTCGGTGATGGACAGGACACATTGTTCGACAATGGCTCGACCGGTGATATCGATACGCTGGACTTTACGGGTTATGCCTTAGCGGATGCCACGTTCTCGCGCGTCAATTTCAACGACTATCAAATCACCTTCGCCAATGGCGACAGTGTCGTCGTCGAGAACGGGCTGAATGATCTGCGCGACAATATCGATATCATCCAATTCACAGATCAGTCGATCGATTTTGCGACTATCCGCCAGACAGTTTTTGATACGCAAATAACGGATGGTGATGACACGGTTCTCGGCTTTTTGACGGATGACACCTTAGAGGGTGGCCTCGGCAATGATCGTCTTGAAGGCGATAGTGGCAACGACACTTACATCTTTAATGTGGGTGATGGGCAGGACAGTGTTTTTGACGATGGCCTTTCTAGCAACACGAACGACACGATTGTCTTCACGGGGTATGATTTGGCCGACGCCACATTTGAGCGCGTCAACTTCGATGATTATCGGGTGAGCTTTGCCAATGGTGACAGCGTACTGGTCGACAATGGTGTGAATAATTCTAGTGATCGGATTGAGTCTCTCCAATTCCAAGATCAGACGTTGAATTTCTCACAAATTCTAACAGCGATTACTGAGGCCCAGCAGACCGATGGTGATGATACGATCTTGGGAACGGACTTCGGAGACACGATAGAAGGCGGCCTTGGCAATGATATCCTTCGCGGCGACTTCGGCGAAGACACTTATATCTTCAACGTGGGTGATGGTCAGGATACGCTCTTTGATGATGGCGTATCGGGTCAGACAGACACGCTAATTTTCACAGGTTATGCGTTAGCGGATGCCACATTCGTTCGCGTCAATTACAATGACTACAGAGTCGAATTCGCCAATGGCGATAGCGTCTTGGTTCAGGTCAGCATCAACAGAACGCGTGACAGCTTAGATGTCATCCAATTCACGGATCAGTCACTTAATTATGCCGAGATCCGAGAGGCCGTCATCGCGACCACGCAGACGGATGGTGACGATACTGTGTTGGGCACGGACTTTGGCGATACGCTAGAAGGTGGCCTCGGCAATGACCGCCTCGAAGGTGACTTCGGCGCCGACACCTATATCTTCAACGTTGGCGACGGACAGGATTCGGTGCGCGATGATGGTACTAGCGGTCAGACTGACACAATCGTTTTCACGGGTTACGCTCTTGCGGACGCCACAATCGAACGTGTCAATTTCGATGACTACCGGGTCGTTTTTGCCAATGGCGATAGCGTAACAGTCGATAACGGATTGAACACGACAAGTGACGACATCAACGTCTTACAGTTTACGGATCAGTCTTTGACTACGCTCGAAATTCGGGCTGCAGTTGTTGCCAGCGATCAAACAGATGGCGATGATACGGTTCAAGGTACAGTTTTTGCGGATACGCTCAACGGCGGCCTCGGCAATGATCGTCTAGAGGGCGATTCAGGCGCGGACACTTATGTCTTTGGCGTTGGCGGAGGCCAAGACGTTGTCCGCGATGATGGCTTCTCAAGGGACGTCGATACGATCGAGTTCACAGATTACAACTTTGCGGATGCGACCTTCACCCTAGTTAACACAAATGATTATGCCATCACCTTTGCGAATGGTGACAGCGTTCTGGTCGTCTCTGGCTTAAACAACACCAGTGACCGGATTGAACAAGTCCAATTCGTGGATCAGCTGCTAGACTTCGCCGGCATCCAAGCGGCACTGGCGGCCAACTCTGGCTCGGCTGTGGCGGATGTAATCCAAGGTTCAAACTATGGTGATCAACTCTCCGGTCTTGCTGGCGATGACACGATCAATGGCGCGGGCGGTGATGATGTGCTCAGTGGCGGCGACGGTAATGACCTTCTCATCGGGGGTGCAGGCAACGATATCCTAGCCGGCGGCGCGGGCACGAACACGTATGAGTTCTCCAGCGGTGACGGAAATGACTTCATCGATGATGGAAATGGGGACAATGATGATATTCTTGTCTTCACTGACTTCGCCAGCGCAGATGCAACCTACAGCCGGATCGGACCGAACCTGCTGATCGAATTTGCCAATGGTGACAGCGTTCAGATTGAAAACGCATCAGGTGGCGCTACGGATAGTGTTGTCGAGGTCCGTTATACGGATCAGACCCTCACGGTTGCTGATATCCTTGATAGCTTGCGCTCACAGCCAACGGCAGGCGATGACAGTCTCGAAGGCACGGCCGATAATGATATTATCGACGGCCTTGCTGGGGATGACAGTCTGACAGGCCTCGCAGGCGATGATATTCTCAGCGGCGGCGCAGGGAATGACACGATCACCGGTGGAGCAGGGGCGGATCAGATCCTCTTTGCCAGCGGTGATGGACGCGACATCGTCGTCAGCGAATTGTTCTTCGACGGTGAACCAGGGCTGGGTGATCAAGACACGCTTGTCTTCTCGGACTACAACCTAGCGGACGCAACCTTTAGCTCTAGCTTTGGCGATCTGAGAATCGATTTTGCCAATGGTGATCGGGTTACGGTGTCGGATGCCTTCTCAAGTCCTGCGATCTCTCTGACCCAGATTCAGTTCGCGGATGAGACGATTGCATTGGACGATATTCCGCAACAAATCATCGATCAGCAGCAGACGGACGGCGATGATTTTATCGTCGGGACAGCGGGTGATGACGTCTTTGAAGGCGGCCTCGGGAACGATACATTTGATGCAGGTCCGGGAGATGACTTGTTCCTCTTCGACGCGGGTGATGGCGATGATACGATCATCGAATTCGCAGGAGATGATACGGTCAACTTTGGCACGCTAAATGCGGCTGACGCGACATTCTTCGGACTGGAGAACGGTGACATCGTCATCGAGTTCACCTCTGGCGATAGCGTAACAATCGCAGGTGCAGAGGGCCTCATCATTGGTCCCGGTCCGATTGATGGCGGAGGTCCCATTATTATTGATGGGCCAGAAGGCCCTGATGGCCCAATTGGATTGCCGCCAATCGATGGTAATGTGGAAACCTTCATCTTTGCCGATCAAGTTCTGACCTTGGCCGATGTTGAGGCGCTTCTCGTGCCGCCGACACCTCTGACATTGGTTGGAACAGACGCAGATGAAACTCTGACGGGTGGTCTCGGCAATGATACGCTTACGGGCGGTTTGGGCAATGACCTGCTCGAAGGTGGCGCGAGCAGCGACACCTATATCTTCCGCGCTGGCGATGGGTCTGACACGATTGTCGATACCAGCGGTGACAATGATGTCTTGATCATTGAGGGGTACTCACGAGACGACATGCTCAACTTCTTCGGAGAAACAGGCGTTGGCTTGGCCTTCTTCGACCGCGAAGCTGGCCCCGACGCTACCCCGGATGAAATTCTTGTTGGCTTCAACGAGATCGAGACCTTTGTCTTTATCCCGGACCCAGCTCAGCCGGATGTCACAGAGACCTTTACCTATGAAGAGCTCTTCGGTGAATTTGGCCCAGGTGGTCCGCCTCTGGCGCTCCTTGCGGCACCTGAGACCGACATCCTCTTCTAATAAACGAAACGACCGGCGCCAAAACACCGGTCGTTTGCTTTTGGGATTCTTGAATTTAATCGCGATCCGTCAGTTCTGACCGCCCTTTTGAAGGAACGTCGTCAGAAACGGATAGGTTATTCTGCGCGTGGTGCGCTACTCAACCGTGACGGATTTCGCGAGATTGCGGGGCTGGTCCACATCGGTGCCAAGATGCACGGCCGTGTGATAGGCCAGCAATTGCATGACAATGCTTGTCAGGATTGGCGTTCCGAATGCGTTGCTGTCTGGAACAACCATGGTTTCAACCGCCATATGCCCAGCGGCTTTCTCGCCCGCAGAATCTGTGACTAACAGTATGCGTGCGCCACGACTGGCAACCTCTTGCAAGTTGGAAATCGTTTTCTCGAAAAGCGCATCATGCGGCGCCAGCACGATCACCGGCGTGCCGTCTTCGATCAGCGCAATCGGCCCATGTTTCAACTCACCCGCAGGGTAGCCCTCGGCATGGATATAAGAAATCTCTTTGAGTTTTAGCGCGCCCTCATAGGCGATCGGCACTTGCGACCCGCGCCCAAGATAAAAAGCCGAGCGAGCTTTCGATAGATCAAAAGCGATGCGTTCAATGGCTTCGTCCAGCTCAAGCACGGTCGTTACCTTGCGCGGAATTTGGACCATTTCTCGCGCGAGATCTGCTTCACTCTCGGCAGTCAGATGACCGCGCGCCCGAGCTGCAGCGAGGGTCAGAGCAGACAAAGCGGTCAGTTGCGATGTGAAGGCTTTCGTCGAGGCGACGCCGATTTCTGGACCTGCATTAATAGGCAAGGCAATGTCAGCTTCGCGTGCCATGGTCGAGGTCATGACATTGACGAGCGCCGCCGTCTTCAGCCCTGCCTTCTGGCAATAGCGCATCGCGGCCAGCGTGTCCGCCGTCTCGCCAGATTGCGAAACAGCCAAAAAGAGCGTCGATTTATCGAGGACAGGCTGACGATAGCGGAACTCGGATGCAACATCGATATCCACAGCCAAGCCTGCGGTCTGCTCGAACCAATATTTCGCGACCATCCCGGCATAAAAAGCGGTGCCGCAGGCGATGATTACGACGCGGTTGAACTCTGTAAAATCGAGCGTTTTCGGCATGTCCGCACTGAGGCGGAATTCATCGACATAATTCGTCAGGGTTTGGGTAATCGTTTCGGGCTGTTCGTAAATTTCTTTCAGCATGAAGTGACGGAAATTACCCTTCTCCGCCATAGCTGGGCCGCCGACGATAACCGTTTCGGGGCGTGTGACGGGCGTATCGTTTTCGTCGAAAACGTCATAGCTATCCGGCCTGAGAATGGCCCAATCACCTTCTTCCAGATAGACAAGGCGGCTGGTCAAGCGTGCCAATGCCATCGCGTCTGAGCCGAGGTAATGTTCGCCGTCGCCAATGCCAATCGCCAGGGGTGACCCGGCGCGTGCGCAGAAAATCTGCTCCTCCACGCCCTCGATGACGACGCCGAAAGCATATGCGCCTTTGAGCTTTTTCAGAGTGTGCGCGAAGGCCTCACGCGGTGAAAGGCCCGCTTCTAATGCCACATCAATCAAATGGGCGACGACTTCTGTATCGGTTTCTGTGTTGAATGCGCGTTGATCTTTCAGCTCGGTCCGCAGGTCCAAAAAATTCTCGATGATCCCATTATGGACAACGGCCACGCGGCCAGATTTATGAGGGTGGGCATTGGTCTCGTTTGGCACGCCGTGAGTGGCCCAGCGCGTGTGCGCAATCCCCGTTTGACCGTCCAGCGGCGTTTCGTTGATCTGGGCTTCCAGATTACGGATTTTGCCTTCGGCGCGCATTCGGTCCAGCTGACCATCCTGCAATACGGCGATGCCGGAGCTGTCATAGCCGCGATATTCCAGACGCTTCAGCCCCTCCACGAGGCGTTCGGTCACGTCCGTACGTCCGGCAATTCCGATAATTCCACACATAGCGTCATCTCTTTGTCGTTATTGAGATCGTCTCGCACAGTCCCGTTAGAAGAGCGTAAACCTGCGCGGATCCTATCTAAATTCGTGCTAGAGAAAAAGCGGTGGCGAAGAAAGCGCTTTATGCGGAGCTTGCGCTATCGCCGGCGGCTTATGAGAGCCAAACAGCTTATTATACGAAAACACCTCGCCGAGCGTGAGGCGCGGCAAGGTGTTGTGTGGGGTATTTGGGCCCTGCCTGATTGGAACGGCCAGAGAGACTAATCGATTGTTGAGCCGGGTGTTGGCGGCAGGTTCGGGTCGGTCTCGATATCTTCGATCACGACGTAACCGCGTTGTAGAC
>CAYPWW010000079.1:0-8336 GCA_964414555.1 uncultured Algimonas sp.
GCGAGAACGTCAAAGGTCAACTCGGCCATGGCACTGTTCAGCTCGATGTCCGGCTCCGCATCCAAACCCGCGCAAAACGTATCCAGCGTCTCCGAGATCAGCGGCGCGAGGTCTTCCATGTGACGTTTACGAAACATGGGCGCGACGGCTTTGCGCTGGCGTTTCCACTGCTCGCCGTGGACAGACAGCAGCCCTTCTTTCGTCGCGGGGCCGAGGATGCGCGCATCGATTGCGGTCTTGGTGAATTTCTTCGCCTCATGCGCGAGGACCTGCATCATACCTTCGGGATCGGTGATAACGTGAAGCTTTTTGCCAAAATTCGGGACACTCACGATGGGCTGGGAATAGGCCAGCGGGCCAAAACCCTCGACCGGATTGCGCAGGAATTTCCAAGTTGCGTAGATGAATCCCTCATCGCCTTTCAAAGGTTGCGCATGAGGCGGGTAGAAGTAACCCGAAGGCTGGGATGTCGGCGCGGCAGAGGGTGTCATATCCCTTCATACGCGCGATTCTGGCAAACGTGTTCGATAAATCATCGAAACGCGACACGATGGCTGTTGATTCCGGCCCTCACGCGGTTAGTGTAAGCGCCATGAGTTCGGACCTGATGAATTATGAGCAGATGACGCAGTTGGCCCTGCGCGGTGTCGTGCGTGACGCAATTCGCCGTGTCATCCGCGAAGACGGCCTGCCCGGCGCGCATCACTTCTACATCACTTTCCTGACCCGCTATCCGGGCGTTGAGATCGATGACGGACTGGCCAAGAAATACCCCGAAGAGATCACGATCGTTTTGGAGCATCAGTTCTGGGACCTGAATGCCTACCCGGAAGAATTTGAGGTCACACTGAAATTCGGCGGTATCCCGAAATATCTAAAAGTCCCTTATCACGCGATCACGCGTTTCCACGATCCGTCCGTCGGGTTTGCGCTGCAATTCGATCCGCCTGCCGATGAGAGTGAAGGTGACACAGTCGCGAAACTCGCGCCCGTGAAATCGCCAAAACCGAAGGTCGTCGAAGCCGATAATGCTGAGACAACCGCCCTCGGCAAGCCCGCCAAAACCGCTCCTGCGAAGGCAAAATCTAAAGCCAAAGCCAAGAAATCTGAGACGCCAGACGACACACCGTTGGATGATGACGGCGAAAAGGTTGTGAGCTTGGATAGCTTCCGAAAGAAGTAAGCCTGAAACCACAGCAGAATGGCTGTAGGTTAAAATCGAAAATGGTTCCCACATCTGCGACGCCCTGCTAACCGCTTATCATGACCCAAGACACCCGCACAGAATCCGATTCCTTTGGCGAGCTTTCCGTCCCTTCGGATAAATATTACGGCGCGCAGACGGCGCGCTCGCTCATCAATTTCCCGATTGGGATTGAGACCATGCCCCCGGCCCTCATCCGGGCGCTGGGGATCATCAAGCGCTCGGCCGCGATTGCGAACCATAAGGCAGATAATCTCGACGCGCGGATCAAAGACGCGATTGTCCAAGCCGCCAGCCAAGTCGCGGAAGGCAAGTTGGACGACAACTTCCCCCTCTCCGTCTGGCAGACAGGCTCCGGCACGCAATCGAACATGAATACGAATGAGGTCGTCTCGAACCTCGCGATTGAAATTCTCGGCGGAGAGATCGGCTCCAAAGATCCGGTCCACCCGAATGACCACGTTAATCGCAGCCAGTCATCCAACGACACTTTCCCAACGGCTATGCATATTAGCGCGGCAGAGCAGATCATGCATCGCCTGCTGCCAGAGCTGCGCGTGCTACGAAATGCGTTGAACGATAAGGCGCAGGCCTTTGATAAAATTATCAAAATTGGGCGAACTCACACGCAAGATGCGACGCCCGTCACACTAGGCCAAGAGTTTTCTGGCTACACAGCGCAACTCGATCTGGGCATCGCACGTGTCGAGCGGGGGCTAGAAGAGCTCTACCCCCTCGCCCAAGGTGGCACAGCGGTCGGCACGGGCCTCAACGCCAAGCCCGGTTTTGCCGAAAGCTTTGCCGAAGAAGTCGCCAGCTACACCGGCCTGCCCTTTGTCACCGCGCCGAACAAATTCGAAGCCCTCGCCGCGCATGACGCTTTCGTCTCAGCCCATGGCGCGCTGAATACGGTCGCGGCCAGCCTGTTGAAGATCGCGAATGATATCCGTTTCCTCGCCTCCGGCCCGCGCTCTGGCTTGGGCGAAATCAGTCTGCCCGCGAATGAGCCGGGTAGCTCGATCATGCCGGGCAAAGTCAACCCGACTCAGTGCGAGGCGCTGACCATGGTCTGCACCCAAGTCATGGGCAACAACACAACGATAAGCGTCGCGGGAAGCCAAGGCCATTTCGAATTGAACGTCTTTAAACCCGTCATGGCCTATAACATGTTGCAATCCATCACCTTGCTGGCCGATGCGTCGCGCAGTTTTGCCGATCGCTGCGTCGTCGGCATCACCGCGAATGAAGACCGGATCGCGGACCTGCTGGGCCGCTCTCTCATGCTCGTCACGGCGCTGGCGCCCACGATTGGCTATGACAACGCCACAACAGTTGCCAAGACGGCCCATAAAAACGGCACAACCCTCCGCGAAGAAGCTGTGGCCCTTGGCTTTGTGACAGAGGCAGAGTTCGACGCCGCCGTCCGTCCGGAACTTATGATCGCGCCGCGGTAACCCTAGATGTTCAAAAGGTATAAGAAGGTCTCAATTCCTGCTCAATACGGGCTTGTTGAAAAGAAAATAAAATTAGATGATGGTTCCGAGGTAATTACCAAAGAAGCGGTGCTTTTACGGCCTGAGGGCGACGAATATCAATACGCGACAACTCAATTGGAATACGAGATACGATCAGAACGCGTCTTAGTTCCAGAAAGAAATTTCAAGCGTAGAGACGGTTCAACTCAAACCTTCCCTTCTTCATATAAAACCGTGACAAAACAGGTTGTAGTAGGAGTTAAGGCGCAACCACCAATAGCAGCAATAAACACAATACGATTTTTGGTGAAAAGGGATGTCAGGAAAGTTGCTTTAGCAGAACTACAAAGCGATTACTCAGAGGAACAACTTCCTACCTTTGGATTATTTGGAGCAGATGTTTGGTATTGGAAAGAAGTAATTCTCCTAGTTCTTACACGTGGCGTTAATTCTGATCTTGGCAAAGCTCTGGGCCGAGTTATTCCAAAGGGATAACACTTGTATGACAGACAACAACGTCATCAAATTTGGCAAGGCGCGCAAATCTCTGGCGCGTGTGAACAAGCAGAAAAAGGCCGCTGAAAACCGTGCGCGTCACGGATTGAAAAAATCCGAGAAGAATAAACGCGCCGAGCTCGCGAAGCGGATGCAAGACACCCTCGACGCACATCGCCGCGACCCAAAGCCCGATGACATCGCCGATGATTAAACGCTCCATCTCGCTCTATGGCCACGCGACGAGTGTCGCCCTAGAGCCAGAGTTCTGGGTTGTCATCGACGCCGCCGTAGAGGCCTCCGGCGCGTCCTTTGCCAGTTTCATCCGCGAACAAGACGACGCCCGTATGGAAGGTGGGCCGACGCGGAACCTGGCGAGCCATCTGCGGGTTTGGTGTTTGGCCCAAGCCCAACAAGCGAGAGGTGGCTGATATGTCCGATGTCGCAACACTGGATGCCAAAGATTTTCGCTGGCTATGGGAAGCGCATGGATATGGCCATGTGACGCCTATAAGCGCGGCGGCACGACGCCTATCGATTTTCCGGCAACATCGACGAAGGAGGTCATGTTCACGTCAAAACGCATGAGCAGGACGCTTTCTTCGAAAATGTCACCCGCTTTGACGACTGGGTGTTTCAGCATTTTCCAGATTGCGCGAGTCTCTATCCGATGCCGAACGTGGGGACGGTCGTACAGATGCGTGCTCAGATCGCGAAAACCGATGCGCAAGCGAATGCCTAAAAGAGCCTTTTGCAAACCCTGCGAGATGCGAATTTCAGGTGAGAGGCAAAACGCCTCAACCGAAATAGCCGAGCTCACCAATCCCGGACTTTCCCGCGCAAGCCCTTAATCTCACTGCGTCTCTGCGCTTTTTTCACGGCGCGTTTTTGTGAGCTATAACTGGGGCGTGTGCGACGGCGGGGTGGATCAACATGGATCGCTTTGCGTAGCAAATGCTGCAAACGGTTGATCGCATCCTCTAGGTTGCGCGCTTGGCTACGATGGGTTTGCGCTTTGATAATTACCACGCCGTCTTGCGTGATCCGCGAGTCCCGAAAACTATTGATCCGACGGCGATAGGTTTCGGGAATGTGGAAGCTGTTCAAATCACAACGAAGTTGGACCGCGGAATTTGTTTTATTGACCGACTGCCCACCCGGACCCGATGCCCGAATGGCCGACGTTTCGATTGCATGAGGCGGAACTGAAAACCGCTTATCGATATAAAGCGGCTTGTCCATCCTGCGCCTAGATCGCGGCTTTAATAGCTGCGAGCGCGGCGTCCGCATTCTCGGGCTGCGTACCGCCGGCCTGCGCCATGCCGGGCTTGCCGCCGCCGCGTCCGCCGACCTCTGCCGCACCGGCATTGACCAGCGTCGAGGCATTATGGGTGGCTTGCACATCGTCTGATACCGCTACGGCTACGGCGACTTTCCCACCGTCCCGCGCAATGAATGCGACAATGCCAGAGCCCAACTGCGCGATTTGCTCATTCAACATTCCGCGTAAGTCTTTACCTGAGACGCCGTCCAACACGCGCCCAACAAAAGCGATACCATTCACGTCCTCGGGACCAGATGCGGCGCCGCCCCCGCCGAGTGCGAGTTGTTTTTTCGCTTCAGACAGATCTTTCTCCAGCTGCTTGCGTTCCGCCAATAGCGTTTCGATCCGCACGGGAACGTCTTCCGGTTTGGTTTTGAAGAGGTCAGCTGCCGCCCGCGCGAGCCCAGCTTGCGTCTCAAGATATTGGCGCGCAGCTTCTCCCGATACGGCTTCAACGCGGCGAATGCCCGCCGCGACGGCGCCCTCACCTGTGATTTTAAACAAGGCAATATCGCCCGTCCGCTCGACATGGGTTCCGCCGCAAAGCTCGACAGAATAAGACTTTTCTTCCTCCCCCAATGGTGCGCCCAGAGACAGCACGCGAACTTCATCGCCGTATTTTTCACCGAACAGAGCCACAGCACCAGCCGCGATTGCTTCATCCGGGTTCATCAGCTTGGTTTCTGCCGCAATATTCTGCTGGATCACAGCGTTCACCTGATCCTCGACGCGTGCGAGTTCTTCGCGCGTTATTGCCGCACCGTGAGAGATATCGAACCGGATCCGCTCGCCGTCGACCATCTGCCCCTTTTGCGCGACATGCTCGCCCAGCACACGGCGCAATGCCTCGTGTAGCAAATGCGCGGCCGAGTGATTGCGTTTTGTGCGTTCGCGAACCGCTGCATCAACGGACAACTGCGCCTCATCCCCGACGCGAATGGTTCCCGACAGCGTTCCGATATGCGCATGGAGATCACCGGCGCGCTTCTGCACGTCAGAGATCGTGACCTCTGCACCATTAGCGAAAGTGGCGACACCGAGGTCACCAGCTTGCCCGCCAGATTCAGCATAAAATGGGGTTTCGCGAGTCAGGAACACGATATCGCCATCCGTCGCTTCTGTGACGGATTGATTGTCCTTCACCAGCGCGACGACGCCCTGCTGTGCCGTTAGGTCATCATAGCCCGTGAAAGCCGTTGCGCCGCTTGTTTCGCGTATGGCTTTATAGACATCGTCCGCACCGCCGTCAGCGAATTTACCGCCGTCCGCTTTTGATTGTTCACGCTGCTCTGCCATGGCGACGTCGAAGCCATCAGTGTCGACCTCGATGCCTTTCGCGCGCAACGCATCCTGCGTCAGGTCGAGCGGAAAACCGTAGGTGTCATAGAGTGTGAAGGCCGTTCGGCCGTCCAGCTTGTCGCCCTTGGAGAGGTCTGCGATAGCCTCCTCCAGCAAGGATGTCCCGCGTCCGAGTGTGCGGCGGAAACGGACTTCCTCTTGCTCAAACACAGAAGCGATACTGGCTTGCGCGCGACCCAGTTCGGGATAGGCCGCGCCCATCTCGTCCACCAATGTTGGCACGAGGCGATGCATCAGCGGATCTTTCGCGCCTAACAGATGCGCGTGACGCATGGCGCGGCGCATGATCCGGCGCAATACATAACCGCGCCCTTCATTCGATGGCGAAACGCCGTCCGCCATCAGAAAAGAACAACTGCGGAGATGGTCCGCAATCACGCGATGGCTAAATTTCGCCTCACCGGTTGGTTTGACGCCTGTTAAGTCAACCGACGCACCAATCAGTGTCTGGAACAGGTCGATGTCGTAATTGTCGTGCTGGCCCTGTAAGATCGCAGCCGTCCTCTCAAGGCCCATGCCGGTATCGATCGAGGGCTTCGGCAAATCGATCTGTGTGCCATCGGCTTTACGTTCATATTGCATGAAGACGAGGTTCCAGATTTCGATGAAACGATCTCCGTCCTCATCCGGTGATCCGGGTGGCCCGCCTGGAATATCTGGACCATGGTCATAGAAAATTTCGGAGCAAGGTCCGCACGGTCCGGTGTCACCCATGGCCCAGAAATTGTCATTCGTCGCGATACGAATAATGCGGTCGTCCGGCAGGCCTGCGATTTTCTTCCAGAGATCATAGGCGACATCATCGGTGTGGTAGACGGTGACGAGCAGTTTTTCTTTGGCCAGACCGAAGTCTTCGGTCACCAAACGCCAAGCATGTTCAATGGCCTCGGCCTTGAAGTAGTCGCCAAAGCTAAAATTGCCCAACATTTCGAAGAAGGTGTGGTGGCGCGCGGTATAACCGACATTGTCGAGATCATTATGCTTGCCGCCCGCGCGCACGCATTTTTGCGACGTCACGGCACGTGGATAAGGCGGAGTCAAACTGCCCGTGAAATAGTCTTTGAACGGAACCATGCCCGCATTCACGAACAGCAGTGTCGGATCATTATCCGGCACAAGCGGCGCAGAGGTGACAAGCTCATGCGTGTGACCGCCAAAGTAGCTAAGGAATTGCGCGCGAATGTCAGCCAGAGACGTCATGAAATATGCCTATTAAGAAGGGCTTCCATATAGAAAGAGCGCTCGGCAGTGCCAAGCGCTCTTTTACGCATAAATATCAATCTGTGCTCGAGAGAACAGTTTATCTGGGAGAGCCCGCTTGTACGTGCAAAACCCTAATCGCTTAGACAGGCCGTTGAGAGCTATGCCCCAAGACCCATTTTTGGCGCTTCGCCGTCATCTTCGACACGCTCACCTTTCGGCATCAGAAGCTCTTCTTCGATCAAACCTTCATTCATCCGAATTTTGCGTTCAATCTCATCTGCCATTTCGGGGTTCTCTAGGAGGAACTTCCGGACATTCTCACGACCTTGGCCGATGCGCTCATCGCCATAGGAGTACCAAGAGCCAGACTTCTCGACGACTTCAGCCTTCACACCGAGATCAATGATTTCCCCTGTTTTAGAGATGCCTTCGCCGTACATGATATCAAATTCGACTTGCCGGAAGGGCGGCGCCACTTTGTTTTTGACGACCTTCACGCGGGTTTGGTTCCCGATGACTTCATCACGATATTTGATCGCGCCGATGCGGCGGATATCGAGACGGACAGAGGAGTAAAATTTCAACGCATTACCGCCTGTTGTTGTTTCAGGGGAACCATACATGACGCCAATCTTCATCCGGATTTGGTTGATGAAAATCACCATACAGCCGGATTTAGAAATCGAGCCCGTCAGCTTACGAAGCGCTTGGCTCATCAGGCGGGCCTGAAGACCCGGCAGGCTATCCCCCATATCGCCTTCAAGTTCTGCGCGCGGTGTCAACGCTGCAACAGAGTCGACGACCAGAATATCAACCGCGCCGGAACGAACGAGTGTGTCCGCAATTTCCAAGGCCTGCTCACCTGTGTCCGGCTGTGCAATCAACAGCTCGTTCACATCCACGCCGAGCTTTGCCGCATAGACGGGGTCAAGCGCATGTTCGGCATCGATAAAGGCTGCAACGCCGCCCGCTTTCTGACATTCTGCAATTGCGTGGAGCGTTAGTGTTGTCTTACCGGAGCTTTCCGGACCGTAAATTTCAATGACGCGGCCTTTCGGCAGACCGCCTATGCCAAGTGCAACGTCCAAACCAATGGATCCTGTCGAAATCGCTTCGACGTCCATTGCGGACTTATCACCCAGTTTCATCACCGAGTTTTTGCCAAAGGCACGGTCAATTTGTGAGAGTGCTGCATCGAGTGCTGCGCTTTTGTTTTTGTCTGTCGCTTTTTCAACGACTTTAAGAGGTGTGCTGTTTCTCGCCATGAGTTCAACTC
>CAYPWW010000080.1:0-8113 GCA_964414555.1 uncultured Algimonas sp.
CGTCAGATGTCATTGCTGCTGCGTCGTCCTCCGGGCCGCGAAGCCTATCCAGGTGACGTCTTCTATCTTCACTCCCGCCTGCTAGAGCGTGCGGCGAAGCTGAACGCGGACAATGGTTCCGGCTCTCTGACGGCGCTGCCGATTATTGAGACTCAAGGTAACGACGTGTCGGCCTTTATCCCGACGAACGTGATTTCCATTACCGATGGTCAGATCTTCCTCGAAACAGACTTGTTCTTCCAAGGCATCCGCCCCGCGCTGAACGTCGGCCTGTCGGTGTCCCGTGTGGGCTCGGCCGCGCAGATCAAAGCGATGAAACAAGTCGCTGGCCCGATTAAGGGTGAGCTGGCGCAATACCGCGAAATGGCGGCCTTTGCGCAGTTTGGTTCCGACCTCGACGCCTCGACACAAGCGCTTCTCGCGCGTGGTGAGCGTCTGACAGAACTGCTGAAGCAGCCACAATTCTCGCCGCTCAAAGTCGAAGAGCAAGTCGTCGTCCTCTATGCGGGTACACGCGGCTATCTCGACGGTGTCCCAGCGAAATCTGTTCAGGCCTATGAAGGTCAACTTCTGACGCATCTGCGTGGCGAGCAAAAAGCGCTCCTGACGCAAATCGCTAGCGAGAAGAAACTGACGGATGAGATCGAAGACAAGATCAAAACTGTGCTGAAATCCTTCACGGATAACTTCGCGGCGTAAGGGCCTTTTCCCATGGCATCTCTCAAAGAGCTGAAAAACCGGATCGGCAGCGTTAAGAATACGCAGAAGATCACGAAGGCCATGCAGATGGTCGCCGCGGCCAAGCTGCGCAAAGCGCAAGAGGCTGCCGAAGCCTCTCGCCCATACTCTGACCGTTTGGGCCATGTGATCATGAGCCTCGCCAATTCCATGTCGGATGCGGAAGGTGGTCCAGAGCTGCTCGTCGGTAATGGCAATTCGGATACGGTCCTGCTCGTTGTCGCAACAGCGGATCGCGGTCTTTGCGGCGGTTTCAACACGAATATTGTCCGCAAAGCGCGCGAAGAGATCGTGGCGCTGGAACGTGCGGGGAAGACGGTCAAACTCTACCTGATCGGCAAGAAGGGCTATGACCAGCTCAATCGTCTCTATGGCGATCAGATCGTCAAATACATCTCGCTGAAGGAAGAGCGGAAGCTGCACGCGGGTATCGCACAAAATATCGGCCAGAACGTCACTGAGATGTTCGAAGCCGGTGAGTTTGATGTCTGCAAGCTGATCTACTCGAAATTCGTCAATGTCATGACGCAGGACGCCGTCGCGCTGACGCTCATTCCAGCGATCGCAGGTATGGGTTCAGAGGATGAAGCCCCCGGCACGGACGCCGCTGACGCAGTTTCTGCCCCTGATCTCGAAGGCGCGATCTATAGCTATGAGCCGGACGAGGAAGGTATCCTTCGTGTCTTGCTGCCGCGGAACATCAACACGCAAATCTTCTCGGCCTTGTTGGAAAACCAAGCGGGTGAGATGGGCTCTAAGATGACGGCGATGGATAATGCGACGCGCAATGCGGGTGACATGATCGACAAGCTGACACTGACCTTTAACCGGACGCGTCAGGCGCAGATCACATCCGAACTCATCGAAATTATCAGTGGCGCGGAAGCGCTATAATGCGTTTGATGTTTGCCATATCCGCCCTCGCGCTTGTTGGGTGTTCCGAAGCCAAAACGACACCCGTGTCCGAAGGCGACGTTCTCGTGGCGGGTGCTTATGGCGACTGCTCGACGGTGAATGAAGCCGTCTTTAAAGGGGCGTCGAAGCAGCACACGAACGACGTTAAAATCGATTACAATGGAAATAAAGTGGCTGTTGAAACACGGTCTCTCCGGAAATCGGAAGCGAATGTGAAGAGCCAAGACGGCGAGTCCGTCATTGCGATGCCTAAAGGCGCTATTGCAAAAATAACGACATCGCGTGGGACCGAATTTCTCCGCGCGGATGACAACACACGCCTGATCGTAAAGTCAGGTGATACATATACCTGCCGGTTCACCGGTTAGAGAAAAGGAGCCTTCCCATGGCAAAAGCACCTGCAAAGAAGACGGCGGCGAAGAAAAAGCCTGCTGCGAAGAAAAAGGCTCCGGCCAAGCGTAAAGTCGCGGCGAGCGCGAAGACTATGGCCGGCGGCCGCATCAGCCAAGTTATCGGCGCGGTCGTTGACGTGGAATTCGCGGGTGGAACACTCCCGTCGATCCTGAACGCGCTGGAAACCGACAACCAAGGCAACCGCCTGGTCCTCGAAGTCGCCCAGCATCTGGGACAAAACACGGTTCGCACCATCGCGATGGACGCGACAGAAGGCCTCGTGCGCGGACAAGCGGTCAGCGACCTTGGCCAGCCGATCACTGTGCCAGTTGGTCCAGAAACACTCGGCCGCATCATGAACGTCGTCGGTGAGCCGATTGACGAGCGTGGCCCGCTAAAGACGAAAGTCGTCGCGCCAATCCATAAAGCGGCTCCACCTTTCGTGGACCAAGCGACAGAGACAGAAGTTCTCGTCACAGGTATCAAGGTCATCGACTTGCTTTGCCCATACTCCAAAGGTGGTAAAATTGGTCTCTTCGGTGGTGCCGGCGTGGGCAAGACCGTTCTGATTATGGAACTCATCAACAACATCGCCAAGCTGTTCGGCGGCTACTCCGTGTTTGCGGGCGTCGGCGAGCGGACACGTGAGGGGAACGACCTCTATCACGAGATGATCGAATCCAACGTGATTAACCTCGACGGCGAGAGCCGTGCGACATTGGTCTATGGTCAAATGAACGAGCCTCCCGGAGCGCGTGCCCGTGTTGCGCTGACAGGTCTGTCACAGGCTGAATATTTCCGCGATGAAGAAGGCAAAGACGTGTTGTTCTTCGTCGATAACATCTTCCGCTTCACACAGGCCGGTTCCGAAGTGTCCGCTTTGTTGGGCCGTATTCCTTCTGCTGTGGGCTATCAGCCAACATTGGCCACAGAAATGGGCCAGATGCAGGAACGCATTACCTCCACAAACAAAGGGTCGATTACATCTGTGCAAGCGATTTACGTCCCAGCGGATGACTTGACTGACCCGGCACCCGCGACATCCTTTGCCCACTTGGACGCGACAACGGTTCTGAACCGCGCGATTTCCGAAAAGGGTATTTATCCGGCTGTTGACCCACTTGATTCCACGTCTCGTATCCTCGAGCCACGGACTGTTGGTGAAGATCACTATAATGTGGCGCGCCGCGTTCAGGAAATCCTTCAGCGCTATAAAGCTCTGCAAGATATCATCGCCATCCACGGTATGGACGAGCTGTCCGAAGAAGATAAAATGACCGTGTCTCGCGCGCGTAAGGTCGAGAAGTTCCTCTCACAGCCTTTCGATGTTGCGGAAATCTTCACAGGTTCCCCGGGCATTCAGGTTCCTCTTGCGGACACAATCAAATCCTTCAAAGGTTTGGTCGAAGGCGAATATGATCATCTGCCAGAGCAAGCTTTCTATATGGTCGGCGGTATCGACGATGTGCTCGCAAAAGCGGCTAAGATGGCTGCTGAAGCGGCGTAGCGGACAATGGCTGACAAACTAAACTTCTCTCTCGTCTCTCCGGAGCGCGAACTTTATTCCGGCGATGTTGATCAGGTCAATATCCCCGGAACTGAAGGGGATCTTGGAATCATGCCAAATCATAGCCCCCTCATGGCGGCTATTCGGACCGGCACGATCACCGTTGTTGAGAACGACACTGAGACCAAGTTCTTCGTACAAGGCGGTTTTGCGGATGTCACGCCCTCCGGTTTGACCGTGCTGGCTGAACGCGCTGTCGCTTTCGACGCTTTGGATACGGCCGGCATAGAGGCGCAAATCGCGGCCGTCGAAGCGAGTTTGCCTAATTTGACGGGCGATGCAGCTCTCGCGGCCAGTCAGAATCTAGACGGTTTGCGAGCTGTTCTCGCAGCCTAACCGCTCGAAAACTCCGAATTCGAAACGGCCTCTCACTCTCCAGTGAGGGGCCGCTTTCGTTTTGACGAAGCGGTTTCCTGGGTTAAGGCGGAATATGCTCAATCCCACCGTTATCGCCGTCGCATCAGACACTAAACATAATATCGTCAAACCTGTTCGCGACAGTATTACCCTCATTGCGGGGTGGGGCGTTGAGGGGGATGCTCATGCAGGGAAAACTATCCAGCACCGCTATGACAAGCGCAAAAACCCGGATGCGCCAAACCTTCGCCAAGTCCATCTCATGCATGCCGAGCTTTTTGATCAGGTCAAAGCTCTGGGATTAGTAGTAGAGCCGGGTCAGATGGGCGAGAACATCACCACGCGAGGCATTGATTTACTACATTTACCGCGAGGCACACAGCTCAAAATCGGGGAGGCCGTGATAGCGGTGACCGGCCTCCGAAACCCCTGCAAATATCTCAACCAAATCGCTCCGGGTCTGATGACCGCTTGTATTGCGCAACATGAAGATGGAACGGTGTTCCCGCAATCCGGCGTGATGGGAATTGTTGTGACTGATGGTGAAATCAAGGCGGGGGACGAGATTCACATAATTGTCCCGCCCGAACCTCATGAGCGCCTCAATCCTGTTTGAGAGAGCGTCATGATACGTCGGTTTTTAAATTATGCGCTTTGGCTTTCCGCCCTCGGACTATGCCTCCTGGGTTACGCGCTATTGGTCGAGCCCGCGCAGTTAAAAATCCGCCATGTCGAATTTCTATCTGATAAATATGACGGCCCAGATATTCGAATTGGTCTTGTAACGGATATACATATCGGGGGATTGCATGTTCCTCCTGACCGCGTTCTAGCTATCGTAAAGACCCTCAATCAAGAGAGCCCTGACGTGGTTCTTATCCCCGGTGATTTTGTGTCCGGGCACGATAGGGCAGACACTCGCTCAATGGAATTTAACAAGAGCATCGCGACAGGAATCTCCTATTTGGATCGATTATCCGCGCCCACCTTTGCGACAATTGGTAATCATGATGCATGGTGGGATGCAGCTTTGGTTGCGGTGCATCTAGAGAAATCGGGGGTGAGAGTCCTGGATAACAAAACCTTTGTGCTCGGCGGGCTATGTCTTGTTGGGTTAGCTGATTATTGGACGGGCCATCCCGAACGATCAGCCTATGATGGCTGTCCAAACAATGCGCCACCGCTCGTTTTCACCCATTCACCTGATGCTTGGCAGGCCTTTCGTGGGGACAGTGTTTTGGTTCTCGCAGGCCATACGCATGGTGGGCAGGTAAACCCGCCCATCATAGGGCGGCGCGTGAATGCGACATCGCTGGGACCAGAGCATAGTTACGGCTTCTCCAAAATTGCAGGGGTGGACATGTTCGTCAGTGCAGGTGTTGGAACATCCATATTACCAATCCGGTTTCGCGCGCCGCCAGAGATTGTCATAATTACGCTTCGGGCGAAGCCGTAACAACCGGAGGCTCCAATCCACCTGATCCATCCATCGGCGCAGTCTCATCTGAATATCGCGCGTCTCTGTCCGTCTTATTAGTAACGAGAATGAACGTCACCAAAGCGACAAAGGACAGCCCCCCAGCCAATAGGAAAGGTGATCCAGGCACATAGGGAACATCCATATGTCCCGTCAGATATTGTGTAATTCCGACGATATTATCTGGAAACGCTTGCATCTGCCGGTCGGCCCGATTGGCCGTATCTCCGAATAATCCAAATATGCCTGTCATCGCCATAGGCCCGGCCATAAGCGCAAGGCCCTGAGCTGCGCCAATTGCGCCTTGCAATTCGCCTTGTTCGGACTCGGATACACGGCTGCTCATCATATTGGTTAGGGCAGGGCCGTAGAGACCCGCCAAAGCGGCCAGCGGACCGGCTGCGTAAATGATCCAACCTGCATCCGCACTGCCCATCATGGTGTATCCCGCAGCGGCAGAGATCATGCCGATGAAGCCAGCCCAGAATAGACCTATTTTGGGGATGATGATGCGGATAAGGCCGCCTTGGACGGCCATTGAGGCAATGGCAAAAGCGCCCAGAGAGAAGCCAACATCTCCCGAGCTCCAGCCCAAACCCTCCATCGTCGAGAAAGCATAGGTCGTCGGATAAACAGTATGCGCGACAGCCAGCACAAAGAGCACAAAAATCAAACTCTTCACGCCCTTGATACGGCCGAGGGTGATAACCGACCCAACCGGATTAGATCGCGAAATTTCAAAAGGTCGCCGCTTTGTCTTCGCGAGCGTTTCTGGCAGAAAAATCAATCCATAAATAACATTGATAAGCGAGATAACACCTGCCGCGTAGAAGGGGACGCGCGTCCCATATTCACCCAAGATACCGCCGATGACAGGTCCTAATAGAAAACCAACGCCGAAACTCGCGCCGATGAGCCCAAAATTCTGCGCCCGTTTCTCTGGCGGGCTGACATCGGCGACATAGGCATTCGCGGTCGAGAAAGTGGCCCCAAATATGCCAGACAAAGCCCGGCCAATGTAGAGAAATAAAATTGTCGGCGCGAGCGCCATCAGAAAGAAGTCCACGGCTAGACCTGTCAGCGACGTCAGCATAATGGGTCGCCGCCCGAACCGGTCTGACAATCCGCCAACAATAGGCATGCAAATAAATTGAAAGACGGCGAATACGAGGGTCAGAAGACCGCTATGTTTGACCGCTTCATGGTTCTCTAAACCCGTCAACTCCTTGATGAGATCGGGCAGAACCGGGATCATAATCCCAAAGCCGATCGAATTGATCATGACGGTGATCAGCACGAACATCAGAGCATTTTTAGAATTAGCGGGTGAGCGCGACATGGGCTGCGTCTAGGCTAAGCGATGGGCTTTGCGAAGGATGCAAATTCGACCATCAGCCGTTCATAGACAGGGCGTTTAAAGGGTACAATCGTCTCCGCGATCGTATCCAGATCGGCCCATCGCCATTCAGAAAACTCCTGCGGTCCATGGGCTTTCAAGTCCACATCAGAGCCATCCCCATAATAGCGATAGGCAAACCAGCGTTGCCGTTGCCCAATATTTTTAAGGCGCCGTTTCTTTCGCGACAGCATTTCCGGGGTAAAGTCGTAATACAGCCAGTCTTTGATCGTGCCCAGATACTCCATATCTTCTGCGCGCAAGCCTGTTTCCTCGAATAATTCGCGGCGGCCGGCGGCTTTGGGTTTCTCGCCCTTATCTATTCCGCCTTGTGGGCATTGCCAGACATATGGGCCTTCCTCGCCGAACCGTTTACCGAGCCAAATTTGACCCTTAGGGTTGAATATAGCGACGCCGACATTGCGACGGTAATCAGATTTATTACGTTTCATGATCTATTTCAGAGCGGACGTTGCGGGCGCGAGTTGCAAATTCTGCGCATCCAATGTTGCGATCCAAGACTGCACCTCGGCGAGGGTTTCCGGATAAACAAACCCAACACCGACAGGATGAGTGCCGGATTGAGCGGCTTGACCCAATCTGGTCAGGCGACGGTTAATGACTTGGGTAATATTATCAGGGTCAATGAGGCCATGTCCGGCTTTGAAAGGTTGACCTACCGAGCTTGCCAGAGCGGTTAAGGACGGCGCTTCGAAGTCGCCATCCGTCAAAAACCCGAGCCCCGTTTGAGAGAGACGATCCATAAAAGGCGCCGCAGCATCTGCCCGCGTCAGAAACGCATCGCCGTTAAAATTGATAAGCCCGGCATAGCCTTGCGCACGCGATAGCATCCAATCCAGACGCCGGCCATTTTCAGCTGGGGGCAGGGTCACCCGCAAAGCTCTATCCGCGCCGGGTTCTGCTGGATTAAAATTCACAGATTCCATTGGGATTTCTATCAGGACTTCATGCCCGTCTTCTCGTGCAGTGTTCACCCACTCTTGCAATCCGACACTATGGGCGGCGAATGATAATGTCACATCAGCGGGCAAAGATTGAATGGCATCTTGGGTGAGGGCGCGGTTAACGCCTAAGCCGCCGATAATAATAGAGACGGGCCGTTTCCCTGCCTGACGCCGAAAGGGTCTTTTATAGGCGATGAGCGTATTCCCGGCAGATTTTGACGGAACTGGTCCAAATGCGCTTTGCCGCGTCAATCCGGCGATTGGCGCTCTCGGCAGGGCCCTAGCACTGGGCGTGACGTCAATCC
>CAYPWW010000081.1:0-8061 GCA_964414555.1 uncultured Algimonas sp.
CCTCGACAATTTTCGCCATCGTCTCGTCATCTGGGAATTGGATGTAGTGGAAGAAACAGCGGCGCAGAAACGCGTCCGGCAGATCTTTTTCATTATTCGAGGTGATGATGATGATCGGGCGTTGTTTCGCCGTGATCGTCTCGCCGGTCTCATAGACAGAGAAGCTCATCTTATCGAGCTCGTGCAGGAGGTCGTTCGGGAATTCGATGTCGGCTTTGTCGATCTCGTCAATCAGCAGGATCGGGCGCACATCGCTCTCAAAGGCTTCCCAGACTTTGCCTTTGTTGATGTAGTTCTTGATGTCGTGGACGCGATCATCACCGAGCTGTGAGTCGCGCAGGCGGGCGACGGCGTCATACTCGTAGAGACCTTGCTGCGCTTTCGTCGTGGATTTGACGTTCCATTCGATCAGCGGCGCGCCGAGACCTTTGGCGATTTCATGCGCCAGCACGGTCTTGCCCGTACCCGGCTCCCCCTTGATAAGAAGGGGGCGTTCCAGTGTAATCGCTGCGTTGACGGCCATTTTCAGGTCTTTCGTCGCAACGTAATTGTCCGTGCCTTGGAATTTCATGTCTTCGGTCTCCCTTATTGCCGCCGTCATAAATTATACGTGTCGCAAGACAAGTGTGAGCGGCTGTATGAATTTTTTGTGACCTATGCCGAACAGGCTTGCGCATGAGGGGCGCTCGCGTCTATCACCCCGCCCGAATGGAAAGGGATGGGAATCGTGAAAACACGGACCATCTGGGACTTCCTAGGGATGAAGACATGACCAAAGCCAAAAAGCCAGTGAAGCTTCCAAAAGGCTATAAGCCATCGGAAGACGAAAAATTCATGAACGCCAAGCAGCAGGAATATTTCCGGCAAAAGCTCTTGGCGTGGAAAGACGAGATCGCGGCGGAAACGCGCAACACCGTCGAATATCTAAAGGGCGAGAGCGTAAGCCATCCAGACCCGGCAGATGCTGCCGCAGCCAATGCCAATCACCAGCTGGAACTGCGCACAAAGGACCGCCTGCGCAAGCTAACGAACCAAATCGATAAGGCACTGCGCCGGATTGAAGATGGCACCTATGGCTATTGCGAGGAGACGGAAGATCCGATCCGCCTCAAGCGACTAGACGCTCGCCCAATCGCGAAACTGAGCATCGAAGCCCAAGAAATGCACGAACGCGGCGAGCGTTTGAAAGCGGGTTAAAGCCAGCGGAGCTTACTCCGCCAGTTTTGCTTTCACATAGGCGTCGACGTTTTCTTCCATGATCGTCAGCGGGACCGGCCCTGTGGCTAGGATCGCGTCGTGGAAATCGCGGATGTCGAATGCCTCGCCGAGGCGGGTCTTTGCATCTTCGCGAAGATCAATGATCTTGTTCATCCCAATCTTATAGGCCGTCGCCTGTCCGGGCATGACGATGTAGCGCTCAATGGCTTTCACGGCGTCCAACTCTGGGTTGGGCGTGTTTTCCATCAGATAGGCAATCGCCTTTTCGCGCGTCCATTTTTTGTCGTGTAGACCTGTGTCCACGACGAGACGTGCGGCACGCCACAGCTCCATCGCAAGCCGGCCATAGTCAGAGTAGGGGTCTTGGTAGAAACCCATCTCCTTGGGTAGGAATTCGGAATACAGACCCCAACCTTCGGAATAGGCCGTGAAGCGACCATATTTACGGAATTGCGGGATATTCTCCAACTCCTGCGAGATAGACAGCTGCATATGATGGCCCGGTACACCTTCGTGATAGGCGAGAGCTTCCATCTGATAGGTCGGCATCATGCTCATGCGATAGAGGTTGGCGTAATAAATGCCGGGACGTGACCCATCGGGAGACGGGCGGTTGTAGAACGCTTTACCGGCAGCTTTTTCGCGGAAAGGTTCGACCTTGCGAACTTCCAGTGGGGCTTTCGGTGCGCGGTGGAAGACTTCTGGCAAGCGGGTTTCCATTGTGTCGATCATGGCGGTGGCTTCGCGCAAATAAGCGTCCTGCCCGCGTTTGCCCTCGGGTTTGAAAAACTGCTTGTCCGTGCGGGTAAATTCAAAGAACTCTTGCAGGGAGCCGTCAAATTCGACGACTTTCATGATGTCGCGCATTTCGTTGTGGATGCGCGCGACCTCGGCCAGACCGAGATCGTGGATCTCATCTGGGGACATATCGGTCGTCGTCATCAGGCGAAGGCGGTAGGCGTAGAAGTCGTCACCGTCCGGGTGTTTCCAAACGCCATCGTCGGTGGTGGCGCTTGCCTTCTGGCGCTCCATTTCTGCGATGAGACGACGATAGGTTGGGGCGACGTCATTCTCGATGGCCAAGACCGCGCGTTCATAAAGCGCTTCGCGATCTTCATCAGAGATTTCAATCTTGTCGGCCTTTTTCTTCAAGTCAGCGAGAAGCAAGTTGATGTTCTCGCTATCGGCCTCAACGGGTGCGCCAGAGATAACATTTTGCGCGCTTTCGATGACAAAGTCATAGACGAATTTCGGGGGGGCGATGCCTTTTGCATGGGCGGCGCGGGCTTGCTCGATCTGAGGGTCGAGATATTCGTCGATCCCTTCCAGCCGCGCGACATAGTTCTGTGCATCTTCCAGATCAGAAATTTTGTGCTGGTTCATTAGGAAAGTTGGGATGTTGGAATGCCAACCGCGCATTTGGCTAAACATATAGGTGTGATCCCACCACTTCCGGCCTTCTAGGGCTTGCTCGACATTGGCTTGGAACAGTCGGTAGGACAGCTGTCCATCCGCATCCAGCGCGTCGAAATCAAACATCTCTTGCATCGCTTCTAACTGCTCGCGTTGTTCATTCAGACGCTCCAGCCGGAAGGCGCGGGATGGGTCGTTCCACTCATCCTGACGCGCATCGATCCCGAGTGAGGTAAGCTGCTGCGGATAGTGGCGTACGCCTTCTTTGAAACGGGCATCCAGCCAATCGTTTAGCTTTTGCGTTTCCGTGGCGTCAGACGCCATCGCCTCTGTCCCAGCCTGTTCCAGGGTTTGTGATTTCGGCGTGGGGCCGTCTGTGGCGGGTTTACAGCTTGCCAGCATCAGCGCTGTGAGAGCTGTTGTCAGGGTCAAATGTTTCATCATTTCATCTCCACTTTCGTGTCATCAATATAATCATTCACAAGTGTTTCCAGCACCGAGAGTGGCACAGAGCCATTGGCCAGTACGACATCGTGGAATTCCCGAATGTCAAAACTTTCGCCCAGTTCTGTTTCCGCTTTCGCGCGCAATTCTTCAATCTTCAATTTGCCAATCATATAGGCCGTCGCCTGTCCCGGCCAAACGATATAGCGGTCGATTTCCGCGCGGACGTCGGCTTCTGGGTTCGGGATATTATCGAGGTAATATTGCACCGCTTTTTCGCGGTCCCATTTCTTGGCGTGGATGCCCGTGTCCACCACAAGGCGTGCGGCGCGGAAGATCGCCATGCTGAGCTGTCCGAACTCGGAATAAGGATCGGTGTAAAGGCCCAGCTCTTTCGGCACGGCCTCTGAGTAGAGCGCCCAACCTTCGATATAGGCGGTATGTCCGCCACGCGTCCGGAATTTCGGCAAGCCTTCCAGCTCTTGCGCGATGGCGATCTGCATATGATGGCCGGGGATGCCTTCGTGATAGGCGAGAGCTTGCAACAGATAAGTCGGCTGATCCGCGACGTCTTTCAGGTTGATGTAATAGGTCCCAGGGCGAGAGCCATCCGGCGCAGGCGCATTGTAAAACGCGCCAAAGGCCGTGTCCTCTCGGAAAGGTTCGACCCGTTTGACGACCATATCGGCTTTTGGCTGGGTGATGAACAATCCGTCCAGCTGGCCGCGCATTTCGTCGATCACACGTGTGGCCTCTGTGATATAGGCCGTGCGGCCTTCATCCGTGTTGGGATAGGCGAATTGCGGGTCCGTGCGAAGGAAGTCGTAAAAGGCTTTCAGATCGCCTTCGAACCCGACACGATTCATGATCTCGCGCATCCGGTCTTGGATCGCGGCGACCTCGCGCAAGCCGATCTCGTGGATTTCATCCGCCGTCATATCCGTCGTCGTATAGTGCTTCAGCCGCGCGGCGTAATAGGTCTCGCCATTCGGTCGTGCCCACGCGCCGTCATCCTCTGTCGCCAAACCGGCTTGCTGATCGAAAAACCCGATGAGCGAGATATAGGCCGGCTGGACAGACCCGAGCAGGGCGGCTTTCGCGTTCTCGCGTAGGGTCTCTTTGTCGGCCTCAGAAACCTCCAACTTGCCGATCTTGGCTTGGATATCCATCCAAAGCGGGCTGTCGGTGTCGCTGTCCTCAAACGGTGCGCCGCTGATGACATTGCGTGACGCGCTGGCGAGTTTTGGGTAGACGAATTTCGGCGCACGTACGCCTGCATCTGCCTGAGCCTCTGCCCGCGACTGCGCTTGGCCGAGGTAATCGTCAAATTGCGTTAGCCGCGCGATATAGGCACGGGCGTCCTCTGCTGTGTCGACGCTATGAAAATTTATCAGGAAGGACGGCAGGCTCGTATGCGGGCCAGACATATGGTTGAAGACATAATCATTCGTCGCCATTGCGTGGCTGGCCAAATCGTCTTCGGCTTGAAACTCGAACAGTTGATAGGACAAGCGCGAAGGGTCGTCCAAGCGGTCAATGTCAAAGGTCCGGCGCATCTCTGCCAGCCAGTTCTCCGTCAGTCCCGCTTGTTCATCCAGCGCCGTTTGGGACACGTCATCCAGTTGGTCCTGCGCCGTTTTGATCCCGAAATAGGTCTGGGTCATGGGCGAACGCGCTAGCGTTTCGTCATATCGATCCGCGAACCACGCGTTCAGCCGCGCGCTTTCCGTCTCGACCAACTCGGCGCGATCCGGCAAGTCTGCGCCGCTATCCAAACAGGCGCTGAGGGCAAAAGGTGCCGCCAAAAGACAGCTGGCCAGTAAAATATCACGGGTGCGTTTCATGAATTCTCTCCAAATCACAATCTTAGCCTTGGCTACGCGAAATATAGCGGGGGTCAAAGTCACAATACATGCCTAAGGTGATCCTATGGATGATGTGATTCGTCGGCAGGCGCCGCCAGAGATATATAAAAGAACGACCGAGACGCGCAGTCGCCGCGCGGGCGGGTGGTCGCTGATTATTGGCGCGGTTCTGTCAGGCTTGGCGCTGGGCGCAGCGCTGGCCTTTATTTGGTTTGGACGCCAGACCTTGGAAGCGGGTGGCTTCATTATTTTGGCTGGGATCGCCATTGTCGCCTTACTGGCGCTGACGACATTCTCTGTGATTTTGCGTAATCGCAAATTGGGCGATCGTCGTGTGACCTCTCGGGACTCGCTATATTCTGCGGCCTTTTTCGAATCCCCTGTGCCGAGCCTTGTCATGGCGAGCGGCAAGCCTATCCATGCTAATCGTGCCTATTCCGAATTGGCGGAGACACTGGGCGCGGCGCCTTTATCCGAAGCCCCGCCGCTAATTGATCGGCTGTTCACCAGCGCTGGGAATGAAGCCGCCGCTGCGATCTTCCGCTTGCACCACTTACCGGATGACGTCGCAGGCGCGCGGGAGGTTATCGACATCGTCGCGCCAGACAGCCAGCTGCGCCGATATGAGATACAGGTCCGTCGCCTCGAAGGCACAAAATGCCTCTGGCAGATTTTAGAGCCCTCGGGTCATCGTAGTGTTGGTCAAGATGTCCTCGCCGAAGCCCCTGTCGGCCTGTTCACCGTTGTCAGGGACGGACGGATATTAGAGACAAACGCGGTTCTGCGGCGTTGGTTGGGTGGTGCGGATGCAAATCCGCCAGCCACGCTGTCATCTTTCATTGAGGATCCGTCTGCGCTGTTAGAAAGTCCGGCAGAGCCCGGACGAACGGTGCGGGCCGATACGCGACTGATTACACGTAAAGGCGTCGTCACTCCAACGGTTATGGTCGCGAATTGGCACACGCTGAACTCTGGTGATGTTGTGGCGAGTGTTGCGCTCTACGGTCATTCGACGATGGCACGCCAGCCGGCGCTGACGGGCCTAGCGGATACAGCACCAGAGGCCGATCTGGGCGTTGATGGTTACGCCGCCGCACCCGTTGCTGTTTTGAAGCTGGATGGCACAGACATCGGCAAGGCGACGATCCTCAGTGCTAATCCTGCCTTCTTGCGGATGTCCGGCACAGGCGACGCGCCCGGTCGGGATTTCGCGTCAATCTTTACAACAGATGTGACGGCGCATCGGTTCCTGACGAAAACTGCGTCGGAGACATCGCCGGACTTGCCCTATGATGCATCCTTGAAAACGGGCGAGGGTGTGTTGCCCGTCTCCGTCTATATCGTGAACGACCCGCAGAACCCGACGGATAGCTTTGCTTATCTCGTCGATGTCAGCGCGCGCAAGCGGCTGGAGGATCAACTGGTCCAAAGCCAAAAAATGCAGGCGATTGGACAGCTCGCTGCCGGTGTTGCGCATGATTTCAACAATCTGCTGACGGCGATCCGTTTGAATGTGGATGAGTTGCTCCAGCGTCATCCCGTTGGAGATCCGTCTTATCCCGAACTGCAGAACATCAATACAACAGGGTCGCGTGCGGCCGCATTGGTGAAAAAGCTGCTGACCTTCTCGCGCAAAGCCACGCGACGGACGGAACGCTTGGACGTCACAGACACACTCTCAGATATGGTCGTGACCTTGCGCCAGACCCTAGGTGAGCGGGCCAAGTTGAACCTCGTCCATGCCCGAGACCTTCCGCCCGTCATGGCTGACAAGTCGCAGATCGATACGGTTCTGATGAACCTGTGCGTCAACGCGCGCGATGCAATGGAAGAGCAGGGCGGCGGCGAGATTACTATCCGTTCTGCGCTCCTTCCGCGGGAAGGTGTCAAGAAAGCCTCCTTGCGTGAGGCGCTCAAAGATATTCCGGGCGAAGCTTTTGTCGTCATCAGCGTTGAAGACACGGGATCTGGCATGCCGGAATCGGTCAAAGCCAAGATCTTCGAGCCGTTCTTCACAACGAAAGAGCAGGGCAAAGGCACGGGCCTTGGCCTCGCAACCGTCTACGGCATCGTCCAGCAGACAGGCGGCCACCTGACGGTCGACTCGATCGTGGGTAAAGGAACGACGTTTAAAATCTACCTGCCTGCTGCCGGGCCACAGACAGAGGCTGAAGCCGCCGCAACCAAACCCGCAGCCCCCACGCGCAAACCCGCCGATCTGGCCGGGCAGGGCAACATCCTCTTTGTTGAGGACGAGGCCTCAGTGCGTGGCATCGCAGCGAAAGCGCTGCGTAAGAAAGGCTATCGCGTGATCGAGGCCGAAGACGGCGAGGAGGCGTTGGAAATCTTAGAGGACACAAAGGTGCCGTTCGATCTGATGATTTCCGACGTCGTTATGCCCGGCATGGATGGGCCAAGCCTGCTACGCGCGGGGCGGGAACTGCTCGGCGATGCGCGGATTGTCTTCATATCGGGCTATGCGCAGGAAGAGTTTTCAGAGCTTCTCTCAGAGGAGCCAGACGTGACATTTTTGCCTAAACCCTTCACTTTTGCCGAGTTGGCTGAAAAGGTGAAATCGGAAATTGGTGAGGGTGTTTAGGGGTTAGTCACCTGAAATATATAAATATTATATGCTGTTCTTTTTTTGTTCTTTCAGCTTGAAAGATGAGAACAAATATGAAACATAGTGATTACGGCAGTCCGCTATCAGCCGTACCTTTTTTAGATCGTCGAAGGGCTCCGGCGATTTTATTGGAGTTATCTCATGGCGAGAAACAGCACACCGCTCAAGGTCGTTGAAAAAGCGACAGACAAGAACAAAGGCGCCGCCCTAGAAGCCGCGCTCTCCCAGATCGATCGCGCCTTTGGCAAAAACTCAGTCATGAAGCTGGGCGATAAATCCACGATGGATATCGAAGCGATCTCTACGGGCTCCATCGGCCTCGACGTTGCGCTGGGCATAGGCGGCTTGCCGAAGGGCCGTGTCATTGAAATTTATGGTCCGGAGAGTTCCGGTAAGACCACGCTAACATTGCACGCCATTGCCGAATGCCAAAAAGCTGGCGGTGTCGCGGCCTTTATCGATGCGGAACATGCGCTAGATCCTGTCTATGCGGCCAAG
>CAYPWW010000082.1:0-7562 GCA_964414555.1 uncultured Algimonas sp.
GTTCTTCCGCCGCACGACCACCCATCGCCATCGCCATACGCGCAATCATTTCTTGGCGGGATTGCGAGATCTGATCGCGTTCCGGCAGATATTGCACCATGCCCAGCGCACGACCGCGCGGGATGATTGTGGCTTTATGAATGGGCAAGCTACCCTCCATATTCAAACCAACGATCGCGTGGCCCGCTTCGTGATAGGCCGTATTTTCGCGTTCCTCATCCGTCATGGAGAGCGAGCGGCGCTCGGCCCCCATCAGGACTTTATCGCGAGCGTCATCAAATTCCCGTTGGGTAATTTTCAGCTTGTTCCGACGCGCCGATAGCAAGGCGGCCTCATTCACGAGGTTCATCAGATCCGCGCCAGAGAAGCCCGGTGTACCGCGTGCGATATAATGCGCATTGACGTCAACGGCCATTGGCTTGCCCTTCATATGGACTTCGAGGATTTTCTCGCGGCCATTGATATCGGGATATGGGACTTCGATCTGGCGGTCGAAACGACCCGGACGCAGCAAAGCTTTGTCCAACACGTCGGGGCGGTTTGTTGCCGCGATGATGATGATCCCTTCGTCGCCTTCAAAGCCGTCCATCTCGACAAGGAGTTGGTTCAACGTTTGCTCGCGCTCTTCGTGGCCGCCGGAGGTGCCGACACCGCGGTGACGACCAACAGCGTCGATCTCGTCGATGAAGATGATGCAGGGCGCTTGCTTGCGCGCATCGGCGAACATTTCGCGGACGCGACTGGCGCCGACACCGACGAACATTTCAACAAAGTCCGAGCCGGAAATCGTGAAGAACGGCACGCCCGCTTCACCCGCAACAGCGCGGGCCAGTAGGGTTTTACCTGTACCAGGAGGCCCCACAAGCAAGGCGCCCGTTGGAATTTTGGCTCCTAGGCGCGTGAAGCGCGTAGGATCTTTCAGGAATTCTACGACCTCGCGCAGATCTTCCTTGGCGCTTTCCACGCCTGCAACATCGTCAAATGTCTTCCGTTGCGTGTTCTCGGTCAGCAACTTCGCCTTGGACTTACCAAAGCTCATCGCACCGCCTCGGCCCCCGCCCTGCATATTGCGGAAGAAAAGGATGAAAAGCGCACCAATGATCAGCAGCGGGATCAGACCGACAAGGATTTGCCCAAGTGCGGACTGGTTCTTCTGCTCTGCGAACTCATAGGGAATGTCTGTGCCTTCGAAAATCTCGTTCGAGTCGAGATTGATGGGGCCGATATTCGTCTCATATTTCTCGCCGCTATTCAGCGTGCCTGTGATCGTTCCAGCCTGAACGTCGATCTTAGCAGATTTCACCTCACCGGCATCAACGCGTTGTTCAAGCTCAGAGTAGGTTAGCTCGTTATCTGCTTGCGGCTGCAAGCCAGAGTTTGTCGCCGTCATCATGGCGAGGAACAAGGCGATCACGACGCCCCAGATCACGAGATTGCGAATATTTTGCTGTTTCATGCGAAAATGGCCTGTCGGTTCAAAGCTGCATTATGGACTAACACATAGTGTGCCTCGCGCCAGATGAAAGCGCTGCCCGTGGTTAAGTTTCATACGGCGCTGGGCCACTCCGCGATTGCGGTCCAAAAAGAGCCTGCAAGCGCCGCGCCGTTGTCGCGGTCGCGCGTAGGATTTCGCTATCATGCGCGCCATAAGCGAGCGGATGAATCGCCAACCAAAAAACAGGCAAGGTCGGCTGAACTGATTTCGGATTTTCTAAAAAATGTTCATTTTCAGTTTCTTGTAAGAGAATACTAGAGTTGTAACTGGCGGGCAACACTTGCAATTGCGTCCGATGCGCCTGAATGGAAAAACGCCCATCCCATAAAACAGCCGTCCCCTTTGGCAAGGGCAGAGGCTCTGCCAATGCGGCCGCCTGCCCCCCGCGCCCTGTGACTGCGACCATATCGCGCGTGATGACAAAACCGTCATCTGTTCGGACAACCCAAGCCCCGGCGAGCGTGGCGGCCTTGAAGTCCGGCGTTGCCATGTTCTGAATCAGGGCCCGCCGCTTGGCCCGATCAATCGGGCCACCTGTCCCCGACGCCGCTCGCAAAAGATGTAGCAAAAGCTCTGGATCTGGCACGGCGTCCAATCGGATGAAGCCTTGCTCGCTGATCCGAGCATGGGCTCGCAACCAGTCCCCCTGCTCGGCCCGCTCAGTCTCTAACCGTGTGCGCATTTGCGCCTGTTGGGACAGTAGGTCCCGACGCAAGTCCGTGTCTGCCGCTAAAGCCTGTCGCGCGCGAATACGCGTGAAGTCACGATTTTCATTCGACGGATCATCGATGAAGCTGAGGCTTAGCGCGGCATTATGGGCGCGCAGTTCTGCCCGCGACACACCCAGCCAAGGTCGGACCAAATCCACATTCCACAATGCGGGCCAAAGCGGAGCATGGGCCGACGCGGGCATCCCCGCCAATCCACGCCAACCTGTCCGTCGGTCCAAGCGCATCAACAGGGTCTCGGCTTGGTCATCCGCCGTATGCGCCGTCAGCAGCTGCGTCAGACCTGCCGCCCGGCACATCCGTCCCAATGCAGCATAGCGATAGGCGCGCGCTTTGACCTGCACGCCGGAGCGGATTCCATGATGCGCCCAGCGGTCGACCTCAACGGTGTAACCTAACCCGCGCGCCCAGTCTGCAACTTGGGCCGCCTCTGACGCACTTTCGGGGCGCAGGGCATGGTCGATGATAAAGGCGTGGGTGACGTTGGGATGCTTGGCAAAGGCGTGCACCATCGCCGTGCTGTCGCCGCCGCCGGAAAAGGCAATCGCAGTCGGAACATTGGGAATGTCGAGCGGCAAAGACACAGGCGTGATGTGCGCCAGCGCGGATCGAAGATCAAAGCCTAAGTCTTTTTACGCCCTTAGCAGCCCGTGCGGGCGGCTTCTTCTGCGGCTTTGTCTTTCACAATCTGCGGCGCATCAGGATATTGTCCTGGAAAACTGCCGAGTGTTGCGCAAGCTTCTGTAACTTTACCCAGCTCGCGCAAGACACTGGCCAGACGCACCATCGCGTCGGGCGCTTTCAGGCCGCGCGGATCGCGTTTCATACTCGCGATATAGCTGTCGGCGGCGTCGGCATACCCACCGCGCACGTAATAACTCTCGCCCAGCCAATATTGCATCTCACCCACATCGGCGGCGTCCGGATTAAATTGAAGATATTGGCGCAAAGCCGATTGCGCGCCGAGGAAGTCACCCTCTCTCAACAGGCGCTTGCCCGTTTCGCCCAACTCCGTCACGTCATTTGATGGCTCTGGAGCGGCAGGGGTCTGGCCGATCACAAGTGGTTGCTCGCTCAACGTCGGCGCGCCACCCAGCGGATCAAGCGGCGTTGTTGGGCCCGAACTGACCGGGCCAACACGGCGCTGAACGGGACGGGCTTGTTCTGCCGCAATCAAATCAACCGCATCGAGATGGATTTTCATTCGTCCAGAGAGGTCTTGGATGAGCTGTAATTCCGTGCGCAGCTGTCGAACTTCACCTGTCAGCGTGTCGCGTTCAAAGGTGATGCGCTCGAGCTCTCCGCGCAAAGCGCGTTGAGCGGACTCCAACGCATCAATCCGCGCCATCAGACGTTCGGCCGCTGGATCGCCGGTGAGCATACGCTGCTCGAGACGGGTCAGGCGCTCGGCCATGGCGGCGTCCTGTGCGGCGAGCTCTTTCTTGGACTGCGCCTGCGCCGGCGCGGCGACAAGGCAACTGGTCGCAAGGATCAAGACGCTCAAAGATTTCAAAGCTGTTCGCATGGGGAGACTCCAGGGAGATGCGCCGCCAACGATAGTCAGCGGAGCGTCATTTGACCCGTTACATCTCGGCCAGAGTGGTGAACGCAGCGTTAATATTTAGGATACGCCACCGATAACGAGGTTCGTATATCCATTACGGTTACGTGCCCATCCGGCCTCGTTCGAGCGCGCATCAATCGGGCGTTCTTTGCCATAAGACAACGTACGCAGACGATTTGGCGCAACGCCGCGACTGATCAGGAAAGCCTGGACGCTATTGGCACGACGCGCACCGAGAGCGAGGTTATATTCCCGCGTTCCGCGCTCATCCGCGTGCCCCTCAATCGTGGCGGTCGCGTTGGGATAAAGTTGCAGCCAATTGGCTTGCCGTCCCAATACATCGCGCGCTTCGGGGGACAGCACAAATTGGTCATAGCCAAAGAAGACACGGGGTTCGCCGCCGCTTTGATAAGCAAAATCCTCAACAGATCCCGGCACTGGGAGGTTAGGATCGACGGGCACAACATCAATCGGGCGCTCAACCGGTGGCGCGATAACTTCGGGCTGTTCAAAAATCTCGATTTCCGGTTCTGGCGTCGGTGTCTCAATTACCTCGGGTTCGGGTTCTGGTTCTGGTGTGGAAGCACAAGCCGATAAAATCGCGGCCATAGCAAACGTCCCGAGGAGTTTGGTGTGTATCTTCTTCATAATCTCGCCTTCTTCAACGGGTTCACCCAACCTTGCCATAAACTAAACGCAGGGTTTGCGGCGCAATCAAGGCAAAAATTGGAAAGGTCATCGGTGTGACAGATTTATCACGTCGCGATGGGGCTAGACTCCGGCTTGTATTAGACCCGTAATTCGGCCACCTCGAACAAACTGAACTGTGCCTACGCGCACAAGATCATGTCTAACGGGAGCGCAACCATGCCAACAGCAATCGAATATGGCCTAATGGCAGCCTTAATCACTGCAGGTGTTATTGCTGCGGGAAAATACGCCTTCAACACGGAAGATGATACCGCACAGAGCCAGCATGACATCAAACTCCACAATGCCCGCTTGAACCGCATCCGCCAGCTACGCCAAGAAAATCGCGAAATTGCGGCGATACCTGACCTGCTTCGTACCTTTTCATCGGCTGCAAACCAAATCGAAGCCGGCAATTTCGAACAGGCGGGAATGACGACCGCCTGTTTTCACGCTGAATCTCTCGCGGCAGTCCTGCCCACGCCAGCGGAACGGGACGAAATGACGGAAAATGCAAAACAATACTGCGCAAAAGCCGTATCCCTCTACCCCAATAATACAGATTTTTCTGAATCACTGGCCGTCGTGTCGTCCGATGCGGCATTCGAAGACTATCATAATATGAACCCGACGGAGTATCGTTACGGCATTCAACTTCGCCATGCTTTGCACGAGATGGGGCGCCCAGACGAAGCTGTGTCCATTGAGCGAAAAAGCGAGTTTTACGCGCAAAGCAAAATTAGCTCTGTCGCATTGAACGAGCGCCTATCGGATTACATCGATACGCAATATTTGGACTGCCAACTCGCGACCTTTGCGGGACGGTTTGAACCCGATCCAGAGGTGAAAGAAATCGCTATCGAGGATGGGATCGAGCTTTGCACGCACCTTCGAGACTATTTTGCCGAAGAAGGATCGGACGACCCAAAAATGCCAGAGACGGTCGATCTCGCGCTCAGACGCCTGGTCTTGAGCCGTTCGCTCGGCAGCTTGAAATAAGTTTAAGGCAGCAAAGGCGACCAAGCCGGGTCCGAGGCTTGGCCTGGCGTATTCACGCGGCGCAAATTTTGTCCTGTCAGGTCAACGGAATAGATGTCAGAGCCACCCGTCGTCCCGCGTTTGCCGCGCGAAAATAAGATCACACGGCCATTCGGGCTCCACGTCGGGCTTTCGTCGAGATAGCTCTCTGAGAGCAGTCGTTCGCCTGACCCATCGACGTTCATCACGCCAATGCCGAACTGCCCTTTATTCGACCGGACAAAGGCGATTTTATCACCGCGCGGGCTCCAGACAGGGGCGCTATAGCGACCATCGCCAAAGGTGATGCGTTTCACATTCTTGCCGTCTGCATCCATTGTGTAGAGTTGGGGAGAACCGCCACGATCCGAGTTGAATACAATCTTGCGTCCATCGGGTGAAAAACTGCCGGACACGTCAATCGCGGGATCCGTCGTCAGCCGAGACGTCGAGCGCGAGCGCAGGTCCATCACATAGAGGTCAGTGTTGCCGCGTCGCTCCATCGCGAGGATCAGCTTATCTCCCTTGGGCGAGAATTGCGGCGCAAAGGTCATACCTGGGAAGTCGCCCAACAGCTCACGCCTACCCGTCTCAATATCGAGCAGATAGATATGCGGGCGCATATTTTCATAGTTCATATAGGTAATCGTCTGCGAGTTGGGCGAGAAACGCGGCGTGAGGACAAGGTCCGACCCACCAAGCAGATAGACGGGATTTTCGCCGTCTTGATCCATAATCGCGAGGCGTTTCTTGCGGTCGGTCTTAGGTCCACGCTCATCGATAAAGACGATCCGCGTATCGAAATACCCGCTTTCCCCCGTCAGAGCTTCATAGATCGCGTCTGACGCTTTATGCGCTGTACGGCGCCAGTTTTCCGGCGTCGTGGCAAAGCGCACGCCTTTGAGCTGTTCGCCAGCGAACACATCCCAGAGGCGGAAATCCACAACGACGCGATTGGCGCTTTCCGTCCGAATACGGCCAGACACCAGCGCATCCGCCTTGATCACGCGCCAATCTGCGAAGGTTGGCTTATAGTCGATATTCGTTTGGGTCTCGAGAAAGCCTTCCGGGTCCAGCGAGCGAAACAGGCCGGAACGCTCGAGATCGGCGCGAATAACCTCAGCAATATCGCGGCCAATCTGCCGCTCATCCGCCGTGCTGCCGATAAAATCGGGGATCGCAATCGGAACAGGGTCGAGATTGCCTTTCGTGATGTCGATTTCCAGCTGCGCCTGCGCCGATGCGCTGAACAGCCACGCTGTCGCGGCCAGCAGCCAGATAAAAATTCGCGTGAGACGTGTCATAGGGCCAGTCTTTACAATTCCGGGCGTAAGTTCAAGACGAGTTCACGCCAGACCGCAAAGCGCTCATCCGGCAGGAAATCATAGGGCGCGCATTTGTGGACGGCGGCGATGGCTTCGCGTTCGGCCTGTTCCCAGAACGGGTTTCCGGGCGAAAGTTTGCGCGAAGCGGCTTGATCGATCAGCTTGACACTTTCGACCTGACCACCTGGCACAAAATTCACACGCAGCCGAACCAGCAGGTTTTCTGCATCTTTCGCGGCGGCTGGCATACGCCAGCATTTCTGCATCGCCGCGACGAGCATATCCGTCTCTGTCGCGCTCATGCCCGACCCCTCGCCCACGGCACGGCGAGCCGCGTCTTCATAGCGGGTGATCGCGGTTTCCGATTCCAGCGCGACTTGTTGATTGGCTTCCGGCGCGGTCTCGCGGGTCTTGTCGATTAGGCCGGAGAGTGCATCCAGATCAAAGCTGGGTTCTTCCGGTTCTGGCGTGGGTTCTGGCTCTGGTACAGGGATCACGTCTTCTTTGAGCTCTGGCTCTGGTAGAACTTCCGCGACTTTCTCGACCGGCGGCGGCGTGGGCGCGGTTTCCACGACGTCATCCACCTCTGGCGCATTTTCCATCGGCGTCGGGGTCGTCATGATCTCCGGGATTTCGGGATCAGGTTTCGGCGTCGGTTTCGGCGCTTTAACCGCCGCAGAAACATTGGTTTCTTCTGACAAGGTGAGAATCTCAACCGGAATGATCTTCGCATCGGCCATCGG
>CAYPWW010000083.1:0-7491 GCA_964414555.1 uncultured Algimonas sp.
CCTCCCTGCGCATCGGTACATCCCGCCCGGGCGCGTGGCGACGGTGTTGGCAGGTCTTCTGACTAAAGGTTTATCGAGGCCCGCGCCTTCCCACCCTTTCGGACAGTGGCAATTGCGGGACCCAAACCTATCACAGCGGCGGGAGCCGTTGGGCGTTCTCAGCCCATTCCCATATTCACGGACATCTCTGCCCGACCAACGCTGGCGCTGTAGCGTCACCCAGTCGCAACTGCAACATATAAAGATTTCTTTATATACACTCCTCGCCCGCTTTGTTAGACGCCGCGCAAATGGAGTCACTTATGTCAAACACGACCGCCAGATGGGACGAAATCCAAGCTGCCGCTGACGCGCGCATCTTGATGCTGGACGGCGCAATGGGCACGATGTTGCAGAAGCAACAGTTGGAAGAAGCGGATTTTCGCGGCACGCGATTCGCCGATTGGCCCTCGCCTCTGCAGGGCAATAACGACTTGCTGGTCCTGACCAAGCCCGACGCTGTGCGCAAAGTCCATGATGCGTTCTTGGCGGCGGGGGCGGACCTTATTGAGACGAACAGCTTTAACGCGACAACGATCAGCCAAGCCGATTATGACATGGCAGAGCTGGCGCCAGAAATTGCGCGCGCCGCAGCCACGGTTGCCCGCGCAGCCGCCGATGACTGGACCGCCAAAACGCCGGAGAAGCCCCGCGCGGTCCTCGGCTCTGTCGGACCGATGAACAAGACCCTCTCGATTTCACCAAAGGTCGAAGACCCCGGCTTTCGCGATGTAAGTTTCGACGAAGTACGCGACAGCTATATTGGCCAAATCACAGCGATGATCGACCTCGTCGATGCCATTTTGATCGAGACGGTATTTGATACGCTGAATTGCAAAGCCGCCATCGCGGCCTGTCGCGCGGTCTTCGCAGAGGTCGGATATGAACGTCCTATCTTGATCTCTGGCACGATTACGGACCGCTCTGGCCGGACGCTCTCTGGCCAGACGGCAGAGGCGTTTTATATCTCTATCGCTCATGCCAAGCCTTGGGCCGTCGGTCTGAATTGCGCATTGGGTGCGGATGAAATGCGGCCCCATATCGAAGCCATTAGCCGCGTGGCGGAAACGCGCGTCATCGCCTTCCCCAATGCTGGCCTGCCCAATGCTTTCGGCGAGTATGATGAAAGTCCAGACGACATGACCGCACAAATTGCACCTTGGATCGAGGGTGGCTTCGTCAATGTTCTAGGCGGGTGCTGCGGCACGACGCCGGATCATATTAATGCGATCTACAAAGCAACGACAGGGCAAGCGCCGCGCACCCCAGCAACGCCAAAAACAACCTTGCGCCTCTCCGGCCTCGAACCTTTCCAGATTGCGGTCTAGCCCATGTCCTCTGCCACCCAATTCATCAATGTCGGCGAGCGCACGAATGTCGCCGGCTCTGCGCGATTCAAAAAGCTCATCGTCAAAGGCGATTATGAGAAAGCGCTCTCCGTCGCACGCCAACAAGTCGAGAACGGCGCACAGATCATTGACGTGAATATGGACGATGGCTTGATCGACGGCGTTGCCGCGATGACACGTTTCCTGAAACTCATGGCGGGCGAACCGGATATTACCCGCGTCCCCGTCATGATCGACAGCTCCAAATGGGAGGTGCTCGAGGCAGGCCTGAAATGCGTTCAGGGCAAAGCTGTCGTCAATTCGATTTCGATGAAAGAGGGCGAGGCAGAGTTTCTAGATCACGCGCGCAAAGTCCGCGATCTGGGGGCCGCCGCCGTCGTCATGGCGTTCGACGAAGAGGGCCAAGCCGAGAGCGCGGATGACAAATTCCGTATCTGCGAGCGCGCCTACAAACTGCTAACCGAGAAGGTCGACTTCCCACCCGAAGACATCATCTTTGACCCGAATATCTTTGCCGTCGCGACAGGGATCGAAGAGCATAATAATTATGCTATCGACTTCATCGAGGCCTGCCGCCGTATCAAAGCGCACCTCCCTTATGCTCGGATTTCTGGTGGGCTGTCCAATGTCAGCTTTGCCTTTCGCGGGAATAATCCCGTTCGCGAAGCGATGCATTCCGTCTTTCTTTATCACGCGATTCCGGCGGGGCTCGACATGGCCATCGTCAATGCGGGACAGCTAACGATCTATGATGACATCCCAGAGGAGCTGCGCGAGCGGGTTGAGGATGTCATCCTGAACCGCCGGGAGGATGCAACGGACCGCCTGCTGGATATCGCGGAAAAATATCGCGGTGACGGCAAGGCCAAAGCTCGCGTCGTGGATGATGAGTGGCGCAAACTCCCTGTCGGTAAACGGCTCGAGCACGCATTGGTGCGCGGCATCACGGATCACATCGTGGCCGACACCGAAGAAGCCCGCCTCGCCGCAGACCGTCCGCTGCATGTCATCGAAGGTCCGTTGATGGACGGGATGAATGTCGTCGGTGACCTGTTCGGGTCGGGCAAAATGTTCCTGCCGCAGGTCGTGAAATCTGCCCGCGTGATGAAAGCCTCAGTCGCGCATCTCCTCCCCTTCATGGAAGAGGAAAAAGAGAAGCTCGGCATGGCGGGCAGCTCGAATGGTCGCGTCTTGATGGCGACCGTAAAGGGCGACGTGCACGATATCGGCAAGAACATCGTCGGCGTCGTATTGCAATGTAACGGCTATGACGTCGTCGACCTCGGCGTCATGGTGCCCTGCGATAAAATCCTAGACGCCGCGATCGAGCATAATGTGGATATGATTGGTCTCTCCGGCCTGATCACGCCCAGCCTGGACGAGATGGTATATGTCGGGAAAGAGATGCAGCGTCGCGCTATGTCGATGCCGCTGCTCATCGGCGGAGCGACGACATCGAAAACTCATACGGCGGTGAAAATCGAACCGGCCTATGAAGCTGGACCGACCGTTTACGTGACGGATGCCAGTCGCGCCGTTGGTGTCGTCGGGCAGTTACTGGGCGACGGGAAAGATAGTTACGCCGCCGGCCTTCGCACGGAATACGCAAAAGCGCGCGAGGCGCATCAACGCGGGCAAACGGCGAAAGCGCGCCTGACCTTGAAAGAGGCGCGGGACAATCCTTGGCGCGGAATCGCCGAAGGTTACACGCCGCCGAAACCGACGTTTCTTGGGACGAAAACGCTGACGGATTATCCCCTAGAAAACCTACGCGACTTCATCGACTGGACGCCGTTTTTCGCGACGTGGGAATTGAAGGGCCGCTACCCTGCGATCCTTGAAAATGAGGCTTACGGAGAAGCCGCGCGCGATCTCTTCGCCGATGCCAATGCCATGCTGGACCAAATGATTGCGGAAAAATGGGTCAGCGCCAATGCCGTGTTCGGTTTCTGGCCGGCTGCGCGCGAAGGGGATGATGTCCGCGTGTTTACGAATGAAACGCGCGACGACACCCACGCCGTTTTCCACGGGTTACGCCAACAAATTTCCAAAGGCACGGCGGCAAAGCCAAACTACTGCATCTCTGATTTCTGTGCCACGGAAGGAGATTACATCGGGGGTTTTGCTGTGACGGCTGGGCTGGGCGAAAGCGCAAAGTCAAAAGCCTTTGAAGCGGCGGGCGATGATTACAACGCCATTTTGTTCAAGGCGCTCTGTGACCGATTGGCAGAGGCCTTTGCCGAACACCTGCACCAACGCGTCCGCAAAGAATTCTGGGGTTACGCGCCGGATGAATCGGCGAAAGGCGAAGACCTTATCGCAGAAAAATATGCAGGCATCCGCCCTGCCCCAGGCTATCCCGCGCAACCTGACCACACGGAAAAAGCGACTCTCTTCCGCCTATTGGACGCCGAACGCGAAGCGGGGATCGAGCTGACACAGAGCTTTGCCATGCACCCGGCCAGTTCTGTCAGCGGCATTTATTTCAGCCATCCAGACAGCGTTTATTTCGGGGTTGGTAAGATCGAAAAAGATCAGGTCGAAGATTATGCCCGACGTAAGGATATGAGCGTTGAGGACACGGAACGCTGGCTCGCGCCGATCCTGAATTACTAAAAAACCCGCGCCGGAGCGCGGGTTCTTTTCGTTTATTTTACCGCGACATAGGCCGTTCGACCTTGGCGCTCAATTGAGAGCGCAAAAGGTCCGGTCCGGCCATCAATCGCGTCTTCGAAATCTTTCAAATCATCAACCGGATCATTATTGACCCGCCGGATGACATCGCCGCGCCGGAGGCCGGAACGATAGGCTTTTGACCCGCGTTCGACCGAAGAAACGATCACGCCCTCATCGCCACCGCGCAGTTCCATATCCGCAGGAATGTCAGAAATTTCGGCGCCGTCAAAGGCTTCCATCATAGCCATCTCTTCTGGCTCGATATCAACCGAGGCCATTGCATCCGCATCTTCTGGCATCTCGGCGACATTGATCCGAGTTGTCCGCCGACGTCCATCCCGGAGGAAGGTGATGTCGGACTTCGTGCCCGGTTGCAGCAACCCAACAGCATTGCGCAAGTCGGAGCTGTCCAGCACGTCTTCGCCATTAAAGGCGATGACCAGATCACCCGACTTCAAACCGGCTTCTTCAGCGGGCGTATCTTCGCCGACCTCTGAGACCAAAGCACCATTTAGAGATTTCAGCCCCAGCGCCGCTTTCAAATCTGGCGTCACGTCTTGAATGGCGACGCCAATCCGGCCGCGGCGAACTTCGCCCGTGTCCTTCAATTGAGCCATAACGTTTTCAACAATCCGGACGGGCACGGCAAAGCCAATCCCATTATTGCCGCCAGAGCGCGAGACGATGGCCGTGTTAATCCCAATCAACTCGCCTTTGGAATTGACGAGCGCGCCGCCCGAATTTCCGGGATTAATTGAGGCGTCTGTCTGGATGTAATCAGAATAGGTATTACCCCGCCCTTGATCTCGACCCAGCGCGGAAATAATTCCGGAGGTAACCGTCGAAGACAGTCCGAATGGATTACCCACTGCGATGACATAGTCGCCAACTTGCGCCTCACGCGTTGCCGCGAATTTCAGCTCGCTCAGGTCTTTGGCGTCGATCCGTAACAGAGCGATATCCGTCTGCGGGTCGGTGCCGACCAGCTCGGCCTCTAACTCGCGCCGATCTTCCAGCGTAACGATAATCTCGTCCGCGCCCTCGACGACGTGGTTGTTCGTGATGATGAGACCCTCAGACGCGTCGACAATCACGCCGGACCCAGATCCACGACGTTCCTGATTGCCACGATTGGGCAAGCGGTCGCCAAAAAAGCGTTCCAGCATCTCGGCTTCTGGTGAATTGCCGCGTGCCTTTGTTGTGCCGCGTACATCCAGTGAGACAACCGCCGGCGTCACGCGCTCCAGCAGCGGCGCCATCGTCAAAACACCGCGTTGCGGATCAACGGTCAGAGCTTCCGTCTGGCCAAAACGCAACTGCGCTTCAGCGGGCGTGTTCGTCAAAAGCGGGGCTGCGACCAGTGCGACAGCCGCCGTACCGAGCAAGAGGATTTTTTTCATGGCAAACTCCATTCCGTCCATATTTGAATTGAATGTAGGTGACCTCTACCAAGTCGCAACATGCGCAAGCATAAAGTGAAGATGAATTAATTGTGACGGAACGGTCAGGTTAAGAGCCCGCCGTCACTCAAACTATCCGGTGAATTGCATCCCGAGCCAATCCGCGACCAGCGCAGGCTTGTCTTCCCCCTCGATCTCCACCGAGACCGCATAGGTCAGGAGATATTGTCCCGGTCGTTTTTCCTCGGCAGATTTCAACACGAATATCGCGCGGACTCTCTTACCGACCTTCACAGGGGCCAAAAAGCGGACTTTCTCGAATCCGTAATTCACGCCCATTTTGACGCCTTCGATCACGAGGCCTGCGCCTTCGCTGAATTTCGACAGCAGGGAGAGCGTCAGAAACCCGTGCGCAATCGGACCGCCAAAGGGTGTCATCTTGGCCATCTCAGGATTGACGTGAATGAACTGGTGATCCTCTGTCACGTCAGCGAACTGATTGACGCGGTCCTGTTCGATCGTAATCCAATCGGATGTGCCCAGCTCTGTGCCGACGAGGCTTTGTAGGTTTTCAGCTTTAACGGATTTCATGGTCATCCCCTTTAGTAAGCGTCGTCTGTCGCGACTTCGTTCATATGATAATGCGCATCGCCGAGCAGCTCTTGCAAGACCCGAATCCGTTTCATGAAAAGGCCGATGTCATATTCATCCGTCATGCCCACGCCGCCGTGCATCTGCACACCTTCTTGGCTAGCGAGTTTGGCGACCGAGCCGAGCTTAGCTTTGGCCATGGCGCAATAGCGCGCGGCATTTTCGTGGCCCTCGTCCAGCGCAGTCAGCGCGCCAACGACAGCGGAACGGGCGATTTCCAACTCGGAATAAAGGTGGCTGCTGCGGTGTTGCAGCGCTTGAAACTCGCCGATGATTTTGCCGAATTGTTGGCGCTCTTTGATGTAGGCTACGGTATCTTCGAAGGCTTGCGCCCCTGCACCCAGCAGTTCTGCCGCAGCAATACCACGCCCCGCCGACAGGACTGCATCCAGCACGTCCATACCGCCATTGAGCTCACCCAAAAGCGCGTCCCCGTCAATTTCGACGTTATCTAGATCAATCCGCGCGGCGTTGCGACTATCGACCATGATCGTGCGTTCCGTTGAAATGCCGTCCGTTTTTGGATCGACAAGGAAGAGCGAGAGGCCCGTCGCATCGCCTGGCTCTCCCGAGGTCCGTGCGACCACGATCAGCTTATCCGCGACATGACCATCCACGACCATGGCTTTCGAGCCGTTGAGCTTGAAACCATTTCCGGACGGTTCTGCCGTTGTTTCTGTCGCGCGTGGATTGTGCTTGACGCCTTCATCCAGCGCGAGTGCCATGACAGCTTCTCCGCTCGCGATCTTGGGCAGATATTCGGATTTCTGCGCGTCTGAGCCATGCTTTAGCGCCGTGGCCGCCAGAACAGCCGTCGAGAGAAATGGTGAGGCCGTCAGGTTACGGCCCATCTGTTCAGCTACGAGGCCCGCCGCCAGATAGCCCATGTCCACGCCGCCATGATCTTCCGGCACGATAATTCCTGCGAAACCCATCGCCGCCATTTCGGCCCAGAGTGCGCGGTCAAAGCCCGTTTCATCGCGATTATCGCGCAGTTCTCGCAGCGCTTTGACGGGGGCTTTCTCGGCGAAAAAGCCCTGCGCCATATCGCGCATCATGATTTCGTCTTCGTTCAGTACGAGTGCCATTTTAGTCTCTCTTGATAAGCCATTTTTTGCGAAAACTGCGCGGGCGTCTTACGCGCCGGGCAGTTGCAGGATGTGCTTGCTGATAATGTTCAGCTGCACTTCACTCGTTCCGCCTTCGATAGAGTTACCTTTGGTCCGCAGCCAGCTGCGCGCCATTTTTCCGTCGCTAGAACGTTCGCTTTCCCACTCCAGACCTTCATGGCCCGTCGCATCCATCATCAGCTCATATTTGCGCTTGTTCAGTTCCGTGCCGTAATATTTCAGCATGGAGCTATCCGCGCCGAGCGA
>CAYPWW010000084.1:0-7352 GCA_964414555.1 uncultured Algimonas sp.
GTTCCGCCCAGCCCGGCAATCATGGCCCCCAAGAGAGGCAGGAAAACGATCAGCTTGTAGATCACGGCCCTAGCCCTTCATCAGGTCGATATCTTCGACCGCGATATTGCCGCGATTGCGGAAGTAAACAACGAGAATGGCGAGGCCGACAGCGGCCTCAGCCGCCGCAACCGTCAGGATAAACAGCGCGAAAATCTGTCCCGCAATGGGTTCGACGCCGGGGCCAGGAACCATATGCGTCGAGAAAGCGACAAAGTTGATGTTCACGGCCAGCAAGATCAACTCGACACACATCAAAATGATGATGACGTTTTTACGGTTCACGAAAATCCCGAACACGCCAATCGTGAAGAGGATCGCCGCGACGATCAAATAATGGTGCAGTCCAATCATTGCCCTACCCCAGTCCCTGTCCGGATTCGATATCGACCAGCTCGACGCCGTCCTCACGCGTGCGGGCCATTTGGTCCATCGCGTTTTGACGACGCACACCGGGACGTTCGCGCAAGGTCAGGACAATCGCACCGATCATCGCGACCAGCAGGACAAGGCCTGCCGCCTCAAACACACCCGCATATTGCGTGTATAGCACCGCACCGAATTGCTCGAGATTGCTCATCTCTCCATCCGGCGGAACAACACCGCGCGTCTCGCCCGTGAAATAGGCCGCGCCGACAAGGATCATCTCGGCCAGCAAGATCAGCGCCACAATCGCACCGATCGGTAGATAAGAGAGAAAGCCCTGCTTTAGCTCGACGAAATCAACGTCCAACATCATCACGACAAATAGGAACAGCACTGCAACGGCCCCCACATAAACCATGACTAACAACAGCGCGAGGAACTCAGCCCCCATGAGGATGAACAGGCCCGCCGCGCTGAAAAACGTCAGGATCAAGAACATGACGGAATGCACGGGGTTACGCGAGGCGACGACCATAAAGGCGGCGGCAACGGCGGTGAACGCCAGCAAGTAAAATGCGATGGTGATGAGCACGATCTGCGTGTCCCCTCGAAGTCGTTTTGCGCTCTCGCGCGGAGAGTCGGACGCCCTTAACGGTAGGGCGCGTCCAAGGCTAGATTTTTTGCGATCTCGGTTTCCCAACGGTCCCCATTCGCAAGTAGTTTTTCTTTGTCATAATAGAGCTCTTCACGGGTTTCCGTCGCGAACTCGTAATTCGGACCTTCGACGATGGCATCGACGGGGCACGCTTCTTGGCACAGTCCGCAATAGATGCATTTGACCATGTCGATGTCATATTTCGTCGTCCGGCGTGATCCATCGGGACGCGGCTCGGCTTCGATCACGATGGCTTGGGCCGGGCAGATCGCTTCGCAGAGCTTACAGGCAATGCAGCGCTCTTCGCCGGAGGGGTAGCGCCGCAGCGCATGCTCACCGCGAAAGCGCGGGGACAATGGCCCCTTCTCAAACGGGTAATTGATCGTGACTTTCGGGCGGAAGAAATACTTCATCGCCAAAATGAACGCAGAGACAAATTCCAGAAGGAAGGCCCCACGAAGGACTTGTTTGAAACGGCTCATGAGACAGCCCACCCCATATGGTTGGCAAAGACAACAGCGCTGGAAACGATCACAACAGCAACGAGCGCGGTCGGCAGGAAGACTTTCCACCCCAGACGCATCAGCTGATCATAGCGGTAGCGTGGGACAATGGCTTTCACCATGGCGAAGAGGAAGAACAGGAACGCTGTTTTCAGGAAGAACCACAAGAACGGTGGCACGATCTGCCACGGCGTATCAATCGGGGCATGCCACCCGCCGAGGAACAAGATCACCATCATCGCCGACAACAGCATGATGTTCACATATTCCGCGAAGAAGAACATCAGGAACGGCGTCGAGGAATATTCGACCTGATAACCGGCGACGAGCTCTGACTCGGCTTCGGGCAGATCGAATGGCGGGCGGTTCGTCTCGGCCAAGGCTGAGATAAAGAACAACACACCCATGTAGAACATCACGGGAAACAAAAAGATTTTCCAGCTGGTCGGGTTCAGCAGGAACATGTTCCAGTTCCAAATCCCACCGGCCTGCGCATCGACAATCGCCGTCAGGTTCATAGACCCAGACAGGAAGATCACCGTCAGGATGATAAAGCCAATCGAGACTTCATAGGACACCATTTGCGCGGCAGAGCGCAGCGCGCCCATGAAAGGATATTTCGAATTAGATGCCCAACCGCCGATAATAATGCCGTAAACGCCCAGCGAGCTGATCGCGAGAACGTAGAGAACGCCGATGTTAATGTCGGAAATCACCCAACCTGGTGCGACAGGAATCACGGCCCACGCCAGAAATGCCATCACAAGCCCAAGGAGCGGCGCGAGGATAAAGAGGAACTTGTCGGACCCCGCCGGAATGACGATCTCTTTGAAGAAGAATTTCAGCGCATCCGCCATCGTCTGCAACAGACCAAAGGCGCCCACAACATTCGGGCCGCGACGCATCTGCACAGCCGCCCAGATCTTCCGGTCGGCCAGCACAAGCGCGGCAACGAGCAGCGCGAGCGAAATCACGAAGAGAGTCACCTGCCCCGATTTAATCAGGGTCCACATCAGCCAGCTGGTCTCAGCCTCGGCAGCCACGACAGCTGTCTCAGCAGCAGCGGTTTGGAAAATCGGCATCATTCCGCGGCCTCTTTTACGATCTGGTCCCGATCTTCGATCACCTGAGAACACTCGGCCATAACATTTGACGCCCGCGCGATGGGGTTCGTCATATAGAAATCACTAATCGGGTTTGTCAGCGGCTTAGTGGAAAGCGAACCCGCCTTACCCAATTCCGAAACATCAAAATTCGCAGCATCAGTCGCACCTGGGGCAACGCCAACACTCATAAAGGTCGGATGATCTTCAAAGAGTTTCCGACGGAGTGCATCCAGCGAGTCATAAGGCAAAACGCGATTTAGACGCGCGGACAATGCCCGCAGGATTGCCCAGTCTTCTTTCGCCTCGCCTTTGGTTGGCACGGCGCGCGTGGCCAGCTGCACCCGGCCTTCTGTATTGACGTAAATGCCAGATTTTTCGGTATAAGCCGCACCCGGCAGGATAACGTCCGCAACATGCGCGCCATTGTCGCCGTGGTGACCTTGATAGATCACAAAGGCGTCTTTCAGCTTGGATGTGTCCAGCTCATCTGCGCCGAGCAGATAGACGGTTTCGACGGCACTCTGTTGGGCCGCATCGAGAATTTCAGGGGTTGAGAGACCACCCTCACCCGGAATGAAGCCCATATCCAGACCCGCAACACGTGAAGCCGCATTGTGCAACACATTGAAACCGTTGAAGTCTTCACGGACCAGATTAACCGATTTCGCCAAAGCGCCGACAGCGGAGAGGAGCGCTTTGCCCTCAGTGCCGCGCAGGGCGTTCGCACCGACGATGATGACGGGGTTCTTTGCGGCTTTGAACGTTTTCGCAAACCCTTTGCGGGCTTTCGTAAATGTTTCGATATCCGCGGCGGATGTTCCGACATGCTCATATGTATAGGTCAGGTCGACCGGCTCACCAATCATTCCAATTTCTAGATTGCCCGCGATCCACGTCTTGCGGATGCGCGTATTGACGAGCGGTGCTTCGTGGCGCGGGTTCGTCCCGATCAGGAGGATGGCATCCGCGTCTTCCAGTCCGGCAATCGTCGTATTGAACAGATAGGACTGGCGCGCGCCCTCACCCAAGATCGATCCGTCTTGGCGACAATCGATATTCTTGACGCCCATCGAGTCCATCAGGTCTTTCAACGCTTTCATCGACTCTGCATCGCAGAGATCGCCCGCAATCGCTGCGATCCGCGCAGGGTCGGCGGAGAGCTTCTCAGCCACAACGCCAAGCGCTTCGTCCCAGCTGGCGGGACGCAACTTACCATCAACGCGCACAAATGGGCGATCGAGGCGTTGCCGCGCGAGACCATCCCAGACGAAACGTGTTTTGTCGGAAATCCATTCTTCATTCACATCGTCATTCGTGACAGGCAAAATCCGCAGCACGGCATCACGGCGCGAGTCGACGCGAATGTTCGAGCCAACGGCATCCATCACGTCGACGCTCTCGACTTTCTCCAACTCCCAAGGCCGCGCATTAAACGCGTAAGGCTTGGAGGTCAGCGCACCAACGGGGCACAGATCAATGACGTTACCAGACATTTCCGACGTCAGGCTCTGCTCCAGATATGTCGTAATCTCGGCGTTCTCGCCGCGATTGACGAGGCCGATTTCCTGCACGCCTGCGACTTCAGAGATAAAGCGCACACAGCGCGTACACTGGATACAACGTGTCATGATCGTATTGACCAGCGGGCCCATATGCTTGTCATCGACGGCGCGTTTGTTCTCCTCGAAGCGGGACGTATCGCGGCCATAGCCCATAGCTTGGTCTTGCAAATCGCACTCGCCGCCTTGGTCGCAAATCGGGCAATCCAGCGGGTGATTGATCAGCAGGAATTCCATGACGCCCTCGCGGGCCTTCTTGACGGTTTCCGAATTCGTACGGATGTTCGCGGGCGTACCGTCGCGGTTCGGGCGAAGGTCTTTAACTTGCAGCGCACAGGATGCCTGCGGCTTCGGCGCACCGACCCACTCGACGAGACACATGCGACAGTTACCAGCCACGGACAGGCGCTCGTGGTAACAGAAACGCGGGATTTCCGCGCCGCCATATTCCTCACACGCCTGCATAAGCGTATATTCGGCCGGCACGTCATGCTCGACGCCATCGATATTTAATTTGCGAAGGTCCGACATATTATTCAGCCGCCTGTACGAACACGGGCTTATCCGCCCGATAATTATTGATGCGTTCTTCGATCTCTGGACGGAAGTGGCGGATGAGGCCTTGGATTGGCCAAGCCGCCGCGTCGCCGAGGGCGCAAATTGTGTGGCCCTCGATCTGCTTCGTCACATCGAGCAGCATGTCGATTTCGGACGTTTGCGCCTCGCCGCGAACCATGCGCTCCATGACGCGCCACATCCAGCCCGTGCCTTCACGACACGGCGTGCATTGGCCACAGCTCTCATGCTTATAGAAATAGCTTAGTCGCGCGATGGCCGCGACAACATCCGTAGACTTGTCCATGACAATCACGGCGGCCGTACCAAGGCCAGATTGATGTTCGCGAAGCGCGTCGAAATCCATCAGAACCGTGTCGCAAATCTCTTTCGGCAGCAGCGGCACGGATGATCCGCCCGGAATGACAGCCTTCAGGTTGTCCCACCCGCCACGCACGCCACTCGCATGGGTTTCTAGCAGCGTTTTCAAAGGGATAGACATGACTTCTTCAACATTACACGGCGCATTCACATGGCCAGAGATGGAGAAGACTTTTGTCCCTTTATTATTGTCACGCCCGAAGGAGCTGAACCACTCCGCGCCTTTGCGCAGGATCGTCGGCACAACGGCAATCGACTCGACATTATTCACAGTTGTCGGACAGCCATAGAGCCCAGCGTTGGCTGGAAATGGCGGCTTCAGACGGGGTTGGCCCTTCTTGCCCTCAAGGCTTTCCAGCAGCGCGGTTTCTTCGCCGCAGATATACGCACCGGCGCCGTGGGCGACGTAAATGTCGAAATCCCAGCCAGACCCACAGGCGTTTTTCCCGACGAGGCCAGCGGCATAGGCCTCCTCAATCGCGTGTTGGAGGCGGTGGCGCTCCTGAATATATTCGCCGCGCAGATAGATGTAGCATTTATGCGCCTGCATCGCGAAAGACGCGACAAGGCAGCCCTCAATCAGAAGATGCGGATCATGGCGCATCATTTCGCGGTCTTTACAGGTTCCCGGCTCGGACTCATCGGCGTTGACGACGAGGTAATGCGGGCGATTACCCACTTCTTTTGGCATAAAGGACCATTTCAGGCCCGTCGGGAAACCCGCACCGCCGCGACCGCGCAGGCCAGACGCTTTGACCTGATCGATGATCCAGTCCTTACCCTGACCCAGCATGGCGGCTGTGCCTTCCCAAGCGCCACGCTCACGCGCGCCGTCCAACTTCCAATCATGGAAGCCGTAGAGATTTTTGAAAATGCGGTCTTCGTCTTTGAGGAGCTGCGTCATGTCTTAGCCCTTCTTCTTTGCCAGAGCTTTGGCCTGCTTGACCCACGCATCGCGTTTGATGCGACCGGGATAGCGCGCGAGAGCATCCGCTTCGATCATCTTGATGTCGGCTGCTTTCCACGCACCAATCTGGCGGTAGTAATAAATGCCCTTGGCATTCAGATCGCCTTCGAATTTCGGGCCGATACCTTTGATGACTTTCAGATCATCCGGCGTGCCGTCCGTAGGACCATCCGTGTAGAGAACCTTCGGCGCGGATGCGGGTTTTGGCGCAGACGTCTTCTTGGTCGGTGCAGGCTTAGCGGGCTTGTTCCGGCGACCCGCAACCGTTGCGCGGCGGCCCTTTGGGTCATGTGCGTGGCGACGAATTTCGACTTTTTTATCCTGATTGGGCAGCTTGGTCAGCTTCCGCGTTTTCGTCAGAACACCATAATCACGCAGCACAGGGCTGTTTTCAGCCAAAGGCTCTGATCCGTGGCGCGCGCTTTGTGGGCCCGGCGCAGGCTGCTCGCCCGCGACTAGCTTATCCAGCAACGTGTCAAAGGTCTCTGGCGTCAGATCTTCGTAATAATGATCACCCGCCGCGTTGGAAATCTGCACCATCGGCGCATTGGCACAGGCGCCGAGGCACTCGACCTCTAGCCAGCTGAGCTTGCCATCTGGCGAAATAACATTCTGCTCGCCCACACGGCGACGCATGACCGCTTTCAGATCATTCGCCCCACGTAGCCAGCACGGCGTTGTGCCGCAAAGCTGGACGAAATGTTCGCCCACAGGTGAGAGATTATACATCGTGTAGAAAGACGCGACCTCGAACACGCGGATATAGGCCATGCCCAGCTTATCCGCGACGGTGCGCATTGTGACCTCTGGCAACCAACCGCCGGCATCTTTCTGCGCAATCCACAGCGCAGGGATCAGTGCCGAGCGCTGACGATCCGCGGGATATTTCGCGATCCAAGAATTAATCTCTTTTTCGGCCGCCGGAGAGAACGCGTAATCCGCGGGCTGCTCCAATGCCATACGTGGCGCACTCATCGGTCGATCTCCCCGAAGACGATATCGAGCGAGCCGAGGATCGCACTCACGTCCGCCAGCATATGCCCGCGATTGAGGTAGTCCATCGCCGCCAAATGCGGGAAGCCCGGCGCGCGGAGTTTCACGCGATACGGCTTATTCGAGCCATCCGAGACGAGATAAACACCGAACTCACCCTTTGGCGCTTCGACTGCGCAATATACTTCGCCCTCGGGCACGTGAAAGCCTTCGTTATAGAGTTTAAAG
>CAYPWW010000085.1:0-6896 GCA_964414555.1 uncultured Algimonas sp.
GCGGTGTCGTGACGGCCGGCATGGCGATTTACGATACGATGCAATATATCAAATGTCCGGTTTCAACTGTCTGTATTGGACAGGCCTGCTCCATGGGTTCACTTCTGCTCGCAGCGGGTGAAGCGGATATGCGCGTGGCGCTGCCAAATGCGCGCGTCATGGTTCACCAGCCATCTGGTGGTTTCCGCGGGCAGGCGTCCGACATCGAGCGTCATGCGCAAGACATCCTGAAGATGAAAAAGCGTCTGAACGAAATCTACGTGAAGCACACAGGCAATAAATACGCGACGATCGAGAAAACCCTGGATCGTGACCACTTTATGAGTGCGGAAGAGGCGAAAGATTTCGGTATCGTCGACCACGTTTACACATCGCGCGGTGACGCCTAGGCTCATTTCGAGTCTCGCGCAGTATATTAACTGTAGAGAAGGCTTTCACAGCGTTTCCGAACCTGTGTAAGCCAGACCTTAAGAATATTGTGCGAACTTGATAAGGTTCGCAGGATCGCGAGCACGAATCGGCATCCGACTTGCAGTGATACGTATGGGCGGATTTTGGGGAATAGAGGTTAGAACGACATGAGCAAGACGACTGGCGGCGACAGCAAGAACACGCTCTACTGCTCCTTCTGCGGGAAATCCCAGCATGAGGTGCGCAAGCTCATCGCGGGACCTACGGTTTTCATCTGCGACGAATGTGTCGAACTCTGCATGGATATTATCAAGGAAGAGGGCAAAGGCGCGCTCGCCAAGACTCAAGAAGGCGTCCCAACCCCGCAAGAGATTACGCAAATCCTAGATGATTACGTGATTGGCCAGCACTACGCGAAACGCGTGCTCTCTGTTGCCGTACATAACCATTACAAGCGCCTGAACCACGCAACATCTAACCCCGATGTGGAGCTTGCGAAATCGAACATCTTGCTCGTCGGGCCAACCGGTTGCGGTAAGACGCTCCTAGCGCAGACACTCGCTCGTATTTTGGATGTTCCGTTCACAATGGCAGATGCCACAACCCTGACCGAAGCCGGTTATGTGGGTGAAGATGTTGAGAATATCATCCTGAAATTGCTGCAAAGTTCTGACTATAATGTCGAGCGGGCGCAGCGCGGTATCGTTTATATCGATGAGGTCGATAAGATCTCTCGCAAGTCCGATAATCCATCGATAACACGCGATGTTTCGGGTGAGGGCGTGCAGCAGGCGCTCCTGAAAATCATGGAAGGCACGATTGCCTCCGTGCCGCCCCAAGGTGGACGCAAGCACCCGCAGCAAGAATTCCTGCAGGTCGATACAACGAACATCCTCTTCGTCGTTGGCGGTGCCTTCGCAGGTCTGCACAAGGTTATCGCCAATCGTGGAGACAAATCTTCCATCGGATTTGGCGGCTCCGTCAAAGAGTTGGATGAGCGGAAGGTCGGCGATCTCTTGCAAGAGGTTGAGCCGGAGGATCTGACACGTTTTGGCCTGATCCCAGAATTTGTGGGCCGTCTGCCTGTTATCGCCACGCTGACCGATCTGGACGAAGACGCGCTGATCACCATCCTGACAGAGCCAAAGAACGCGCTCGTCAAACAATATCAAACGTTATTCTCGATGGAGGACGTGAAGCTGTCCTTCACCGAGGACGCGCTGAAATCCATCGCCAAAAAGGCGCTCGCTCGGAAAACCGGCGCGCGTGGTCTGCGCTCCATCATGGAAGGTATCTTGCTCGATTCGATGTATGATTTGCCAGCCTATACGGATGTCGAAGAAGTCGTCATCAATGCGGAAGTCGTCGAAGGCAATGCCGAGCCTTTGCTGGTGCATGCGAAGCCGGCCAAAGCTGATAAATCTGCATAAGGGCTCCCGGCGCCTGTAAATTCTACTGAGCGGGGGCCCACGGGTCCCCGTTTTCGTTCGTATAGAGTGAGAAAGCCTGCAGCGTGGGCTTGTGACTCCGCAGTGGTGTCACCACATCTGGTCAAGATATTTAAAAGGTTTCAGACACACATGACCGATCACCAAAATCTGCCTATTCTACCGCTGCGCGACATCGTGGTTTTCCCGCATATGGTCGTGCCGCTTTTTGTCGGGCGAGAGAAGTCGATTGCGGCGCTGGAAGAGGTCATGCGGGCGGAGAAACGCATTCTCCTGCTGACGCAGCGCGAGTCGGAAACGGATGACCCGGGTGAGGCGGATTTGTTCGATCGCGGCTGTATCGCAAAAATCTTGCAACTTCTGAAACTTCCCGACGGCACGGTTCGTGTCCTCGTCGAAGGGCAAGACCGGGCATCTGTGGCGAATTTCAACGCGGATGGCGACTATCTGCAAGGCGATGTGACGGCCCAACCCACCGAATCCGCTGATAAAGACCACGTGGCCGCTATGGCGAAACAAGTGCGCGAGCGTTTTGAGAGCTATGGCAAGCTGAACAAGAAAATCGCGGATGAAGTCGTGTCCTCGGTCTCGGAAACCACAGATCCGGCAAAACTCTCTGATATTGTCGCTGTGCATCTAAACGCGGACATCAAGCGCAAGCAGGCCCTGCTTGAGTCAACGGAAGCCGGGGACCGCCTCGCGCAAATCCTCGAGCTTCTCGACGGCGAAGCCTCTGTCCTGAAGGTCGAGAAAAAAATCCGAGGTCGTGTGAAGCGCCAGATGGAGAAGACCCAGCGCGAATATTACCTCAATGAGCAGATGAAGGCGATCAACAAGGAGCTCGGCAATGACGGCCCCGATGAGATGGCCGAAATCACCGAGCGTGTTGAAAAAACCAAGCTGACGAAAGAGGCCAAGGAAAAGGTCGATAAAGAACTCTCGCGCCTGAAACGTATGTCGCCGATGAGCGCCGAGGCGAATGTCAGCCGCAATTACATCGATTGGATGCTGTCCGTTCCTTGGGGCAAGAAGAAGCGCGTGCAACGCGATCTCGCCAAGGCGCGCGCGATTTTGGATTCGGATCACTACGGGCTGGAGAAAGTCAAAGACCGGATCATCGAACACCTCGCCGTGCAGACACGAACCAAAACGGTGAAGGGCCCGATCCTCTGCCTTGTTGGACCTCCGGGTGTGGGTAAGACGTCACTAGGCAAATCTGTCGCCCGCGCGACGGGGCGTGAATTTGTGCGCGTGTCGCTAGGCGGCGTTCGCGACGAGAGCGAAATTCGCGGTCATCGCCGGACCTATATCGGTTCCATGCCAGGTCGGATTATCCAGTCGATGAAAAAAGCGAAGTATAACAACCCGCTATTTCTGTTTGATGAGATCGACAAGATGGGTCGCGACCACCGTGGCGACCCCGCGTCGGCCCTTTTGGAAGTCTTAGATCCGGAACAGAACGACACGTTTAACGACCATTATTTGGATGTGGATTACGACTTGTCAGACGTCATGTTCATCACGACGGCCAACAGCCTCGACATGGCGCAACCGCTTCTCGACCGGATGGAGATCATCCGCATCCCGGGTTACACCGAAGATGAGAAGGTCGAGATCGCGCAACGCCATCTGGTCCCAGATCAGGTGAAAGAACATGGCCTGAAAAAGGACGAGTTTTCGCTGTCAGAGGACGGCCTCCGCGACATCATTCGCTATTACACCCGTGAAGCAGGCGTGCGTAGCTTGAAGCGTGAAATCGCCTCCCTCGCACGGAAAGCCCTGACCCATATCGTGAGCAAAAAAGCCAAGCGTATTGACGTCACGGCGGAAAACCTCGGCGAGTTTCTGGGTGTTCGCAAGTTCCGCTTTGGCGAGACGGACAAAGAAGATCAGATCGGCGTTGTCACCGGATTGGCGTGGACCAGCGTCGGCGGTGACCTGCTGACCATCGAGGCCGTGTCGATGTCTGGTAAGGGCAAGATGACCGTGACGGGCAATCTGAAAGACGTGATGAAAGAGTCAATCTCGGCAGCCAATAGCTATGTCCAAGCCAAAGCGCCGACACTCGGCATTTCGCCGCGCGCATTTCGCTCGACGGATATCCACGTCCATGTGCCAGAAGGCGCGACGCCAAAGGACGGTCCCAGCGCCGGTATCGCTATGGTCACGGGCATCGTCTCGGTCCTAACGGAAATTCCCGTGCGCAAGGACATCGCCATGACGGGCGAGGTGACATTGCGTGGTCGTGTCTTGCCGATTGGGGGGTTGAAGGAGAAGCTGCTCGCAGCGCTCCGTGGCGGCGTGAAAACCGTGCTGATCCCGCAAGATAATGAAAAAGACCTCGCGGAAATCCCAGAGAATGTGAAATCCGCGCTCGAGATCATTCCCGTCGGCCATGTCGATGAGGTCTTGCGCCATGCCCTGACGCAAAAGATCAAACCTGTGAAATGGACAAGCCATGACGAAGCCCAACTCGCAGGGCTGATGATGGGCACGGCGGGTGTGAATATGCCAGAAGGCGGCGCAGCGCCGCATTAATGGTGCAGCAGATCGTCAGGCATGACCTGACGACCCTGTCACTGTCTTAGAACGTCGAGCGCACCGTCAGGCGCGCATTGATCGGGGCGCCGACGGTGATGTTGTCATTGCTGTGCGCGTCGGGGAAATAGTCGATATCGAGCGCGTTTTCGATGTTCAGCTGCACGCGCAGATCATCCGTCACATCGTAAAAGGCCGCCGCATCGAACCGCGTGTAGCCGGGGACTTCGACGCTATTATCTTCGCGCACGAAGAAACTGTCCTGCACCGCCGCACCCGCGCCAACACTGAACTTGTCCGTGACCTGATACTGGTTCCAGATCGAGAAGGTGTTGTTCGGCGTTTGACGTGTGCGGTTTTGGTCGAGGGTTGAGCCCGGAAATTCCACAGCACCATCAACATAGGTGTAGCCCGCGTTGATCGCCCAGCGGTCCGTCAAATCCCCTTGCAGCTGGACTTCAAAACCCTGCGTGTTGGAACCCTGCACATTGACTTGAACGTCCTGATCGCCGCCGATGATGTCCTGTGTCAAGAAGTTGGCTTGCTCCAAATCAAAAAGCGCGAGGGTGAGATGGAGATTCGGCTGAATGTCATATTTCAGGCCGATTTCCTTGTTTTCAAAGCCTTGCGGTTCGGTTTGGCTGTTCGTCAGGTTTAGCGTCAGGAATTGATCGCCAGAACGCGGAAGGAAAGTCTCGCTGTAGCTGGCGTAGAAAGAAACATTCTCCGCCGGTTTATAGATCGCGCCGAAGCGGGGCGAGAATTGCTCGTCCTTGCGCGAAAACACTGCGTCATTGGCGAAGTCGGAGACGTCGATATCGAAACTGTCGAACCGTCCGCCCAAGATGACCTTGAACTGATCCGTCAACGCGATTTGGTCCTGCGCATAGATCGACAGCACGGTCACATCAGACGCGCGGTCGCGCGCAGGGTCGCTAAAGCTGAACGCTGGAATGACGAGCGGGTCAGAGAAATCAATGAACAGCTGATCATCGCCATTCGCCTCGAACACGTTGTCGATCCGGGAATTAGTCGTGTCCTGCCGACCATATTCCGCGCCCATCAGGACCGTATGGCCGATCTCGCCCGTCTTGAACTCACCGACGAGCTTGCCCTGCAGGAACAGGTTCTGACGATCCGTCGCATCGCGGTAGCCGTCCAGCTCGACCTGATCGAAATCACCGTTCTGATCGACTAGCACTTCCTCGCTCGCATAGAGGTTCTGATAAAGCTTGTCATAATCCGCATATTGGGCGGTCAGATTACCGCGAACACTGTCGCTAAAGCGGTGATCGACTCGCCCGCGCAGGATGTGCGCTTGCAATGTCGTGAAGTTCTCATCGGGTGAGCCGAAGAAGGTGTTGTCATACCCTTTTAACGGGCCGTCCGCGTCACCCTCTAGGTTCTGCGAGGGCACGCCTCGGTCCACAACGCGGTCATCGTCCAGATATTCATAGGACAAATCGACGGTCGTATCGGGCAGAATATCCACCCGAAGAGTTGGGTTCAGGCCAAAGCGTGTGCCGTCATAAAAATCACGGTGATTGTTCAATTCTTCGACGAAGCCGTTGAGGCGTAGGCCGACAGTATCTGTGAGGGTGTAATCCGTGTCACCGCTGATTTGAAACGCGCCAAAGGTATCGATCGACGCGCTAAGTGTCGTTACTTGGCCGTTTAGCTCAGGCTTCTTGGTCACCCGATTAACGATCCCGCCCGTGCCTCCGCGTCCAAATAGCAGCGCATTGGCGCCGCGCAGGATTTCTACGCGCTCCAAGTTATAAAGCGGGCGGTAATATTGCACGTCGTCGCGGATACCGTCTTGGAAGAAGTCAGCCGTTGTTTGCTGACCACGAATGATAATGGCGTCGCGGTGACCTTCGCCCTGACTGGTTGTGAGGCCGGGGGTATAGCGTGTGATGTCACCGATGGAGGTGAAGCCCTGCGCTTCGATCTGGATGTCATCCACGATGCTGAGGCTTTGCGGGACATTGATAATGGGCGTCGGCGTTTTGACGGCGTTGACCTTATCGATGGACAGGTAGCGACCTTCGACGACGATGATGTCTTCAAAGGCGAAATCGGACTCAGGGGTTTGGTCTTGCGCCTGCGCTAAAGATGCGCTGGCGAGCAGTAACGCAGTTGCGCCTGCAGTGTTCAATCGTTTCATGGAGAAATCTTTTATGTGTGTTGCAGCCGGGGCAGGGCCGTGCGGTCATTACTGACCTGTTTCGAGGTTTTCGTTTTTGAACCACGCGCAATGATCTGTGATGCTTTGACAAAGGACGTGCGGTCCGTCGCCATGAGGCGAGAAAGCGTTGATGCGTGGGTTCGTAAAATCATCAGTGTTGTTCTTGCGAGTTATTCTCAATTAAGAGCCAGCTACTGTTATTGAGAATGAGTTGCAAGTAGAAAAGCGAACAAAAGATGCAATTTGTCGGCCCGTCCACGCGGGAGCGCAAAATGCATATCTCTGTGAGAAAATGGTGGGCGGTAACGGGT
>CAYPWW010000086.1:0-6538 GCA_964414555.1 uncultured Algimonas sp.
CTGGATAGAGCAGCCGCCTTCTAAGCGGCAGGTTGTAGGTTCGAGTCCTACTGGGTCTACCAACCTTTCACTATATTTGCGGGTTGCCGCCCACCAACCCAACCCGCGATTAGATATTTGCGGGTTGCCGCCGGCCAACCCAACCTGCTTCATTTAAAATGCGCGTCTAGGAAGTCGAGGAAGACGGGCCAGTCCTCTTTCACGACGCCGTGCGTGCCGGGCCGAATCCAAAAGGCGAGAGCGTCCTCTGGTCGGAAATCATCCAAACGTTCGCCCTGCATCACGGGCAAAGGATAGGCTGCTGCGGCACGCTTAGCGGAATGAAACGCGCCTTCCGGGTCGGACCAAACATCGCGCCGCGCATTGCCCAATAGGACAGGCTTTGGAGCAATCGCGCGCAATAGCACATCAGCGTCGTAAGGGAGGCTTTGCGGGTTGTCTGCGTAGTCAGCCGCGCCTGGTGAGAGCCAATGCGGGTAGCTTTTCACAACATCCCCTAGGCTCTCGCCCGTCTTATCCCGCATCAAGGACGCGCCCGCTGTACCAGATTGATGCGCGATCACGCCGTCTATGCTCGGGCTATGTGCCGCCGCGAGAAGCGCAGTCTTACCATAGCGAGAATGCCCATAGGCTATCACGGCGCGGTTGGGCTGTGCCGTCTTTAACTGTGCCGCGAAAGCCGTCGACAAAGACGCCCAGATGTTCAACGCAGCGGGACGCTCACCTGTTTGAAATGTCTCCAGCCGCGCAACGCCGCGCTTTGCAGAGTCTGGTACATAATCCGGCGGATGCATAACTGCGACAGCATAGCCACGATCTAGAAGGTCTTCATAGGGATGCGCCACGATGTAGCGCCCGAAGAAATATTTGAAGACAGGGCCAAGCGGTCCCATTTTTCGCGCTTTTCCCGGGAGAGGGGAGCTGCCATCCGCGCTGACGACGGAGCGGTTGCTTGAGAAATTCTGTGTGATGATTATGGGGGTGTCGGGCGCGGTATTTGGCGTGATCAGGATGATCTCAAACGCCGTAGGGGTTGCGCCATGCGAGACATTATATGTCCGCTGCGTGACCGTGGCGCGGTTCAGCCAATTGGCGTCTAAGACCGCCTCTTGGGTCAGCGTAAAAACATCTGGTTCGCGGAATGACCCATAAATGGCCGTCTGAAGACCTGCCCAATCCTGTTTGATTCTGTCTAGACTGCGCGGCGTTGCGGGCGCTTGTCGTGCGGGTGAAAGGTCGGCTTGCTGCAAGATCGTCCGGGCCGGCGCGCAAGAGCCAAGCGCGATGGTGAGGCCAAGTCCTATTGCAAAAAGGACAAAGCGAACGGCTCTAAAAAACCGTGGCAAGGGCTTGTTCTATATCAGCTTTTAAATCACTTACGGCTTCTAATCCGCATGCAAACCGGACCAGTGGACCGGGCAGAGCATCCGCATGTTTGCGGCGTAATTGCGGGTCGCAATGGATCGCTAGGCTCTCGAACCCGCCGTAAGAATAGCCAATCCCGAACAGCTTCAGCGCATCGATAAAAGCTAGAACCTTTTCTTCCGCGAGCGGTTTAAGCACGACGGAGAAGAGGCATCCGCCACCTGTGAAATCGCGTTTCCAGAGCGCATGATCGGGATGATCGTTCACACCGGGATGTAGAACAGTTTGGACAGCGTCTTGCGTCATCAGCCATTCGGCCAAATGTTGCGCCGTCGCTTCCTGCTGGCGGAAACGCGGCACGACCGTGCGAAAGCCTCGCAGGATTTGATAAGCATCATCCGGCGCGCTCGCATTGCCCAGCTGCTTCGCCGTGGCTTTGGCGCGGGCCAAGCGCGTGTCATCTGCAAACACGGCGGCGCCAAACATGATGTCGCTGTGGCCGCCGAAATATTTCGTTGCGGCGTGGACGCTAATATCGATGCCCAGTTTGAGCGGGTTCAGTGTTAATCCAGCCGACCACGTATTGTCGATCAGCGTCGTAACACCTTTGGCTCTCGCGACCTTCGCAATGGCAGGAATGTCTTGGATCTCAAAGGTCAGAGAACCGGGACTTTCGAGCAAGATCAGTGTCGTATTCTCGCGAATGTGCGAAGTAATCTCTGCCCCAATACGTGGGTCATAGAGTGTCGTTTCAACATTCATCCGGCGCAGAAATGTCTGACAGAAATGCCGTGTCGGACCATAGGCGCTGTCCGTCAGCAGCACATGGTCGCCGGGCTTTACGATCGACAAGATGGGTTGCGTTAGCGCCGCTACGCCAGACGGAAATAACAGTGTGCCAACGCCGCCTTCCAGTTCGGTGAACAACTCGGCCAGCGCGTCATGCACGGCTGATCCATGCCGCCCATAGCCCCGAACATCCTCACGATAGAGATCTTCGGCGCGCTCGAATAATAAGGTCGAGGCGCGCGTAATGGGATGGCTGACAGACGTTCCTAACCCCGCCGCCGGACGTCCGAGATGGGTGAACTTTGTCTCACGTTCGAGATCGTTCCGCATCAGCAGAGCCAACTCGGCACGGGGAGGTTCTTCGACCGCAAGAACTCCGGATTATAGACTTTTGACTGATAGCGCTGACCGTAATCACACAGGATCGTCACGATCGTATGACCCGGTCCCATCTCGCGGCCCATCTGGATCGCACCACCGATATTGATACCGGACGACCCGCCGAGGCAGATGCCTTCGAGCTGGTTCAGTTCAAAAATGATCTGCAAGGCTTCTGTGTCTGACACGCGGTATTGGCGGTCGACTTGAATGTCTTTCAGGTTCGCGGTGATGCGCCCTTGGCCGATACCTTCGGTGATGGAATTGCCTTCGGTCTCCAGCTCGCCATGATCGTAATAGGCAAACATTTTTGAGCCATAAGGATCGGCGAGGCCAATCTGAATGTCGGGGTTTTTGGCTTTTAGCGCCAATGATACCCCGCCCAGTGTGCCACCTGAACCAACTGCACAGATAAAGCCGTCGACCTTGCCATCCGTCTGGTCCCAGATTTCAGGGCCTGTTGTCTGAATATGCGCATCGCGATTGGCGGTATTGTCGAATTGGTTTGCCCAAATGGCGCTATTGGGATTTGCGGCGTTTAGCTCCTGCGCCAAGCGCTCCGAATAATGGATGTAATTCCCCGGATTGGCGTAGGGGACGGCGTCCACTTCGATCAGTTCTGCGCCGAGCAGTTTGACCGAGTCTTTCTTCTCTTGGCTCTGTGTGCGCGGCATGACGATTTTGCAGCGATAGCCGAGCGCGGAACAGACCATGGCGAGGCCAATGCCCGTATTGCCGGCCGTGCCTTCGACGACGATGCCGCCGGGCTTAAGCGCGCCGGACTTTTCGGCAGCGCGGATAATCGACAGGGCTGCGCGGTCTTTGACCGATTGCCCGGGGTTGAGAAACTCGGCCTTGCCGTAAATCTCGCAGCCCGTCATTTCTGACGCGTCACGAAGATACAGAAGCGGCGTATTGCCGATCAGGTCGAGAACGGAACGAGCTTTCATCGCGGATACCTTTATCAAAGACTATGCAGGTCCTGTTGCCGCAGCCCGACTGCAAAATCCATATGTTTATCCGTGACCTCATGTTAGAGGCGCGGTCATGACAGATTCACCCAATCACACGATCCAATTAAAGACGCCGGCCGGCGCGACCTACAAGATTGGCAATGACGAGCCTTTGACGATCCTCGCCGGGCCCTGTGCGATGGAATCACGCGATCATGCGCTGATGACAGCTGAGCGTTTGAAAGGGATTGCAGAACGGGTCGGTGTCCAGCTGATCTATAAGAGCAGCTATGACAAAGCGAACCGGACGAGCATCCATAGCCCACGGGGTTTGGGCCTCGACGGCGCACTGCCGATTTTCGCGGAAATCCAGTCAGAGCTGGGCTTGCCTTGCGTGACGGATATTCACACGGCCGAACAAGCCAAGCGCGTGGGCGAAGTGGTGGACGTGTTGCAAATTCCGGCCTTTCTTTGTCGCCAGACGGACCTCCTCGTCGCGGCGGCTAAGACAGGTCGCGTGATCAACGTGAAAAAGGGCCAGTTCCTCGCGCCGTGGGATATGAAGAATGTCCTCAACAAGCTGGTCGAAGCGGGCAATCCGAACATCATGGCGTGTGAGCGCGGGGCGAGCTTTGGCTATAATACCCTCGTAACAGACTTCCGTGGCTTGCCGATCATGAAGAGCTTTGGCGCACCCGTCGTTTTTGATGCTACCCAAAGTGTGCAACAACCCCGCGGGCAGGGCGGAACATCCGGCGGACAGCGAGAATTTGTACCGGTGCTAGCACGGGCTGCGGCTGCGATTGGTGTAGCTGCGATCTTTATGGAAACGCATCCAGATCCGGCCAATGCGCCAAGTGACGGCCCTAATATGGTCCCAATGGATGAGTTTGAAGCTTTACTAATCGATATCAAACGCTTCGACGATTTGGCGAAAGCGGTTTAGTCGACGGGAATCGTAACGGGGCTGTCCTCGATCTCGATGACATCGAAATCCTCCAGCTTTGCGCCCGCCCGTTCTGGCAATGTGCCCAACGCTAGCAAGGTTTCAACACGTCGCACGGCATCCCGCTTTAGGTCCTCATAAAAAAGATTAGACGGCAAGGTCCGGAACTTAGCTCCGACTTGCAAAGGACGGCGCAAGGACCGACTGCGCGGCGTATCGACCAGCAAGATGCCGTCCTCACACTGCGCCCCGGATTGCTTTGTCATCGGCGCGGGGTCCATGTCGGGGTCCAAGCCTTCTGCGGCGACCCCGCCCAGATGCAAGCGTGGCGGCGCATAATCATCTGATTGTGTCCAGAGCAGGGGGTTGATGCAAAGCGTCGGACGCCCTGCCACAGCGCGGTAACCTATCCCGTCATGGACGAGCATTTCATTGGAAAACCGCTCTGCAATCACGCCGTCTTTGGGTGTGAAAGAGCCAAAAGCGACGACGCAGCCGGTCATATCTGGCGTGGCACAGGGCATAAGCGACCCCATAGCGCCCTCGAAAAGGTCCAATGGAAGTGGATGATCGATGACATAGGCAATGGCGAGACGTTCGCGTAACGGCCCCGCGAAATACTCCATCAGCAAGCGCTGCACATGGCTCGCACCCTGATTGTGGCCGACGAGAACAATGGGACGTTCGGGCGGGGATTGCGCGAGGAAGGCTTCAAACGCGCGCTTCACATCGGAATAGGCAAGGTCCTGTGCCTGCTGCGCATCCTCTCGGCTTGTCATAAACGCATAGAGCGACGCTTGCCGATAATAGGGGGCGAAGAGTCGTCCCGCCTCGCCATAGGGCGAAACATAATTCGGGCGCACAATCCGTTGCAGCTTGCCCTTCCGGCGCAGGTCATCGGACGGCAAGTTCCAATGCTCACCGCCGCGATAAACGCTTGGTACAACAACGAACACATCGCCTTTGGCCGCCAATTCAACAGGGTCACGATCTAGATCAGGCAAGGCGAGCCAGCTCTCAGCCTCTGCATAATCCGGCGCTGTCGGCGCGATATAGGTTTGAAACGGCTGGCCGGGGTCCTGGATGTTTTGAAAAATGTCATCGCGATAGAGATAAATCAGCGCGAGCGCGGCCACCAACAAGCCGAGCGTCACACCCATGATCATCCGAAATCTTCGTTTGGGCTGCATTTCCGCCATATCTTCTCGCCTCTCTTGGCGCTATGCGTAGAACAGGACGCGCGCCTAGGACAGAGCCTAGCTTACATCCAACCAAAGTTTAACGAGATCGTCGCAAATGAGTGCAGAGCCAAAGATGCCCGAGCCAAAGCCAAAGCGCTTTCGCCGTAAAAAGGCGAGAGCATATCGCGCGCCAAGCGGTGGGCCACGCTTTAGCCTTGTGCGGTGGGCGCGAAACCGATTCTTTGCTGGCGTTGTGATCGCAATCCCGATCGTCGCGACCATTCTGGCCGTGACATGGGTTGTGCAGAAGATTGACGAGAATGTCTTTCGGCTGCTGCCCGAAGCACTCGACCCAGAAACCTATCTCGGCTTTGCGATCCCGGGCCTGGGGCTGATCTTTGCAATTATCCTGATCTTTATTCTAGGCGTTGTGGCGTCGAATTTTATCGGCAAATCGCTGATCCGCTCCGGCGAGTCTCTCTTGGACCGCGTGCCCGTCGTCAGTCCCGTCTATAATTCACTCAAGCAGATCGTGCAGACTGTGGCGGCTCAGAAAGATCGGGCTTTCCGCGATGTCTGCCTGCTGGAATATCCGAAAGAGGGTGTCTGGGCGCTCGGTTTTGTGACGGCCGATCTAGGCGGCAAGCCGGGTGAAGAATTGGGCGAAGATATGGTCTGCGTCTTTGTTCCAACTACGCCGAACCCGACCTCCGGTTTTTTGCTGTTCCTACACACGTCCAAGATCAAGATTTTGGACATGACGCCGGAAGAGGGCGCCAAGATGATTATCTCTGGCGGGATGGTGTCTTCGGCGCAGGACAATGTCCTAGAAGCCGGCGGAGGCGTAGAGCTTAATCGCTGATCTATCCCGCGCGCATCATCGCGATGCCGTAATCCTGTTCAAACAGATAGAGCAAACGCCGCGC
>CAYPWW010000087.1:0-6437 GCA_964414555.1 uncultured Algimonas sp.
TTCCATTTATACCACATATGTTTGGGACGGCCTGCGGTATAGATCGAGCCGGCGTCCTTGATCATCAATCCCTCGATGAGGCCGTTGCTTTGCGCGGCTTCTTCGCGGAGCGCGCGGAGATCCTCCACCGTTGACCAGTTCAGCGTATCTGACATCGAAAAGCGCGATGAATTTTGCGCGGCGAGAAAGTCCAATAGAATTTCGCGCCGTTGGAACAGCGGTTTGTCCCGCAGGCTCTCGCCATTCAGGCTCAAAATATCATACGCCATGAGGTGCGCTGGGAGCTCGCCCATCAGTTTCTTCGACGGCTTTTTCTTGCCCAGACGTTTTTGCAGCTGATTGAACGAGCCGATCTCTTCGCCCGGTTTGACGAGTAATTCCCCGTCGAGTACAGCCTCGAAACTCACGTCTGCCGCGAGATCTGGGAAGCTATGGCTGACATCGTCGCCCGTGCGGGAAAAGACTTTCACCTCGCCGTTCATCGCGGCGAGCTGCACGCGGATACCGTCCCATTTCCACTCGGCCTGATGCGTATCGGGAGAGAGCCGACCTAAGTCTTTCGCCTCATCAATCGGATGCGCCAGCATGACGGGCGAATAGGTCAGGACGTTGGAAATATCTGGCATCTCCGCCGTGCCATCGATCCAAGCAAAGAGGCTCTCATAGGGCGGTTCCAATCCGTGCCAGAGCTCCTCAATCACACCGACATCGACCGCGGCCATATTCGCGAGCGTCTTCTTCACCGTCCGCGCCGACATGCCAATGCGCAGACCCCGCGTGCCGAGCTTTAGCAAAGCCCAACGCTGGGCCGGTGTCATATTGTCGAGCAAGGTGATGAGATAATCGCGTATCCCATCCTTCGACCGTGATTGAAATTCCGCGATGACCTCATGCAAATCGGGAAAGCGATTCAGCTTCACAGGGTCCGGCGATTGCGGCCAAGCCAATGCGACAGTCTCGCTCATCTCACCGACATAATGACGCGAGAGATCAAAGAGAAACGGGTCCATTCGTTCACTCATTAGCGTCTTCGTTAAATTGCGTTTGAAGAGATCAAAGGACAGCGTTCCCGCAATGGCCGCCAGCGCCCAACCGCGATCTGGGTCAGGAGTCGCACACAGATAATTGGCGAGAATTGTTTCCTTCGCACGATTAGAATTTGTGAAATAAAGATCATCGAGGAGTTGGGAGAAGGCTTCCATTACGTACCGCCCTCCTCTTCCAAACCAATCAGGTTCAAACCTTTCGCATTGATGCCTTCCTTCCGCAGCGCATATTCCAACGCCTCGACACGCCCATGGGTGATCCACACATCCGGCGCGCCCGTCTCGACGCAGGTTCGGATGAGGTCGCCCCAATCGGCATGATCGCTGACGACGAGCGCCATTTCCGCGCGTTTCTGGCGGGCGCGGGCGCGGATTTGCATCCAACCGCTCGCGACTGTGGGCAGCGGGTCTTCGAAACGGCGCGACCAACGATCATTGATCTGCGCAGGCGGACACAGCACGATCTTGCCCTGAAAGACGTGTTTGTCTTTGCGCGGAATATCACTGACGAGTTCCCAAGCGCCGAAATCTTGACCGTAGCTCTCATAGAGCTCGGTCAATCTTTTCAGCGCCCCATGAATATAGAACGGATGATCATACCCCGCGAGACGCAAGGTTTTCATCACGCGCTGGCATTTCCCCAACGCATAAACCCCGACCAGATGCGTGCGGTGCGGCAATGTTGCCATGGACCGCATCAGCTTGTCGACTTCGACCTCCAGCGGGGGATGCTGAAACACGGGCAGCGCAAAGGTCGCCTCTGTAATGAACACATCGCACGGGACGACCTCAAACGGGGCACAGGTTGGGTCGGGGTGGCGCTTGAAATCCCCTGCCGCGACAACGCGCTTACCCTCATATTCTAGCACCGCCTGCGCCGAGCCGAGGATATGCCCCGCGCTGGCAAACCAGAGCGTCACGCCATTGCCTAGATCGTGCCGCTGAGCATAACGCAGGGCCGTATGGGACGTGCCTTCTGAGAGGTAGTCGCGCGTTTCCATGATCTCGGCGGTCTCGGGCGTGGCCCAGACATGTCCGTGCCCCTTGCGCGCGTGATCGGCGTGACCATGCGTAATAATTGCGCGCGGGACGGCGTCTTTGATTGGATCGATATAGGCGTCAGCCGGCGCACAATAGAGCCCGGCGTCACGCACCTGCATCCAATGTTCGGGGTTTGCCTGCATATATTTATAAGACTCCAAACTGAGAGTGATTTTTCAAACTATATACGGAGCAAAGCCCACCTGCATGTTCGTCTCGCGCGTAATATAATTATGCGCGATTCCGTGACAGTTCGAACACAGTCTGATGACACGCTGATTCCACAGATTTTCCAGGATTGGTTCTGGAAGAAAGACTGGAGTATTCGCGACTATCAGCGCGATATGGTTGAAGCTTTCGCGCGCGGGCGTGACACGCTTCTTATCGCGCCAACGGGCGGAGGCAAGACACTGTCGGGCCTGATGCCCTCATTGATCGATTTGCAGGATAAGGCCGCGGACGCCAAACCTGCGCTACACACGCTCTATATCTCGCCGCTACGCGCACTGACGAATGATATTGAGCGCAATCTGATGAAGCCCATTGGCGATTTGAACCTGCCGATCACGGTCGGCGTGCGCACGGGCGACACGACACAATATCAGCGCAAGAAACAGCGCGAGCAGCCGCCGGATATCCTACTCACGACACCGGAAAGCCTCATGCTTCTGCTGTCCTATGAAAACGCGCCGGCGTATTTCGCCTCGCTGAAATGCGTCGTCATTGATGAAATGCACAGCTTCTCGACTGGGAAGCGAGGTGATTTTACGGCGCTGGCGCTAGCGCGGCTGAAAACGTTGGCGCCAGATCATATCCGCTTTGGCCTGTCGGCCACCGTGGCCAGCCCATCAGATGCCGCCAAATGGCTGGGGCCTACGGGGTCGCCAGCGGAACTCATTGAGGTCGTCGGTGACACCCCACCAGAGCTGGATATTCTCGTCCCAGAGAGCCGCACTTATCCACTAGGCGGTCATAATGCGCGCTTTGCGACCTGTGACATTTACGAGGCTATTAAATCCGCCAACTCTGTCATCGTCTTCGTCAACACACGCGCGCAAGCCGAGCTGATGTTCCAAGCTCTGTGGCAGATCAATGAAGATAATCTGTCCATCGGGCTCTACCATGGCAGCCTCTCACGCGAGCGGCGGCAGAAGACAGAAACCATGATCGCCAGCGGTCAAATGCGCGCCGTCGTCAGCACATCCGCGCTAGAAATGGGCATCGACTGGGGCGATGTGGATGCGATCCTGCAAGTCGGCGCGCCCAAGGGCGTCTCGCGCCTTTTGCAGCGCATCGGACGGTCCAATCACCGCATGGATGAGCCGTCCAAAGCCACGCTCGTCCCCTGCAATCCGCAAGAAGCCATCGAATGTGCTGTCGCAATTGAAGCCATTGAGGACGGTCACCGTGATGGCGATCCCTTTCGCCCCGGCGCGATGGATGTCGCGATTCAATATCTCGTCAATCGCGCCTGTTCCGGCCCGCTGACAAAACGCCAAACCTTGGCCGAAATCCGCAGCGCTTACCCCTATCGAGATATGAGCAAAGCCGACTTCGACGCCATTCTCGAATTCGCGGTAGACGGCGGATACGCGCTGAAGACCTATGAACGGTTCCACCGCCTCAAACCCACCTCGCGCGGCTATAAAATCGCAACGCCGCAGCAAGCCCGCCGCCACCGCATGAACATCGGTACCATCGTCGAATACGCCAAGCTGAAGGTCCGGCGCCTGCCCAATGCGCGGTCCAAGCGAGGGCGCAATATTGGCGAAATAGAGGAGCGCTTTGTCATGCCGCTGGTGCCCGGCGATACCTTTATGTTCGGCGGCGAAATCCTGCGCTTTCATCAAGTACGAGAGATGGCGGTCGAGGCCAGCCCCGTCCCGCGCAAGACTCGACCCAAAGTCCCCGCCTATGCCGGGGGCGTCATGCCGCTCTCGACCTATCTGGCGGACGGTGTCCGGCGCTTTACCTCGGACGAGCAATATTGGCGGTTCTTGCCGGATCAGGTGCAAGAGTGGCTAGAGCTGCAGGCGAAGTTTTCGCAGCTGCCGCCACGCACAGGCGTCTTGGTCGAAGGGTTCTTTGATCGCGGGACCTTCACAACGGTCCTGCACACATTCGAGGGGCGGCCCGTGAACAATACGCTCGGCCTGCTGCTGACGCGTCGGATGGAGAGCGCACGCCTGAAGCCGATCAGTTTCGTCATCACAGATTACGCGCTGGCGATCACCTCCATTGAGCCAATTGAAGATATGACCGCCCTGCTATCTGAAGACATCCTCGCGCAGGAATTCGAGGACTGGATCGTGCAGGCACCGATGGTCAAAAAATCTTTCCGCAAGATCGCGACCATTGCGGGGCTCACGGAACAGCGCTTGCCGGGTGCACACCGCTCGATGAAGGCCGTCACTTTTTCGACGGACTTGATTTATGACGTCCTGACTAAATACGAACCGGATCATGTGCTGCTCCGCATTGCGCGCGAAGAAGCCGAGCGCGAATTGCTAGATTTGCCGCGTCTGCAAAACTGGCTAGAGGACGTCCAGGGCGACATACAGTTCCGGCTCTTGCCGCACGCTTCGCCGCTCTCTATCCCCGCCATGATGCAAATCAGCAAACAGGTCGTAGACGGCGAGGCGAAGGACGCCCTGCTCGCCTCGGCCGCAGAACGCTCTGTGGCCTATGGGCAAGAGATGTTGGAGACCGTCGCCGACTATGTCGCCCGTGCAAAAGACAGCCTTGATTGAGCGCACGCACGCCGGCGTGGTGGCCTGTGACGCGCGCAAAGGCTTGATGTTGCTGGACCACGACACGCTCTGCGTCGCCGATCTGCATTTCGAGAAAGCCAGCTTTTTGCAGATGAACGGCCATGTGCCGCTGCCGACCTATGACACGCGCGATAGCCTGCATCGTCTCGCCGCGCTCGTCTCGGATTACGCGCCCAAACGCGTTGTCGCGCTGGGTGATAGTTTCCACGATGTCGATGCGGATCAGCGGTTTTCTGATGAGGATTGCGAGTTGTTAAACGCGATTGTCGACAGTGTCTATCGCTTCATCTGGGTGCTGGGCAATCATGATCCGGACATCCCCGATTGTGTACGCGGCCCACGTGAGGACCATGCGCAAGTTGGGGAGTTCCTGCTGACCCACCACCCACATGATCCTAGCGAAGCTGGCGTGAACCTCTGCGGGCATTACCATCCGAAACTGCAAGTGCGTGTGAAGACGGGCAAGATCAGCGGGCCGTGTTTCGCGCATAGTCCAGAGCGGATTATCTTGCCGAGTTTTGGCACATTTACGGGCGGATTATGGGTCAGCGACCCTGCGTTCCAAGTCGCCTTACCCGGCGCGCACCGCTACCACATGGTGCGCGGCGAGAAGGTTTATCGTTTTGATGCAAAAGCCATCTAATCTCAGCTGACCCGCACATCCAAAGGCGTCGTCAAAAAGATTTCTGCAATTAATTTGGAACAAATTTCGAGTTGAGACGCTTATTAGCATATCAACGCTGCATATAAAATTTGCGCGCTCTTTTGGTTACAAGTGCAATGAAGCGCTTTCTTGAAGTAAAACAATTAGGCCAGTCCTACCGAAGGAGAATTACATGACTTATTTTAAAACCGCCCTTATCACATCTGCAATCGCTTTGACCGCAAACGCGACAGCGTTTGCAGGCGATATGAACAAAAATGTTCAAACAAAGATGCAAGCCAACACTGAAACAAGCGTTGCGACGACAGTTCCGACTGCTGTTAATGACACCGTGGGCGAATTGTTGCAATCTAATGGCGAAATTCGGATGGACGGTGACAATGAATTGCTGACACATGATGGCGACATGTTGACCAAATATGAAGCGGTGACGATGGACAGTGATAACAGCATTCAAAATAATGCGATCGTTGTACCGTCCAGCACTGGCGCGATTACAACAGTGAATTGTCCCATCGGAACAACAGCACAGCCTGACATGACATGTATGGTGACCGGTAATTATGACATGGCAATGTCGACGTCATACGAAGTTGAGAACGAGGTTGCTGGCGCGGTCGAGATTGAGACGGATTACATGTCAAAGTCATCGGTTTATAAAGGCACACTGCGCCCGAATACAGTCGTTATCGAGAACGTCCAGACTGATGCTAGTATCCGCTAGAGTGTCACAGAATTAATTTGAGAAACGCCCTCGTGAGAGGGCGTTTTTTGTGGTTATGGGCCTAAGAGTTTCCAGAGGGTAGATAAATTTTACGCCTTGCGCCACGTCGTACCGTCGGGGCCGTCTTCTAGGACAATCCCGCGCGCCGTCGCCTCATCCCGCGCCGCATCCGCCGCCGCCCAGTCCTTGGC
>CAYPWW010000088.1:0-5731 GCA_964414555.1 uncultured Algimonas sp.
TCGTGGCGACACATATGCTGGAATCCATGATCGATGCGCCGACCCCGACGCGGGCTGAAGCCTCAGATGTGGCGACCGCGATTTATCAAGGCGCAGACGCGGTGATGCTCTCAGCGGAAACGGCCGTGGGTCGCCATCCGGCTACAGCCGTTGCGATCATGGACCGGATTATTAGCGCGGCAGAGCGCGATCCGATCTTTTGGGAATATTTCAAATCCATCCAACTGCCCTATGAAGCGACGGCGGAAGACGCGATTTCTGGCGCCGTGCGTGGGATTGCGACAAAGCTCAATGCGAAAGCCGTGCTTGGCTACACGCTGACGGGATCGACCGTTCAGCGGATCAGCCGCGAGCGCCCGCCCTGTCGTGTCGTTGGTCTGACGCCCAATATGCGTACAGCATCGCGCTTGGCGCTGTCATGGGGCGTCCTGCCCGTTGTGACAAAAGACCCTGCAGATTTTGATGATATGATGGGCCGGATCAACAGCTTGGCAAAAGACCATCTCGGCCTTGAGTCAGGCGACACGGTGATGATCTCTGCCGGCGTGCCTTTTGGCCGTCCAGGAACGACGAATACCCTGAATATCTCCAAGGTCGAATAGGCAGTTGGCCACGCCCCACTAACGGGGACGTGGCCGTAATTTTAGAGTTTCGCGACGAGCGAGAACCGCACATTGCGCCCGGGTTGGGGCACGAGGTCCTTGAGAAAGCTCGTGTGCTGTCGCGCTTCTGCATCGAACAAGTTCATAACGGAGACACGCAGGGCCACGTCTTGCGAGCCCACAGGCGCGCGCCACGTCGCAAACGCGTTGATCAGATTATAATCGTCCGTCGGCAGCTCGAATGCGGCTGTATCTGATTGTTCAGAGACATATTCCCACTCGGCCCGTAGCGTGACGCGATCGCTATCGGCTTCCAAGCCTGTCAGCACGGAGAGTGGCGGGATGCGGGGCAGGTTGCCGCTATCCGTCTTCGCCCGCACATATTCGACCAGCGTATCCGCTTTCAGATCAAACGTGCCAGCTTTGGCAAAGGTCGTCTCGCCGACGGCTTCGATTCCGTAAAATTGGGCATCATCCGCTGTGAATTGGAAGACAGGTAGTTCGTCTTCTTCCTCGCCCGTCTGAACCTCGAAAATATAGTCGGAGTAGTCTGTGTAGAACAGATTGACCGTCACATTATGGTCGCCTTCGCGGTGCCGGAAGGCCGCTTCCACGCCTGTCGCGACTTCTTTGTCGAGAGTGGCATTGCCAAGCTCAAATTGCGACGTCGCCAGATGCGGACCGTTGGAGAACAGCTCTTCGGTCGTTGGCGCGCGCTCTGTGCGGAAGACCGTGCCGCCCAAGCGGATCGCATTGGACAGGTGAACGTCACCGCCCGCACTGACAGAGAACAGATCAAATTGACGATCGGCACCGTCGACAGAATTTTCCTGATCCGTCCGCTCATAGCGCACGGCACCTTCCAAGTGGCCCGCGCCGAGTTCTAGCTCGTGAAAGCTATACAGCCCGAATTGCTGGGTGGTGGTTGGTGGGACAAAGGCCTCTTCGCCAATGGCAGAGAAGTCGCGGTCACGATATTGAATACCGTGGGCGGCGCGCCAATTGCCGATCTCGGCTTGGATGATTTCCGCGCGAACTTCATAGCCTTCATTGGTGAAAACCGTACCAACTTCGCCGGGGCCTTCAAATTCGGTGTGCTCATAATCGGCATACCCTGCGAAGACTTGGAAGCGTTCAACCGCGCCTTCCAGATCAAAGCCCGCGTTCAGATCAACACGACGTTGTTCGAGTTCGATGAAGACGTTTTCTTCTTCTTCCTCTTCGCCCTCGTGATCATGTTCTTCCTCTTCGTGCTCCTCATCGTCATGTTCCTCGCCTTCTTCTTCCTCATGACCATGACCACCTGGGATTCCATAGGTTGAGTCAAAGCCTTGCACCGCGATGCCGATGAAGCCGTTTTCGCCGATATAGGAAACACCGCCAGAGAGGCTCTTAGAGTCCGCGAAAGAGTTTTCGAGGCGTCGAGACTCGTTGAAATCATCGGGGACGTCTTCACCTTCCTCGGCCAGCAAGATCTTGCTCTCCCCTTCAACGGGGATGCGGTAATCGCTGGCGTTACGGCGTGTGCCGTCCAGATGGAGGACGAAGTTGCCGAGCCGCTGATCGATGGAAGCGGCGGCTTCTGTGCCATTGTCTACGGTGGACGCGCCAATACGTAAGGCAACATCCGTTTCGCCGTCGGGTAACTCACGCGGAATACGGCCGTCGATCACATTGACGACGCCACCGGCGCCGGAACTCCCGTAACGCAGCAGGGCCGCGCCGCGCAGGACTTCGATACGCTCAGCTTGTGCGGGTTCGACGGCAACTGCGTGATCGGGTGAGGCCGCAGCAGCATCAATGGAGCCAACGCCATTCGTTAGGATGCGCACACGATCGCCGCCTTGGCCACGAATGATAGGGCGGGATGCACCAGCGCCAAAGCTGGTCGAGGAAACGCCGGGCTCACGCTTTAGCGTTTCGCCAATGGTCGCGGCGAGGCGGTCTTGCAGGGCGTCACCCGCGAGGATGGACTGGCCGGTAATGGCTTCGTCAATGGACCGCTCCAACGGGGAGGCGGTGACGATAATGACGTCTTCATCGGCAATGGATGTCTGCGCAAAGGCGATAGACGGAAATAGGGCAAAGCTTGCCAGCAAGCTGGTAGATAGTCGGGACATAGGAAACTCTTGTTCAAAGCAGGGAAAGCCGACGCGTCAGGCGACGGCGGAAAAGGGTGGTTTAAGCTTTGAACGAAAGCGGGGGTGCGCGGGGCGGCGGCGCGCGAACGGTAAAGCCCTGCGCCGGCATAGGCTGAAGAGATGCCGTTTGCGTCTCAAGACTATCCATTGGGACGAGCACTGGGACGTCAACGGGCGGCGTGGCGACAACATGTTCTGCCACAACCAACGCGACATCACAGGCGACGCCTTCATGTGTGTGATCAGCATCGCCATAGGTTGTGGCGTGGGCCAGCGTGCTGGTTTGCGCGGCCAGAAAGACCACGGCAATCAGAACCCAGAGGGTTTTTATGAGAGGCAAACGCGTCACAGATGTGACCCTATAACGTTCAAATTTGAATCGTCAATGAAGAGAATCACGCTCAAAGAAGATCGGGATCAACCTGACTTTGCACGACTTTTTTGACCGTCAGACCTTGGACGATAATCGAGAACACAACGACGCAATAGGTTGCCGTCAGGATAAGCGGCTTATACTCGTTGTCTGGCAGCGAGAGTGCCAGCGCGACGGAAATTCCGCCCCTCACGCCGCCCCATGTCAGGACAGGTACTGCGCCTTTGGTGAAGTTCTTGAACGTCCCGATGACTTTCATGGGGACATAGACTGCGCACAACCGTGCCAGCAGGACCAGTGGGATCGCGACGGCACCGATCAACGCATATTCCGGGACAAGGCCCAGCACGAGGATTTCGAGGCCAATCAGCAAGAACAGGACCGAGTTCAGAATTTCGTCGATCATCTCCCAAAAGCCAAAGAGATATTGCCGCGTATGCTCGCTCATGGCGGTGGCTGCGCCGCGATTGCCGATCATCAAGCCTGCGACGACGACGGCGATGGGGCCAGAGAGATGGTGTCCCAAGATGTCGATGCGCTGCGCGAGTGCATAGGTGCCAGCCACACAGGCGAGGGTGATCAGAATTTCGATGGCGTGCTCATCAATCCGCGCCAACATACGCACGGTGATCCAGCCAGCGATGCCGCCCAAGATCGCGCCGCCAATCGCATCCACGACGAACAACTCGACGACGTCTAACACACTGATGGAGGCCCCAGCCGGCGCACCCGCCATGGACAGGCTTGCAACTTTGACTGTTTCAAACATCGCGTGCCCGCCATCGCCAGACCCGACGGCAATTGCGAGGATGAGTGTAAACACGACGACGCCAACGCCGTCATTGAACAGGCTTTCACCCGCGATCTTTGTCTCAAGTGATTTTGGCATTTTCACGGTTTTCAGGATCGACAGCACGGCCACAGGGTCTGTGGGCGAGATCAGCGACCCAAATACCAGCGCCCAGATAAACGGTACATCCAATCCAAAGGCTTTCGTCAGCAACCAAAAGCCTGTGCCGACAATAAAGGTCGACAACACAACGCCAAAAGTCGCCATAGACCCAATCGCCCATTTGGCGTCGCGGAGCTTGCCGAGATCCACATGCAACGCTCCCGCAAATAGGAGAAAGCCCAACATGCCTTTCATCAAGGTTTCATTAAAATCAATCTGGCCGATCGCGCCGGAAATCGTGTCCGTCAGGCCGACGCTAGGGAAGAACGCTTCCAGCGCCATCAGGATGAAACTGGCGAACAAGGCCATGACCAATAGCCCAATCGTGTGCGGCAGTTTCAGATACGCCCGGTTGATCCAAGACAGCCCCGCCGAGAGCACGAGGAGAAGGGCGGCAATTTCAAAAAGTGATAACATGTCGCAGGGTTTAGGCCGTCTTGCGCGGGTGGCAAGTCCAATCGCGCCAACTTGCCCCATCGCTCGCTGGGCTTTCTGCCGTATAAAGCCCATATGACGCCAGAGGCTTTGCAATATCGCTTTCTCTCGCTCCACCATTGGGGCTTGCGGATCGTCCTGCCGACGATGCTGGTGCTGCTGTTGTTTCTTTATCTTTTCGCGAGCCTCTCAGACGTCCCGCGCTTTCGCGATCACAATGCGACGATTGTTGGGTTTTTCGCCTTTTACTTTGTTCTCGTGCGCGGCGGGCATATAGTCATGATCCGCTCGCTGCATCGCGATTTGCTAAAAAGGCACGAAGAAGCTTACCGGTTTGAGCTAGCCGCCGTTGATCCCGTTGTGTTCCGCCGCAAGACGATTGGCGGTACGTTGGCGCAGATCAAACGACGGATATTAGAGGCGAAAGAGGCCAAGCCCGGTAAGCTGGGGTAGACCCCTGCGCGCGGTCCTGCTAACGCGCAGGCATGTTGAGACACATCGACCAGATACGAATTATCACCCCGGCGCGCTAAGCGTGTCGGCCACATTCCCGCTCTGGCGTTTTCGCTTTCTCAACCTTCCTCATCCCAAAAGACTCCCATGACAGATACAACTGATTCGGCCCGCGATTATCGCGACACGCTGTTCCTGCCCAAAACCGATTTTCCGATGCGCGCAGGCTTGCCCAAAGCCGAGCCGAAATGGCTGGAGCGCTGGCAGCGGATTGGCCTGTATGAGAAACAACGCGCGGCGGAAAATCCGCTGGGTCAATGGACGCTCCACGACGGACCGCCCTATGCCAATGGTCACATCCATATGGGCACGGCGCTGAACAAGACGCACAAGGATATCATCAACCGCAGCCACCAAATGCTGGGTCATGACGCGAATTACGTGCCGGGCTGGGATTGCCACGGTCTGCCAATTGAATGGAAAGTCGAAGAAGAATTTCGGGGCAAAGGGCGCAGCAAAGATGACGTCGGCGGTGCAGAGTTCCGCGCGCGATGCCGCGAATATGCCAAGGGCTGGGTCGATATTCAGTCGGATGAATTCCAACGCCTCGGCGTGATCGGGGATTGGAAAAATCCCTACCTGACCATGCGCCCCGAGTCTGAGGCGATCATCTGCGAAGAGCTGCTAAAAATCGCAGCGAAGGGCGATCTCTATCGCGGGTCAAAGCCGATCATGTGGAGCCCGGTGGAACAGACCGCACTGGCCGAAGCGGAGG
>CAYPWW010000089.1:0-5506 GCA_964414555.1 uncultured Algimonas sp.
CTTAATGCGGCCCGGGAATTTCGTCAGCACGTCAGACTCGATCATTTTAATATCGACGGCTTTCCACGCGCCAATTTGGCGGTAATAATAAATGCCTTTTTCGTTCAGCTCTTTCTCAAATACAGGACCAATGCCTTTGATGACTTTCAAATCATCCGGCGTGCCGTCCGTTGGGCCGTCAGTATAGATGACTTTGGGTTTTGGCTTCGCAGCTGGCTTTGGTTTAGGCTTTGCTATGGCTTTCGGCTTAGAAGTCTTTTTCAGAGCCGCCTTCCCCCCGCCCGCGTGGCGCACGATCTCTAATTTTTTGGCTTGGTTCGGCAGCTTCGTCAGCTTCCGTCCCGACTTATAGATATCCACATCAAACAGGACTGTCGCCCCGCCCTCGGCTTCGGATCCGTGACGACTGTTTTGCGGACCCGGCGTAGGATTATTTCCCGCGACGAGTTCATCCAGCAGTTTGTCAAAACTCTCCGCCGTCAGGTCCTCATAATAATGATCGCCCGCAGCATTTGAGATTTGAATCATCGGCGCGTTTGCGCAAGCGCCCAAACACTCAACTTCGAGCCAGCTCAATTTGCCATCGGCGGAAACCGTGTTTTGCGGACCGACACGGCGCTCCATAACGGCTTTCAAATCATCCGACCCACGCAGCCAGCACGGCGTTGTCCCGCAGAGCTGCACGAAATGCTCACCTACAGGTGAGAGATTATACATCGTGTAAAATGTCGCGACTTCATAGACGCGGATATAGGCCATGCCGAGTTTATCGGCGACGGCCCGCATCGTGACTTCGGGGAGCCAACCACCTGCATCTTTTTGCGCAATCCAAAGCGCGGGAATCAGCGCCGAGCGCTGACGGTCCGCTGGATATTTCGCAACCCACATATCAATTTCGGCTTCGGCCGCAGCCGAGAACATATAGCTCTCAGGCTGAACCAATGCCATGCGCTGTGCACTCATTTTGACACCTCAAAAAATTGCGCGCCACCAGTGGAGGAGTCCTGAATTTTACCCGTCCAAGCGTTCGTTGTTAGTTTCGCAACGACAACAGACGTCTCTTTTTGAAGGACAAGATAATGCTCGCTTGTCAGACCGCCGCCATGTGAGGACACAATACTGTAACCTTCACGAATATAATCCGAGAGTGTATTCATCGATCAACCTCCCCGAAGACGATATCGAGCGAGCCGAGGATCGCTGAGACGTCGGCGAGCATATGCCCGCGATTGAGATAATCCATCGCCGCCAAATGCGGGAAGCCCGGCGCGCGGAGTTTCACGCGGTAGGGTTTATTCGTGCCGTCACTGACGAGGTAGACCCCGAACTCACCCTTGGGTGCTTCGACGCAAGTATAAACCTCACCGGCCGGAACGTGCAGCCCTTCGGTGTAAAGTTTGAAGTGATGGATCAGCGCTTCCATCGAGGTTTTCATCTCGGAGCGGCGCGGTGGGACGTATTTATTGTTCTGCGTCATGACGGGGCCTTCGGGCATCATTTCGATGCACTGCTTCATGATTTTCACGCTCTCATACATTTCGTCGACGCGGCAGAGATAGCGGTCGTAGCAATCGCCGTTCTTGCCCAGCGGGATTTTGAAATCGAGCTCGTCATAGACCTCATAAGGCTGGTTCCGGCGCAGATCCCACGCAAGGCCCGAGCCGCGCACCATGATGCCGGAAAAACCCCAGTCGTGACAGTCTTGCTGCGATACAACACCAATATCGACATTGCGCTGTTTGAAAATCCGGTTTTCAGTCAGCAGCGTTTCGATGTCTTGCAGCTTTTCTGGGAATTGCTCGCACCACGCATAAATGTCGGACAGCAGCGCTTCAGGTAGGTCCTGATGGACACCGCCGGGGCGGAAGTAATTGGCGTGCATCCGCGAGCCACAGGCACGCTCGTAAAACACCATCAGCTTCTCGCGTTCCTCAAAGCCCCACAGCGGCGGGGTCAGCGCACCAACGTCCATCGCCTGTGTCGTGATGTTCAAGAGGTGCGAGAGGATACGTCCAATCTCGGAATAGAGCACACGAATGAAAGACGCGCGACGCGGCACACCCATGCCCGTTAGCTTTTCAATCGCCAGACAGAACGCATGTTCTTGGTTCATCGGCGCGACGTAATCCAGGCGGTCCAGATAGGGCAGCGCTTGGAGATACGTCTTATGCTCCATCAGCTTTTCCGTGCCGCGATGCAGCAGGCCAATATGCGGATCGACGCGCTCAACGATCTCGCCCTCCAGCTCTAGCACAAGACGCAAAACGCCATGCGCCGCCGGATGCTGCGGGCCGAAGTTAATCGTAAAATTACGGTCATCGCCGTCGAGGAGGGCTTCAGTCGTGGTCATTAGCCAACCTCTCTACAAGTCCGTCACAATCTGCTTTTAACTCAAACGTCGCTTCGACGAATTCTTCATCACCGCGCTCTGAAAAATCAAAAGCTCGCGACAACTCTAAAATTTCAGGGCTAGGTTCAGTATTCAGGGTTTCAGCCTCGGCAAGAGACTCCCAAGCGAGCATTGCGGCTTTAGCTTCTAGAGCCATCGCCTCACATTCCGCTTTAACTTCAAGGTGATCGGATGCATCAGGGGACCCCATCAAGATCAGACCGTCCGAAACACATTCCGTTTCAGCGTATTTTGAGTACTCACCGTTGAGTAACAAACACGCCTGTAACTGCAACTCCAACACGTCACTAGCGGCAGAAAAACAACTCAAAGACAAGGCCAGAACGACGACTGAAAATGTTTTTATCCGCATCACGCCTCCTCCACCTTCTCATCGCCCGGCAGGACGTAGTCGCCGCCTTCCCACGATGAGAGGAATTCGAAGTCACGATATTCTTGCGGGAGGTTGACCGGCTCATAAATCACCGCCTTGCGACCCTCGTCATAGCGGACCTCGACAAAGCCGGAGAGTGGGAAGTCTTTGCGTAGCGGGAAACCCTCAAAGCCATAATCCGTGAGGATACGGCGAAGGTCCGGATGGTTCTCAAACGCGATCCCATACATGTCAAAGGCCTCACGCTCATACCAATCGGCATTGGGGAAGAGTGCCGTCGCAGACAAGACAGGCGTATCTTCATCCGTTGTGACTTTGACGCGGATGCGGACGTTATGTTGCATCGAGAGCATGTGATAGACGACGTCGAAACGCCGCGCGCGGGAGGGATAATCCACACCGCAGAGGTCCGTCAGGGATGTAAACTTGCAGATCGGATCATCGCGCAGAAAGCTGAGCACGTTCAGGACTTCGGCACGGCGCACCTCCATGCACAGCTCGCCAAAGCTGACAGTGACCGCGTTAACGGCCTCGCCCAGCTGGCTCTCGATATGATCTTTGAGGTCTGCGAATTGTTCGGACATATTAGCGCTCGATATTGCCTTCGCGGCGGATTTTCTTTTGCAGTTGCAAGATGCCGTAAACCAGTGCTTCCGCAGTTGGCGGGCAACCCGGCACATAAACGTCGACGGGCACGATCCGGTCACAGCCGCGCACAACGGCATAGCTGTAATGGTAATATCCGCCGCCATTCGCACAGGACCCCATAGAGATCACATAGCGCGGGTTCGGCATTTGGTCGTAAACCTTGCGCAAAGCCGGAGCCATTTTGTTCGTCAGCGTGCCCGCAACGATCATAACGTCCGACTGACGGGGGGAAGCGCGTGGCGCAAAGCCGAACCGCTCGAGATCATAGCGCGGCATAGACGCCTGCATCATCTCAACGGCGCAGCACGCCAGACCGAATGTCATCCACATGAGCGAGCCTGTGCGCGCCCAAGTGATCAAATCATCGGACGCCGCCGTGACAAAGCCTTTATCGGCCAGCTGATCGGACAAGCCATCATAATATGGATCAACACCGCGCGGGTCGCGGGCCGAGAGACCTGTATCGCGTCCAGCCGAACCGGCGGCGATTTTTCCGTCAGGGTTTAGAATAACCATTTTGCTTACTCCCAATCCAGCGCGCCGATTTTCCACGCATAGGCCAGACCAGCAGCCAGCTCTGCAAGGAAGATCATCACGACAAGCCAGCCCTGCCACCCGATCGTGTCCAGCGACACGGCATAAGGAAACAGGAAGGCCACCTCGATATCGAAGATGATGAACAGAATCGCGACGAGGTAGAAGCGCACATCGAATTTCATGCGCGAATCATCAAAGGCCGCAAAGCCACACTCATAGGTCGAGACCTTCTCGGCATCCGGGTCTTTGGGCGCAATCACCGCCGGAACCAGCAAAAACAGCAGGGACAGCACGAGCGCGAGGCCGAAAACCATCACGATGGGCAAATATTCGATAAGAAAATCGTTCATTTGAACTCACGAGATTATGCGGGACTCATCTGTCCCCAGATCGCGCCAATACCTATTGAGCAGACCCCGCCAATGCAACGCCCAATCTAGGGATTTCGTGAGGAATGACACTGCGACATTTGCGAGGGTTAGTTGCGAATTATTCTCAATTTATATCCGGCTCACCCGGCCAGATGACGATGCGTGTCGGAATCTCCTCCTCATCAACGAAAATCTCGCTGGTGACGTCGTCTTGAACGCTCATCCCCGCTTCGTGAATACTGTCGCGAGAGCCTGTTTTCAGGTGATGATACTCGGGCAAGTCCTCACCCCGCGCGACCAAACGATAGGCACAGGTCTGGGGCATCCAGTGCAGCTGATCCACATTGACCGGCGTTAAAGTCACACAATCCGGCACTTTAGCCGAGCGATTGGCGTAGTCTCCGCACTGGCAGGTCGCAGGATTGAACAGCTTACACGCCACATCCGTGATATAGACTTGGCCCGTATCTTCGTCCTCCAATCGGATGCAGCAGCACTTGCCACAGCCATCGCAGAGACTTTCCCACTCATCGCGGCTCATTTCCGCCATATTTTTGGTTTTCCAGAACGGCGGGGCTGACATAGGGTTCGACATGGGCTGCGCTTTAGTGGCAGAGGGGAAAAATGCCAACCTATCGTGCAGATATTGATCCAGTGGCCGTCGCCGCAAATGATCGAAAGCGGAAACGCCGGACAATCTGGCTGATTCTTGTTGCCGTTCTTTGCGCCATTGTCGCCGTCGGTTGGTTCCAAACGCGCTATTACCTGCTGAAAGACCTCCCCTCTCTGCCCGACAAGCGCACCATGTGGGAGCTGAACCTCAAACCCAACATGACACTGCTCGATAAAGAGGGGCGCGTTATTGGCCATCGTGGGCCTTATATCGGTGCGCCGATGAAGCTGGGCCAGATGCCGTCTTATGTTGGCAATGCCTTCCTCGCGATCGAGGATGAGCGCTTTTATGAGCATGAGGGCATCGACAACCGCGCGATCCTGCGCGCCCTGTTCGAGAACACCCGCTCTGGCGACACGGTCCAAGGTGGTTCGACCCTGACGCAGCAGCTGGTGAAGAACATCGTGTTGTCGCCAGAGAAATCCTACCGCCGGAAATTCCAAGAAGCCCTGCTCGCCCGTGATATGGAAGCCGTGCTGTCCAAGCCGGAAATC
>CAYPWW010000090.1:0-5217 GCA_964414555.1 uncultured Algimonas sp.
AGGGAGCCGACATGCAGGCTCGGCGCGGTGCAATCAAAGCCGATATATCCGACCAGATCGTTCGTCATAGCATGGGCATCGAGGCCTTCTTCGTTTGTACATTGATAGAGATAACCGCGCGAGGTCAGGGTCTGCATGAGGTCGGATTTGTAAGTCATAATTTCGCGCTTCTAACGAGGCGGCGTTTCGTGTCAAAGCGAAAGCTATGGAGAAGCAAATCTATACAGCCCTCGGCCTGATGAGCGGAACCTCGCTCGACGGGGTGGATGTGGCCGTGATCGAGACGGATGGTGTCGATATTTTCGGTTTTGGCACAACGGCGGAACGCAGCTTTACGGTGGCTGAGAAGACAATCCTATCTTCCGCGACACAGGACGCTTTGGCTTGGCGCTTTAAGGGCCCTCCGCCCAATAGCTTTGCGCAAGCAGAAGACATAATCGACGCCGCGCATCTTGATGCGATAGGCAACATGCGCGCGGACATCGCGGGGTATCACGGGCAAACGATCCTGCATCATCCTCCGAAAGAAGGTGTGACGGGTCAGACCCTGCAATTGGGTCGAGGACAGCATTTGGCCGATCATTCGAATATGCCTGTGGCCTATGACTTCAGGACGATAGATGTTGCGGCTGGCGGGCAGGGCGCCCCACTCGCGCCAATCTATCACGAAGCGCTTTGTCGCTATTCCAAACTCGAGGGCCGGATTGCCGTGTTGAACATTGGCGGCGTCTCCAATGTTTCATTTATCGAAGATGGCAAGCTTCAAGGCGCGAGCGATTGTGGTCCCGGCAATGGGCCATTGGACAGTTGGGTCTATCGTCACGGCGCTGGCGATTTTGATCAGGACGGAAAGGCTTCGATGGCTGGGCATGTCGATCACGGGTTAATCGCAAAGTGGTTGGACCGCGATTTTTTCAAACGCCCGATGCCGCGTTCAGCTGATCGCTATGATTTCGACGTGTTGGAGGATTTGTCCGGCAAATCGTTGGAAGACGGCGCAGCAACGTTAGCAGCCTTTACTGTGCAGGCCATCACGCGGGATTTAGAGCGCTTTTGGCCGCATCTCGTCATTGTATGCGGTGGTGGGCGTAAAAACCCCACCATCATGACGATGTTAGATATTCACCTAAACCAAGGTAAAGCGTTTCTAACGCACCCGGGAGATTATCATCATCCCGGACAAACTTTGATCCCGGGACCGTCAGGTAGCCGACTCGCGAAAGCTGAGATGTTCGGCTGGGACGGCGATATGCTGGAGGCGCAGGCTTTTGCCTATCTAGCCGTGCGGACGCTGAAAGGCCTCCCGATCAGCTTTCCGACAACAACCGGGGCGCCCAGACCCATGACGGGTGGGCAGATCGCCTATCCTTCGAGCAGCTTCATCTCGCGCGGCGGGCAGTAGCGGTCATCCAGAGTGCTATCGAGATAGTCTTCGATCACTTCCATGGCGCCTTCGAGGTGGTTCGTGTAGAAATGATCCGCGCCTTCGATGCGGTGCGTATCGATCTCGTGGCCTTTTTGTACGCGGATTTTTGACACGATACGATCCACATCATCCGCAGGGACAATCGGATCTTCACTGCCATAGGTCACCAGACCTGATGCCGGGCAGGGCGCGAGGAAGGCGAAGTCATAGGTGTTCGTCGGCAGGCTCATCGAAATAAAGCCAGCGATTTCAGGGCGCCGCATCAACAACTGCATCCCAATCCATGCGCCGAAGCTATAGCCAGACACCCAGCTGAACGGGGCGTTCTGGTTAAAGCTCTGCATGTAATCCAGCGCATAGGCCGCATCTTGCAGCTCGCCTTGACCATTATCGTAGACACCAACCGAGCGGCCCACACCGCGGAAGTTAAACCTTAAGACTGAGAAGCCACGACGCTTATACTGCTCATACATCGCCACAGGAATTCGGTGATCCATATGACCGCCAGCCTTTGGATGTGGCGGCAGGATCAATGCGCATGGCGCTTGCGGGTCGTCGGACGGGTGGTAACGGCCTTCGAGACGGCCTTCTGGGCCGTTAAAAATGACTTCGGGCATGGATCGAGCCTCTTGTGTTCTTGCCAAGATTTTTCGCGTGATTTAATCTTGACTAAATCGGTCGGGATACATAGGTCCACGCCGATAGATTTGGTGTTGGCGGGCCATTAACAACTGGCTCGCGAAATTACCAACAAAACCTGCATTTGGAGCGCCTTGCACTGTGAAGCTGACCGCGAAAGGACGATACGCCGTGATGGCCGTGGCCGATTTGGCCGCGCAAGGTCCCGGCGTGTGCGATTCCTTGTCTGAAATCGGGGCGCGTCAGAAAATCTCCGTGACCTATCTCGAGCAGATTTTTGCGAAACTTCGTCGCGCGGGACTGGTTGAGTCTGTTCGCGGTGCTCAAGGGGGATACCGTCTAGCCAATCCGGCCAAGGATATCCGCCTAGATGCCGTTATCGCAGCGGTAGATGCCCAGCCCAAAGCCCATGGCTGCACGCCGGAACTGCGTGTGGCTTGTACAGGCGGGAAGGATCAGTGCCTGACCCATGACCTGTGGGGCGCGCTGGAAGATCACATTGGTCAGTTTCTATCGGCCATCTCTATCCAAGACGTGGTCGAGGGGCGGTTGCCTGTTCTGGAGGCCGCAGAGTAATGACCCGCACCTATCTCGATCATAATGCGACGAGCCCGCTGCGCCCTGAGGCGCGTGACGCCGTGATGGCCGCCTTTGACACGCTTGGAAATCCGAGCGGCCTGCATGGTCATGCCCGCGCGGCCCGCTCTCTCGTAGAAGATGCTCGCGAGGCTGTCGCATTAGGTATGGGCGTTTGCACGCAAGACCTCGTCTTTACTGGCAGTGGCACGGAATCGGACAACACAGCCATCCACAGCGCCTGGTGCGCTGGGACGATACGCATGTTGGTCGCAGAGATGGACCATCCTGCCACGATCAATGCGGCACAGGGGTGTTGCGGGGCGCTGGTCGAGAAAATCCCGTGTAACGCACACGGTCAGACCGACATGAACTGGCTGCGTGAACGGCTGACAGCGTGGGATAAAGCGGATGGACGTCCCTTTGTGTCCATCGTCGCCGCCAATAGCGAGACCGGCGTGGTCCAGGATATTCAGATCGCGACTGAGATTGTTCGCGGAGAGGGTGGCTTGCTCCTCGTCGATGCGGTGCAGGCCTTCGGGAAACTGCCCATGACCTATCAGCCGGATTATCTGGCTGTCTCCGCGCATAAGCTTGGTGGGCCGCAAGGTGTTGGCGCGCTTTACGTGTCACCAGATGTCCCGTTTACGCCGCTGCTCTCAGGCGGGGGCCAAGAACGCCGCCGTCGGGCTGGCACTTCCAATGTCGCAGGTATCGCAGGTTTTGGCGCAGCCGCGAAAGCCGCAGAGGCGGGATTTGATGTGGCTGACCTGCGGGACCAGATCGAAAAAGGCCTGAAAGCCGTTGAGCCAGACCTCGTTATTTTCGGTGAAGGCGTGGACCGTTTATCCAATACGACCTTCTTCGCTGTGCCGGATATGTCGGCGCAAACGGGGTTGATGAACCTCGATTTGGAAAATGTTTCAGTTTCTACAGGCACAGCCTGCTCCTCGGGCGTATCTAAAACGAGCCGCGTCGTGGAAGCGATGGGACTTGCGGATCGAGCACCCGTTGGCGCGATGCGGATTAGCCTCGGTTACACCTCGACCCAAGCGGATGTGGATGCGTTCCTCGCCGCATGGACAAAAATTAGAACCCGCAATCGGAAGGTCGCGTGATGAGTGAAGACATCAAAGCTCCAGAGCGTCTGGCAAAAGATTCCATCGACGACAGCACCGTCGAAGGTGTCCGCGCGCTTGAAGCTGATAAGTATAAATATGGCTTCGATTCCGACATTGAGCAGGAGTTTGCGCCCAAGGGCCTAAACGAAGATATCGTTCGCTTTATCAGCGAGAAGAAGAACGAGCCGCAATGGCTCCTCGATTGGCGCTTGGAAGCTTATCGCCGTTGGCTGACACTGGAAGAGCCGGATTGGCAGAAGGTCGGGTTCGATAAAATCGACTATCAGGACATGTATTACTACGCCTCACCGGTGAAGAAGAAAGAGCTGGAGAGCCTCGATGAGGTCGATCCCGAGATTCTCGAGATCTACAACAAGCTCGGCATTTCCCTCAAAGAGCAAGAGGTCCTCGCGGGCGTCAAAGGCGCACCAAAAGTTGCCGTCGACGCCGTATTCGACTCTGTGTCCGTCGTAACGACATTCAAGGAAGAGCTCGCAAAACATGGCGTGATTTTCTGTAGCTTCTCGGAAGCCGTGCATAATCACCCAGAGCTCGTGAAAAAATACATGGGCTCGGTCATTCCTGTGACCGACAACTATTTCGCAACGCTGAATAATGCGGTCTTCTCTGACGGATCGTTCGTCTATATCCCACCGGGCGTGCGTTGCCCGATGGAGCTGTCCACTTACTTCCGCATGAACGCTCAAGGTACGGGTCAGTTCGAGCGCACGCTGATTATCGCGGACAAAGGCTCCTACGTTTCATATTTGGAGGGCTGCACCGCCCCCATGCGGGACGAGAACCAACTCCACGCCGCGATTGTCGAAATCATTGCGCATGAAGATGCCGAGGTGAAATACTCGACCGTCCAGAACTGGTGGCCGGGCGACAGCGAAGGCAAGGGCGGGGTCTATAACTTTGTGACGAAACGCGCCGACTGCCGCGGCGACCGTTCCAAGGTCAGCTGGACACAGGTCGAGACGGGGTCCGCTGTGACATGGAAATACCCCAGCTGCATCCTGCGCGGTGACGACAGCCAGGGTGAGTTCTACTCAATCGCTATCACCAACGGGCATCAGCAGGCCGACACCGGCACCAAGATGATCCATCTGGGCAAGAACACGCGCTCGCGGGTCATCTCCAAAGGCATTAGCGCGGGCAAGTCAGATCAGACCTATCGGGGTCTCGTCTCGGCGCATCGTAAAGCCAAAGGCGCGCGGAATTTCACGCAATGTGACTCCCTGCTGATCGGCGATCTCTGCGGCGCACACACCGTTCCCTACATCGAGAGCAACACGCCGACCGCCCAATTCGAGCATGAAGCAACGACGTCAAAGCTGTCCGATGATCAGCTGTTCTATTGCCGCCAGCGTGGCCTCTCGGAAGAAGACGCGGTCGCATTGCTCGTCAACGGGTTCTGCCGCGATGTGCTGCAAGAGCTGCCGATGGAATTTG
>CAYPWW010000091.1:0-550 GCA_964414555.1 uncultured Algimonas sp.
TGGACGCGGCGAAGTCGCTGGGCGTGGAGCTACCCGTCACAGAGCTCGTCGACGGATATTACGCAGACGTGCAAGCCATGGGCGGCAACCGCTGGGATACGAGTAGTTTGCTGGCACGTTTGAAGAAATAGGCAAGGGTGGTAAAGAATATGAACTTTTATACAAAACCTTCTTTCTTAGGTGCAATTGTCGTTCTGGCTCTTACAGCTTGCCAACCAGATACTTACGAGATGAAGAGGTTCGACGACTATGCGCTGATCCATGTCAGAGGTCATATTCATGGAACGATCAGCGAGTATGCGAGAACGGAGCCGGAAACTTATTTTTCAGACTTCTCTGAAAGAATTTTATCTTTGGAAGTGCGTTGTAATCAACAACATCGTCCAAACTTCGATGATTACCAAGCGTGTCTGGATAAATGGTTGCCGGCTGAATTTAAGGGTTACACTAGAGCGACTGCAATGCAGTCGACGCGTTAGCCGATCGATTTCTACACAGACGATAGTATAGCAAATATTCGTATTATAATTGCGAACATGCACTTAATTCC
>CAYPWW010000091.1:560-5182 GCA_964414555.1 uncultured Algimonas sp.
GCATAGGTCAGTATTCCGTCGCACCCTGCGCGTTTAAAGCTGATCAGTGATTCCATCATGATCCGGTCGTAATCCAGCCAGCCATTCGCACCGGCGGCTTTCATCATCGCGTATTCGCCGGAGACCTGAAACGCGAAGGTCGGCAAGGCGTAGGCCTGTTTGATCGCAGAAATCACGTCCAGATATGGCATGCCTGGTTTGATCATGACCATGTCCGCACCTTCATCAATGTCCATCGCGACCTCTCGTAGGGCGATGTCCAGATTGCCGGGGTTCATCTGATAGGTCCGCTTGTCGCCCTTTAGCGCGGCAGATGTGCCAATCGCATCGCGGTAGGGGCCATAAAAGCCGGAGGCGAATTTTGCGGCATATGAGAGTATCGCGACGTCTTGGTGTCCGCTGGCGTCCAGTGCGGCGCGCACTGCGCCGACACGTCCATCCATCATGTCCGACGGGGCGACGATATCTGCGCCAGCCTCGGCCAGCATCACGCCGACTTTGGCGAGCATCTCGACCGTTGGATCGTTCAGGATGGTCTCGCCCTCCATCAACCCGTCATGCCCGTGGGACGTATAAGGATCGAGCGCAACATCGACGATGACGCCGATATTAGGGACTTCGGCTTTGATCGCGCGCACAGCCTCTGGGACGAGGCCCTTTGGATTAGCGGCTTCCGCAGCGTCCTCTTTTTTTTGGGACGGGTCGATATTGGGAAAGATTGCCATAGCGGGAATGCCAAGATCAGCCGCTTTGCGGGCTTCCTCGACGAGCGCTTTCACCGACAGGCGTGACACGCCGGGCAGGGACGGGACCTCAACGCGATCCGGACCTGCATCAGACACAACCGTCGTCCAGACCAGATCGGACACGTCTAGCCGTGTTTCCGCCACCATACGGCGCATCCAATCTGTGCCGCGCAGGCGTCGTAGCCGAAGTTCAGGAAATTGCGCCATGTCACATCTCACGTAATTTTGCTGCGGCATAGACAGCCTAGAGGTAGTTTTCCATTGGAAAACCGTTTGTTGCGCATTATGTGCCTCGCAGATAGGCTGGAAAGATATGTCAGACGTGAAATTCAGAAACGCCTTCCAATCCGCGGTCGACACTGTCCGTGAAGAGGGACGCTATCGCATTTTCCGCGATATCCGCCGTAAAGCGGGCGCGTTTCCCCGTGCGACATGGTTCAAAGATGACGGCTCGGATCAAGACATCACGGTGTGGTGCTCCAATGATTATCTCGGCATGGGACAGAACCCTTGTGTTGTAGAAGCCGTCAAAGCGGCCGTAGACGCCGCGGGCACAGGATCAGGCGGAACCCGCAATATCTCTGGCACGACGCGATACCACGTTCAGCTAGAGCATGAGCTCTCCACATTGCATCAAAAAGATGCGGCCCTCGTTTTGACATCTGGCTATGTCGCGAATGAAGCTACACTCGGTGTGATGAGCAAGATTTTGCCAGGTCTCGTGATTCTCTCGGATGAGAAGAACCACGCCTCCATGATCTCTGGCATTCAGCGCGCCCAAAAAGTCGGTGTCTGCACGAAACAGATTTTCAAACATAATGATTTGAATGACTTGGAAGAAAAACTGAAAGCGCTGCCGCACGATGCGCCAAAGCTGATCGCCTTTGAGAGCGTCTATTCCATGGACGCCGATATAGCCCCGATCGAGCAGATTTGCGATCTGGCGGATAAGTATAACGCGCTAACCTATATCGACGAAGTTCACGCGGTCGGCATGTACGGCCCAACGGGTGGCGGTGTCTGTGAAGCGCGCGGCCTAATGAACCGGATCGACATCATCCAAGGCACACTGGCCAAGGCTTACGGCATGATCGGCGGTTATATCGCGGCTGATTCGGTTGTTATTGATGCCGTGCGGTCGATGGCGTCTGGGTTTATCTTCACAACCTCTATCCCGCCGTCCACGGCAGCTGGGGCTCTGCGGTCTGTGAAAGTCCTAAAAGTCACGCCAGAAAAGCGCGCGTTGCATCAAGAACGCGCAAAAGCGCTAAAAACACGGTTCCGTGCCGCGGGCTATGATTTCATCGATGGCGAGACGCACATTGTGCCGTTGATGGTCAAGGACCCGGTGAAATGTCAGGCAATTTCCGACCGACTCATCGAAGATTTCGGTATTTATGCCCAGCCTATCAATTTCCCGACCGTCCCGCGCGGTACGGAACGCCTGCGTTTCACGCCCGGACCCTTCCACAGCGACGCCATGATGGACGAGCTAATGGCGGCGCTCGACGTCGTTTGGGCCGAGTTTGGGTTAAAGCGCGAAAAAGTCGCATAAGACTCCACAGTCGGGCCGCGTCCCGCCATTGCACGCATCATGGAGACTCGGTATCGATGCGACAGCATACTGGAGACCGCTATGACCGCCACCGCGCCTGCCAATGATCTCGGCACAGCCCATCTCGATAATTACTTCACGCAGTCGCTTGCGGACCGTGATCCGGAACTCGCCAAATGTATGGCCACGGAGCTTGAGCGACAGCAGCACGAGATCGAGCTGATCGCGTCGGAAAACATCGTTTCCAAAGCCGTCCTCGAAGCCCAAGGCTCGGTCCTGACGAATAAATATGCGGAAGGCTATCCCGGCAAACGCTATTACGGCGGCTGCGAGCATGTTGACGTCGCCGAGAACCTCGCGATTGAGCGCGCATGTAAAATGTTCGACGTAGGTTATGCGAATGTGCAACCGAACTCTGGAAGCCAAGCGAACCAAGGTGTGTTCCTTGCGCTCCTTCAGCCCGGAGACACGATCCTCGGCATGGATCTCGCCTCGGGTGGTCACCTGACCCACGGCGCGCCGCCCAATATGTCGGGAAAATGGTTCAACGCTGTGACCTACGGCGTGAAGGAAGAAGACCACCTGATCGATTATGATCAGGTCGAGCGTCTGGCGCAGGAACATAAGCCAAAACTCATCATCTGTGGGGCATCGGCCTATCCGCGCCAGATTGATTTCAAACGCTTCCGCGAAATCGCGGACAGCGTTGGCGCCTATCTCCTTTGCGACATGGCACATATCGCGGGCCTTATCGCGGGCGGCACGCATCCCTCGCCATTCCCGCATGCGCATGTCGCGACGACGACGACGCATAAGACTCTGCGTGGGCCACGGGGTGGGATGATCCTGACGGATGACAAGAAACTGGCGAAGAAGTTCAACTCCGCCATCTTCCCAGGTCTGCAAGGTGGCCCGCTGATGCATGTGATCGCGGGCAAAGCGGCCGCCTTTGGTGATGCGCTGAAACCTGAATTCAAAGCCTATTCCGCGCGCGTGATCGAGAACTGTCGTGCGATGGCGGGGGCACTGGTTGAGGGCGGTTATGCCGTCTCGACGGGCGGCACGGATATCCACCTCGCGCTGATCGACCTTTCGCCGAAGGGCGTGAAGGGCAATGCAGCAGAGGCCGCACTGGGCCGCGCCTATATCACCTGCAACAAGAATGGCATTCCGTTCGATAAAGAGAAGTTCACGATTACCTCGGGCATCCGTGTCGGTTCGCCAGCGGGTACAACGCGCGGCTTTGGTCCTGCGGAATTCCGCGAAGTCGGACAGCTAATGGTCGAAGTCCTCGACGCACTCGCCGTCAATCCGGAAGGCAACCCAGAGGTCGAAGCCAGCGTCCGCGAACGTGTGAAAGCGCTCACGGCGCGTTTCCCGATTTATAGCTGATTTTCAAAACAGGCCATGTTGGGGCTGTTGCCTAACATCTAAGTGAGGGCTGCGGGGTTTGTGTTTAGGCCTCAACCCCCTATATCGCCTCCATGCGTTGCCCGTTTTGTTCATCCGAAGACACACAGGTCAAAGACTCGCGTCAGGCCGAGGATAATACGGCTGTGCGACGGCGTCGGCAGTGCGGGCAATGCGCGGGGCGATTTACGACATTCGAGCGGGTGCAGCTGCGCGAGCTGATGGTCGTCAAAAAATCCGGCCGTCGCACGCCTTTTGACCGAGATAAGCTGGCGCGGTCTGTGCTGATCTCCTTACAGAAACGCCCCGTTGATCCGGAACGGATTGAGCAAATGATTTCCGGCGTTGTGCGCCAGTTAGAGGCGGGTGGCACCTCCGATATTCAATCGGACCGGATTGGCGAGCTGGTGATGGAGGGGCTCTCGAACCTCGATAAGATCGCCTATGTCCGCTATGCCAGCGTTTATAAAGATTTCCGCGCGACCGAAGATTTCGGCGCCTTTATCGAGGATCAAAAGCTTTCAAACGAGGATGAGTAGGCGTGCGGCCGAAAATTACACTGAAACTTGCGACGTCGTTGGACGGTAAGATCGCGCTGGCCAATGGCAAGTCCGAATGGGTCACCTCAGAGGCGGCGCGCGCGCATGGACGCTATCTGCGGGCCGAGAATGACGCGATTGCTGTGGGGGCGAACACGGCAGAGCTGGATAATCCAAAGCTGACCTCACGTGTGCCGGGACGACGGGACCCCATTCGAGTTGTGTATGACAGCACGTTGCGCCTCTCGCCTGACTCGCATCTTGCGACGACAGCGGAAAAGACGCCGACTTGGGTGTTCACGCGTGCAGGGTCAGAGACCCGCGCCAAAATTCTGCAAGCGCAAGGGGTCGAGGTTTTTCCGATCACAGATG
>CAYPWW010000092.1:0-1218 GCA_964414555.1 uncultured Algimonas sp.
CACGCGCGCAGTGATCCTCATGGCGCTGTCCAATAAGTTCGGGCCAATGTTGGTGACGACAGGGAATAAGTCGGAAATGGCGGTTGGCTATGCCACGCTCTACGGCGATATGTCGGGCGGTTATAACCCGCTCAAAGACGTCTATAAGACCGAAGTCTTCGCTCTCGCAAATTGGCGCAATGCCAACACGCCAGATGACCTGCTCGGCGCGGATGCGCCAATCCCCACGCGGATCATCACAAAGCCACCGTCAGCAGAACTGCGCGACGATCAAAAAGACAGTGATAGCCTGCCGGAATATGACGTTCTAGACGATATCTTGATGGGCCTGATCGAGTGGGAGCTACCGATTGAGGACATCGTTGCGCGCGGCCACAGCGAGACAGATGTAAAGCGCATTCAGAACTTGCTCTACATCGCTGAATATAAACGTCGACAAGCGCCACCGGGTGTGAAAATCGGCACAAAGAATTTCGGACGTGATCGACGCTATCCGATTACAAACCGCTATCGCGACAAGATTCCCAAAGGTGACATCTGATGACCCAACCTATCGTTCGCTTTGCCCCGTCGCCCACAGGCCGCTTGCATGTCGGCAATGTTCGTACGGCGCTGATGAATGTCTTGTTTGCGAAGGCAAATGGTGGCCAATTCGTATTGCGGATTGATGACACAGATTTGGCGCGCTCGACGGCCGAGTTTGAGCAAGGTATTCGTGATGATCTAAGCTGGCTGGGCGCGGCCTGGGATCAGACATTCAAGCAGTCCGAGCGGTTTGAGCGTTATGATGCCGTCGCGGATGATTTGCGCGCGCGGGGATTGCTCTACGCCTGTTATGAAACCTCAGAAGAGTTGGATCGCCAACGAAAGCTGCAGCGCGTGGCAGGTAAGCCGCCGATCTATAACCGCGCGGCGCTAGAGCTCACGGATGAACAAAAAGCCGCCTATGAAGCCGAGGGCCGGACACCGCATTGGCGGTTCAAATTGTCCGGCGGCACGGTGACGTGGCACGATCTAGTCCGTGGCGAACAGTCGATTGATGTCGGGTCGCTCTCTGATCCCGTCCTGATCCGGGGTGATGGGTCTTATCTATATACTTTGCCGTCTGTCGTTGACGATGTGGATTACAAGATCACCCACGTTATTCGCGGCGAAGATCACGTCACGAACTCTGCCGCTCAGATCGAGATTTTCCATGCCGTGCAAGGCGGTGAGGGC
>CAYPWW010000092.1:1318-5048 GCA_964414555.1 uncultured Algimonas sp.
GAGAAAGAACTGCTCGGCCTGAACGCGAAGCTCTTACATGAGACAGATTATGAAGCCGTCGCAGATCGCGTGCCGGGCGATGCCGCGTTTTGGAATATTGTCCGCGCAAATATCGAGAAAATCACGGATGTCGATGATTGGTCCAACATTGTGCTGAAGCCCATGGCAGGTGAAATCGCGGCGGAAGATAAGGATTTCTGCGAGGCGGCGGCTGACTTCCTGCCGGAGACTGTCGAAGCTGATACTTGGTCCGCCATGATCGGGCATTTGAAGTCGGAAACAGGTCGCAAAGGGAAGGGCCTCTTCATGCCGCTACGTCTGGCGCTGACGGGGCAGGGCCATGGTCCATCTATGGACGATATGCTCGTTCTGCTCGGCGCGGAGAAAGCGAAAGCCCGTTTGCGGGGTGAGGCGGCTTAAAAACGATTATCTAATGCCTCACGCGGATGTGAGGTCTTGTGAGTAGATGTTTTGCGCGCGCGCGCTAATCCGCGAGTCATTCAAAGAGAGAGATCACTATGTCCAACCTTCGCCTTCCGCTTTTCCTGACACGCCTGTCTATCTTCTATTTTCTACTGCCGTGGCAGTTGATGCGCTTTTTGAGCCCAGAATCAGCCAGTGGCATTGCCAAGAAATATTATCATGTTTCCGGCCTCTCTGAAGGCTTGGGCCTGGCGATCGGTATTTTTTGGATGGCGCTTCTTTTGGCATTCGTGACAGGCTTTAAGAAGACGATCAGCTACGGCCTTGTTTTTGCTTTGCATGCCGGCGCGATCATCTTGGCGCTGCCAGCGTATATCTACAAAACAGAGAGTTATAATCAGCTATTCCTTGCGGCCATTCCTGCGGCGGCCGCCATGGGGCTGCTTTGGGTGCTGCGTCGCGAAGACACGCTCCTAAGCCTTCGTGGTAAATTAGGATAAGAGACAATTGGCGGCTGGTCGCTGGCTTCACCGGGATGAAGGAAGCCAATGACCAGCCCACCGTATGTCCGCCGCATAGTGGGGTAGGCGGCGAGCCCCACCGGGTGAGTTGGGATGTGATCCCGGTGACTTGAGATATATACACCAAAGGTTGTATTTGTCATCTCATTAATCGCATAATTGCAACTATGAGTTACTTTTGTGTGAACCCCTAGGTCAGATCACGAGGCTTGATAAAGTCTGTTAGCTTCCAGGCTGAAGGATCTAGCCAATCAGAGATGTCATTTTGACGACGTGTTAGAACCGTGCAAGCGCCGGTCGGATAGTCGACGTGTTGGCCTGTGAAATAGCCATGCAGCTCTGCCCAGCCCGGATTATGCCCGAGCAGCATTAGCGCGCCATCCGGTTCCGTCGCGTGGCCACAGACACGCAAGACATCGCCGACGCTGGCGTGGTAGAAATCGCTGACAAAATTGACAGTTTGTGCGCCTGGCATCGCACGGATCAAAAGCATCGCCGTTTCGCGTGTGCGCTTGGCGTCAGAGCTCCAGATAATATTCGGAGCATACCCACGGGCGTGTAAAGTCGCCCCCATCGCGACGGCGGCTTTTTCGCCGCGCGAATTTAGGGGGCGTTCGTGATCGCTCATCGACGCGTCAGCCCAAGAAGACTTGGCGTGACGCATAAGAAGAAGGCGGTTGAGCATGTGCCGATTGTGCGCGCAAATTTTGCGCAGGACAATCGGCAGATGCGTTTAATTCATCGTGTAAACGATACCGACACGGCTGATTGTGTCAGTTTTTTCGGTTCCCATTGGGACATCTGTATGATGATCGACGCGGAAAGACGCGCGCGCGGCCAAATTACCGAACAATTGTGCCGTTAGTCCAACTTCGTTCCAGATGTAGGTGTCGGAGCTGGCATAGGTCAGTTCGGTGTCATTGTAGAACGAGACGTTGTCGTTCAACGCATAATCGAAATCCGACTTGAGCCGTGCGGCGAGTTCTTCCTCGGTCAGGCTCAATGGGCCTTGTGTTTCTTGCGAGCGGAAGCCGAGACCGGCTTCGACGTTCCAGCCAATCGGATCGGGCAGAACGACCTGATAGCCGAGGCCTGTGCCGACGTAATATCCTTGCTCATAGGCGCCGAAATCATCATTATAGTAATCGGCCGTACCAAAAGCGTAGAGACGGTCCGTGATGTCGCGGTCGATTTGATATCCAAGCGCAAAACGCTGCTTGTTCTTCGTGCCTTCGCTTTCACCGTAATCGGCTTGCGCGCGGATTTTGTGACGCCAGACTTCGCCATCATTTTTGAGCTTTAGGCCCAGTCCGACATCTGTTGTGTCAGTGTTACCAGTTGTTTTTGAGCCTGTGAGGGCCGCTTCGCCAGACCAACCTGCGTCTTGTGCAAAGGCTGGAGCGGAGAGCGCAAGGGAAAGCGCGCCAGTGAGTAGAAGAATGTTTCGCATGGGATAATCCTGTTTGGTCCTAAAACGTACAGGCTGGCATTATGGAGATTAGGGTGAATTTTGAATGAACAACGCGACTTTCATACATATCCCTAAAATTCTGATCGCTTATTTTACGGTGTAAACGATGCCGATCCTGGAGATTGTATCGGTCTTTTCTCGCCCAACAGGGACTTCTGTGTGCGTTTCGACGCGGAAACTGGCCCGTAAGGCAAAATCATTGAACATGCGCGAGGTCACGGCGACCTCATTGATGAAATAGGTATCGACCTCAGAATAGAACAACTCTGTGTCATTCGTAATTTTGACCTGATCGCTGAACGCATGTTCGAAATCAGAATAGAGGCGGGTGGAGAAAAAGCCTTCCTTGCGACTAGCTTCGCCGCCGGGTGTGCCGGGGGAAAGCCGTTCTTTTTGTGAGCGATAGCCTGCGCCAGCTTCCAAACGCCAACGGGTCGGTTCGTCGACCAACACGGAATACCCCACGCCGCCACCCGTGTACCAGCCATGCTTATACGCGCCGAAATCATCGCTGTAATAATCGGCGTTGAGAAAGGAATAGACGCGCGGCGCAAGATCTCGCCCAATCTTATAGCCGAGGCGGTAGCGCCGCTTACTCGTCTTGCCGCTGTTTCGCCCGTAATCGGTGGAAGCTCTTAGATTGTGCCGCCAATCACTGCCCCGATTTTGTAGTTTGAAAGCTATGCCCACATCTGTCGTTTCATTGTTCCCTGTCGTCGTAGAGCCATTGGCCGCGACTTCGCCCGCCCAGCCGGGATCGTCCTGTGCGGCGGTCACCAAGGGGAGGGCGAGCAAGGAAACAGCGAGAACGGAGAGGCGGATCATGCAGGCGGTATTTCTGTTAATAGGGGTCTTGCGCGCACCCTAGGCAAACACGGTTAATCCCGCATTACCGCAGACCGATCTCCGCGCACGCTTGCCGCCTGCGGGGTGGCTGTCTATAGCGGGCGAAAATCAACGCGACCCATTGGATCACACCATGTTCGACATCAAAGCCATTCGCGAAAATCCGGATGAGTATGACCGGCTCTGGGCCAAGCGCGGGCTGGAGCCACAGTCCAAGCGAATCCTCGATCAGGACAAACTGATCCGCAAAGCGCAGCAGGTTGTCCAAGAGGCCGAAGCCGCGCGGAATAAATCTTCCAAGCTGATCGGCCAAGCGATGGCCAAAGGCGACAAGGAAGAGGCAGAGCGTCTGAAAACCGAAGTCGCCGGCGCGAAAAATGTCATCGCCGCCATGGGCGCACAGGTCGATAGCGAGAAGGGCCAACTCCATGACTTGCTGTCCGGCCTGCCGAACATTCCCTTTGATGCG
>CAYPWW010000093.1:0-5011 GCA_964414555.1 uncultured Algimonas sp.
AAAGCCAAAGGCGCACCCTATATGCCCTTCGGCGCAGGCCCGCGCATCTGCGTCGGCGCCGCATTTGCGACAATGGAAGCGGTCATGAGCCTCGCGCGATTGGTGCGGGATTATGATGTGGTTGTGCCAGGAGACTGCTATCCGAAACCTTTGATGACGGTGACGTTGAGGCCGGATGGTGGGGTGCCGGCTCGGTTGACGAGGCCGACTTAAGAATTCAATGTAGTCGCATGCGTATTATTTTCTCGGTTCTTGCAGCGATATTTTTTTTGGGGATAGGTACTTGTGTGCAGGCTAATGAGCCAAGCTTGTATGAAAAAATTGCGACTAACAAACAATTGAAGAGCCTTTCGGTCGTTTGCCCAGTTAAACTTGTTCAAGACGAAGACATCGCGTTCAACAATCTAACAGATTTATGCGAATCCAACCCCGAATTTTGTTATAGAAAATGCCTTAAAGACAGCTCTGATCATTGCTTTGGGCTGGCCAATCATTTCAATATAACTGATGAGGATTCTGAAGCTTATTCGCGTCCGCTTTATTCTAAGTCATGTGAACTAGGGCTCGCTTCGTCTTGCACAAATGCTGCCGCGGGTATTAAAAGGGTGGAGGGGATAGATGGAGCGCAATGCTATTCTATGACTTTTAAGAAAACATGCGAACTCTCTGACCCGTGGGGATGTACCATGTATGCTGTCAGCCTAATATATGGCGAGGGCGTAGAAAAAGATTTGGATGCGGCCCTCTCTGCGATGCGCGGATCATGCCGTTTTGGAGAAGATGACCCTGCCTGTTCTGGCGCTATCCAACTAGCCTCCGAGATCATCATGGGTGATTTTGACTGAAATAAGAAGTGCAGGGTTTCTGTTGCCAGCTACCCTGCGAAGCCCGCCTAGGGGTCTGATGCCCTAGGAGTTAGGTCGAAAATTGCTCGAACAGCTTACGCTGCTAGGGCAAAATCCTCAGAATAATTGTCATTAGCAATTATAATAGTTGAGCATTTATCGGTGCTCACACGAACGAAAGCTAACATCTTTAGACGTCTGTCGATCCTATTTCGGCCCCATGAAAAGCGCTCTCAGGTCGTGGAACCTATGAGCGCTTATGGTGGAGCCGCCGGGTACCGCCCCCGGGTCCAGTCCGCTTATTACATGCGCGTTTATCGTCATATCCGGTTGCCCGGCAAGGTGGATATGGGCGTCACAGGTGAATTTTGCAAGCGTTTTGGCCTGTTTCACCTGAGTTGCACATGAACGCCGGGCGGCGTAACCTAGCGCTTCAAACAATGGGAAGACAGACGATTTCAGGCCCCACCAAAGATCGGATTTTGCCTCACCTCAAAGCTCTTGTCGCGTTTGACACGCGCAATGGCTCTGGGGACGAGCTGGCCTGCGTGCGCCATTTGGAACGCGAGTTGGCCAAGTTTTCGCCGGACCGTCTGACTGTCGAGCGCGTTGCACGGACGCGTGGAAAATCTGACTCAGGCTATGTGCTGGCGGTTTGGGGTGAGCCGAAAACGCTGCTCAACGTTCACATTGATACGGTGCCAAGCGGGGAAGGCTGGACGGCCGACCCGCTGGAATTACGACACCTCGATAATCGCGTCATTGGATTGGGCACCAGCGACATCAAAGGTGCCGCCGCCTGTATCTTGGCTGCTTTGGAAACTGTCACACCGCGCAATGTCGCCGTGTTGTTTTCCGGCGACGAAGAACATGGCAGCGAAATCATGCCAGCGGTCATCGCAAATGGCCACGTCGAAGGCGTTGAGCGCGCCATTGTCTGCGAGCCAACGTCCTGCCGTGTTGGGCGGGCGCATCGCGGGATGCTGGCGCTCTCGGCGCAGTTTTCAGGTCCGGGTGGGCATAGCTCTCTTGCGGATGTTACCGCGCGGCCTTTGTTGGATGCTGCGCGCGTAGCGGCAAAAATTGGTGATTATGCCGACGCGCACATGAATTTTGGTACGCCGCCATTTCAAGGGCTTTGCGTCAATATTGGCGATATTGAAAATGACGGGTCGTATAATGTGATCCCGACGTCGAGTAAGCTCTGGGTCTCCCTCCGTCCGCCGCCCGGGGATGATATCGCTAAACGGGAAGCGGACATTCGAGGCCTTATGGGAGACGTCGAAACGGATACGATCGTCGCGTTTGAGCCATTCGCTTCGAAAAACCCAGTCGCGTTTAGGCCTGTTTTCGGAGACACTGAAATCGTCGATCTGCCCTATTGGACAGAGGCCGCGATGTTGTCTCAGGCTGGGATCAACACGGTTGTCTATGGGCCGGGCAATCTGGAGCAAGCGCACAAGCCCGATGAATATGTCGAGATTGACCAGCTGGAAACTGCTGCGGCGCGCTACGCATTGGCTTTGTCAGGTGTAATCTCATGAGCGTTCGCGAAACCGTCTTGCAAAGTCTCTCGGCTGTTGGGGCGCAACACGAGGCGAAATATTACGCCGAGCTGTTCGCGCGCCAAGATGCGGAGAGCTTTGCGCTCTTGGTGCTCGACCCGCGATGTCTGAAAGACCCGCTGTTAGAAGCGCTCACATCTGCGCTGCGCATCTTGTCCAATCTGCAACTGACGCCGACGCTGGTTGTCGGTGCGATGGAGGATGATCGGACATCTGTCGAGTTTCAGGCCCAGCGCCTGTCCCGCGATTTGGAACGCTCAGGCGTACGAAATGCTAAGCTGAACACGGCGACCTATGGGTTGATCCGCGAAGTGCGTGCGAAAGCGCGGGCAGGCTTGATGCCATTGCTGGAAATGACAGAGCGGCGCGGCAAGATGAACCTCGCGCAGCTGGTCAGCGAGCTTCAACCTTCCAAGATCATCTTCTTGCAGCCCTCAGGTGGTTTAAGCCAAGGCGGCCAACGTCAGAAAAACCTGACCTTGGATGATTTGCCAGAATTTATGGAGCAGGAGAATTTCTCTGCTGGGCAAATCCGTTTCCTCGACACCGTCCGTGATCTGGACCGCGCCGCAAAGACACGTCGAGCCTATATCATCGCGTCGCCTCTGAACCTGCTCAGCGAGCTGTTCACGACGCGGGGTAGTGGGACATTGATCCGGCGGCGGGTAGAGATGCGCACGGGACAGGCGTTTAGATCTTTTTCCAAACCGAAATTGACTCGCGCCGTCGAGACCGCGTTTGAGCGGCGGTTAAAACCAGGATTTTTCAAGCAAGGCCTGCACTTTGGCGCGGTCGAGACGGATTATCGGGGCGGGGCGCTGTTCCTAACGCTAGACGGCCAGCCCTATCTTTCGAAGTTTTTCGTTTTACGCGAAGCCCGCGGCGATGGAATCGCCCGCGATATTTGGGATGCGGCTCGGGCAGAGGTGCCGGCCTTTTTCTGGCGCTCGCGCATGGGGAACCCGTTTAATGCGTGGTATATGCGCCAATGTGACGGGATGCAGCGTTCAGGGGATTGGCGTGTCTTTTGGGTTGGGTTAGAGGCCGAGTCGGTCCCTGCTGCGATTGCAGCGGCGGCCAACGCGCCAGATGATTTCGAAAGCTGACCCTATGACCGACATTCATATCAACGCAGCTTTCGATAGTGGAAATATCATTGTCGAGAACGCGTCCGATCCGTCTGATATTCGCTTAGCGATCCGCAAAGACGCGCAGTCCGATTTTTATCAGTGGTTCCACTTCCGTATGGTCGGCGGGCAGGGCACAGATTGCACGATGCGCATCACCAATGCGGCGGGCGCGGCGTTCAAAGGCGGTTGGGACGATTACCGCGTCGTCGCCAGCTATGACCGCGAGGACTGGTTCCGCGTCGAAGACACGCGCTATGAAAACGGCCATTTGATCTGGACGCATACCCCAGAAAGCGACGCCGTCTATTACGCCTATTTCGCACCTTATAGCATGGAGCGTCACGCGGACCTGATTGCCGATTGCCTGACCTATGACGGCGTCTCGCTCGACGTTCTCGGCACGTCGCTTGATGGACAGACGATTGACTGTCTGACCTTGGGAACGGGTGACAAGACGATCTGGGTCATCGCCCGCCAGCATCCCGGCGAGAGCATGGCCGAATGGTGGATGGAAGGCTTCCTCGCGCGCTTGTTGAGCGCGAGTGATCCAGTAACGGAACAGCTCTTGCGTGATGTTCGCTTTCGGATTGTCCCGAATATGAACCCGGATGGGTCCTCTCGCGGACATCTGCGTACCAATGCCGTCGGCGCGAACCTAAACCGCGAATGGGGCGTTGCCACGCCAGAACGTTGCCCCGAAGTGCTCGCGACGATTGCGGCAATGGACGCGGACAAACCCGTGTTGTGCCTGGACGTGCATGGCGACGAAGCGCTGCCCTATAATTTCATAGCGGGTGCAGAAGGCATCCCCGGCTATACCGCCAAGCAGGCGAAGAATTTGGCGGACTTCTTGGAAGCCTACAAAAAAGCCTCGCCCGATTTCCAGACGAGGGTCGGATATGGTCTTAGCGCGCCGGGTACAGCCAATCTGACCATGTGCACGAATTTCACAGCGCATCGCTATGATTGCCTCGCCATGACGCTGGAGATGCCGTTCAAGGATAATGCCGATGCGCCAGACCCGCATGTCGGCTGGAGCCCAGAGCGGTGTATGGAACTGGGCGCTGCAGTGGTTGAAGCCATGTCTGATGTTGTTGGGGACCTGTAATGCATCAATATCTCGACCTACTAAAGCACGTCATGGACCACGGCGTGGATCGGTCCGACCGCACAGGTACGGGCACGCGCGGCGTGTTCGGCTATCAAATGCGCTTTGATCTTGCGGACGGTTTCCCAATGGTCACGACGAAGAAGCTGCACAAAAAATCGATCATCCACGAGCTGATCTGGTTCCTCGCGGGCGATACAAATATCAAATATCTGCAAGAGAACGGCGTCAAAATTTGGGACGCTTGGGCGGATGAGAACGGCGACCTCGGCCCCGTCTATGGCAAGCAATGGCGCCGCTGGATCGGCCCAGAGGGCGCGGTGATTGACCAAGTTAAAAACGTCGTTGAGGCGATCAAGACCA
>CAYPWW010000094.1:0-4939 GCA_964414555.1 uncultured Algimonas sp.
GACCGTTTGGTACACATCAACCGTGTTGCCAAAACTGTGAAAGGCGGACGGAATATGTCTTTCGCCGCCCTCGTTATTGTTGGTGACGAAAAAGGTCGCGTTGGTTTCGGTAAGGGTAAAGCCCGTGAAGTGCCGGAAGCTATTCGTAAGGCCTCTGAAGAAGCCAAGAAGACAATGATCCGCGTGCCTTTGCGCGAAGGTCGTACGCTTCACCATGATACACGTGGCCGTCATGGCGCGGGCAAGATCGTTCTGCGGTCGGCCCCTCCGGGTACGGGTGTTATCGCAGGTGGTCCAATGCGTGCGGTTCTCGAATGCCTTGGCGTTCAGGACGTTGTTGGTAAATCAATCGGTACATCGAACCCTTACAACATGGTTCGTGCGACATTCGATGCGCTCAAGCGTATGGAAAGCCCGCGTACCATCGCGAATAAGCGTGGTAAGAAAGTGTCTGAGATCGTAAATCGTCGCCAAGACGGTGCATCGGCTCCGGAAGCGCTTGATGCGGCTTCTGAGACAGTCTCGGCTGAACCTGCTGCGGCGGAGGGCTAAGACATGGCTAAGAAAGCAACAGTAACCGTTCGCCAAACCGGCAGCGCGACCCGTCGTAAACCTGATCAGCGTGCAACGCTGGTCGGTCTGGGCTTGGGCCGTATTGGTAAGCAGCGGACATTGGAAGATACACCTTCCGTGCGTGGGATGATCAACAAGGTCGCTCACATGGTAAAAATCGTAGAAGAGTAGTCTCTCGGCTTTTGCTGATTGAAACCTCTTGGAGACAAGACAATGCGTTTGAACGAACTCAAAGATAATGATGGCGCGACACACCGCAAAAAGCGGGTAGGTCGTGGTGTCGGCTCTGGCAAAGGCAAGACCGCTGGTCGGGGTGTCAAAGGTCAGAAATCCCGCTCGGGTGTCACAATTGGTGGCTTCGAAGGTGGCCAAATGCCGATCTATATGCGTCTGCCAAAGCGCGGCTTTAACGCGCCGAACCGCAAGACCTATCAAGAGCTGTCCATCGCGTCGCTAAACCGCGCGATCAAAGCTGGTAAGATCGATGCCAAGACAGAGTATGATGCAGCCGCCCTCGTGGAAGCTGGTGTCATCCGTCGCGCCAAAGACGGCGTGCGTCTGATCGGTAACGGTAAAGTCGAAGGTGCTGTGAAGCTGCATGTTTCCGGCGCGACAAAGAACGCTCATGCGGCTGTTGAAGCGGCCAAGGGTTCTGTCACCGTTCTCGATGAAGCGACTGTTTACCGCAAAAAAGGCGAGAAGCAGGATCGTTCGGGTAAAGTGTCGAAAGCTGATAAAAAGGCTGCAAAAGCTACCGCTGCGCCAGCCCCTGCCAAGGCTGAGAAGCCTGCTGCGAAGCCAAAAGCTGAGAAAAAGCCAGCTGCGAAAAAGGCCCCTGCCAAGAAAGCCGCTAAGGCCGAAGGCGAGTCCGATTATCTCGCGAAGACTCGCGAATATGACGCCGATGCTGACAATGCTGTCGTCACAAAGATCGAAAAATATCTCGGTGCATCGCTGAAAAACAAGGACGCGAAATACGTCTCTTGTGGCGATGAGACAGAGCTGGACACGATCGTCAAAGGCTTCATGAAAAAGAAAATGGGCATCGACGACAAGGTCGTGGCCATGGAAAAAGTCAAAGCCGTTTGTACGACAATGAAGCCAACGCGCATGAAAAACCGCGTGACCTTCTATTACTTGCTGGCCAAGAACGAAGGCAAGCTGGGCGAATTCTAAGCCGCCCCGCTGTGACGAATTGAGTAAAAAACGCGGCGCGACCTTTCACAGGCCGCGCCGCGTTCTTATCTGGTGACGAAGCGCCCCGCCACGCTATGTGTAGGACAGGGCCATAACGGACAGGGAACGCATTATGGCTTCAGCCTCCGAACAACTCGCCGCCAATATGAATATCGGCGTCTTTGCCAAAGCCAAAGACTTGCAAAAGCGTCTGCTTTTCACCCTGATGATCCTCGTGGTCTATCGCATCGGCACTTATGTTCCGATCCCCGGGATGGACATGCAGGCGTTCCAAGCCGCATTTAGTAGCGGTGCTGGCGACGGCCTTTTGGGTCGTATGAATATGTTCTCCGGCGGCGCTGTCGAACGGATGGCCGTTTTCGCGCTGAACGTGATGCCTTATATTTCGGCTTCGATTATCATGACGCTCCTCAAAGGCTCTATCGGTTCGTTGAAAGAGCTCGATAAAGATGGCGAGCAGGGCCGTAAGCAGATCAATCAATATACGCGCTATCTGACAGTTTTCCTCGCGGCGTTCCAAGCCTTTGGTATCGCCCGCGCACTGCAAGCTACACCGGGTGCTGTGATCGATCCTGGCCTGATGTTCCAAGCGTCCGCTGTGATTACCCTTGTGGGTGGTACAATGTTCCTGATGTGGTTGGGTGAGCAAGTCACCGCACGCGGCATTGGTAACGGCGTCTCGCTGATCATTTTCGCCGGTATTGTGGCGGAACTGCCCAAGGCGATTTTCCAGACCTTCGGCCTGAACCAAAGCGGTGATATTGGTGAGGTTATCCTTATTGCCCTAATCGTATTGTTCGTCGGGCTGTCCATGCTGATCGTCTTTGTCGAACGGGCGCAGCGACGTCTGTTGGTGCAATATCCGAAACGGCAAATGGCGGGCGGCAAGCAGTTTGGCGGCGAAAGCTCCTTTATGCCGCTCAAGCTGAACACAGCCGGCGTGATCCCACCGATTTTCGCCAGCTCGCTGTTGCTGTTGCCAGCGACCTTTGGTCAGATTTTCGTGGGTGGTGATGGTGCAGCGTCCGGCGCTGTCGGTACGGTCCTCGCGCTCTTGGGCTATGGCCAGCCGACCTATTTGGTGCTCTACGGTCTGCTGATTATCTTCTTCTGTTACTTCTATGTGCCTTATGTGTTTAAGCCAGACGATGTGGCCGATAACCTGCGCAAGAATGGCGGCTTCCTGCCCGGTATTCGTCCAGGGGATCGCACAGCAGAATATTTGTCCTATGTCCTGTCGCGCCTGACATTTATTGGCGCGTTCTACGTGGCTTTCGTCTGTGTCCTGCCAGAGCTCTTCATCGCGCAAAACGCGGGTATCCCGACGTCGGTTGCGATGTTAATCGGTGGCATGAGCTTGCTGATTATCGTCTCCGTGACATTGGACACGGTCGCGCAGATCCAGTCGCACCTGATCGCGCATCAGTATGAGGGGCTTATCAAGAAGTCCCGCATGCGTCGTCGTGACAAAGCTTAAGTAAAGCGTAAGGGGACACGCATGGCGCTCAATCTTGTTTTATTCGGACCACCCGCCGCCGGTAAAGGCACGCAGGCCAAGCGCCTCGTGTCCGAGCGTCAGCTCGTGCAGCTCTCCACTGGGGACATGCTGCGTGCGGCGATCAAATCCGGATCAGAGCTAGGCCAACGTGTCGAAGGTATCCTCAAGGCAGGCGATCTCGTCAGCGATGATGTTGTCATCGCGTTGATCGAAGATCAGCTCGACCAGAACACAGGCGCTGCCGGTTATATTTTCGATGGTTTCCCCCGCACAGTTGCTCAGGCTGAGGCATTAGATGCAACACTGACCGCACGGGGCGAACGCGTCGACAGCGTCATCCGCCTAAAAGTTGATGATGATGCGATCCTGAACCGTATCGCCAAACGTTTTGAGGAGCAGGGACGCAAGGATGATAATCCTGAGACGTTCAAACATCGCCTCGCGACCTATAATGAACAGACCGCACCTTTGCTGCCCTATTACTCGGCACAGGGGAAATTGACGGAAGTTGACGGCATGTCCGACATCGATTCCGTCTCGGCTTCGATCGCAGAAGTGCTAGACCGCCACGCCTCGAAAACAGTCGAGCCGAAGCGGGGATTTTTTGCTCGCCTATTTGGTGGGTGAGTTTGCAGTCCGCGCGGTTGACGCCGCGCGGGAATGGGACTAGGTGACCCGCTTTAGCGGCAGTCATTGACGACTCGTCGCCCTTTCCGCATGGAACGGGCACACTAGAGACAATCCGTCCGCCGGGACGATAATTTTGGAGGCCGCTTGTGGCTCGTATTGCTGGGGTAAATATCCCGACTAACAAACGCGTGGAGATCGCGCTGCGCTATATCCACGGTATTGGACCGGCCAAGGCCGCCGAGATCTGTGAAAAGGTCAACATTGGTCGCGAGCGTCGCGTCCATGACCTGACGGATGCAGAAGTCCTGAAGATCCGCGAGACGATCGATGCCGATCACCAAGTCGAAGGTGACCTGCGCCGTGAGCACAGCCAGAACGTCAAGCGTCTGATGGACATGGGTAACTATCGCGGTCTGCGTCATCGCCGTGGTCTGCCCGTCCGTGGTCAACGCACACACACAAACGCCCGTACCCGCAAAGGCCCTGCAAAGGCCATTGCCGGTAAGAAGAAATAAGGTAGGCTGAAATGGCTAAAGAACCAGGCCGCGTTCGCCGCGCCGACCGGAAGAACATCACTTCCGGCGTCGCGCACATCAACGCAACATTTAACAACACAATGATCACCATCACGGATGCCCAAGGCAACGCCGTGGCATGGTGTTCTGCCGGTGCAATGGGTTTCAAAGGCTCACGTAAATCGACGCCATATGCGGCGCAGGTCGCAGCAGAAGAAGCTGCGCGTAAAGCGGCCGAGCACGGCATGAACACGCTAGAAGTCAACGTGAACGGCCCAGGTTCAGGCCGCGAAAGCGCCGTCCGTGCACTGGGCGCGTCTGGTTTCACGATCACAACGATCCGTGACGTCACGCCGATCCCGCACAATGGCTGCCGCCCGCCCAAGCGCCGCCGCGTCTAGCGCTTCTCGCGTATATTTTCCGGTGCGTGTTTCACGCGCCATCCGCTTAGAGGTCCGAGCATCACGCTCTGGTCTCACACCAAAAGGCGAACACCATGATTGAAAAAAACTGGCAGGAACTGATC
>CAYPWW010000095.1:0-4888 GCA_964414555.1 uncultured Algimonas sp.
TGGCATCGACCAGATCGCGCAGCAGTTTCGCGCCACGATACTCGTCCGCTTTGAACGGACGGGTCCAGCCGTCTTTTTTCTTGTCGCGTTTGAACGCAATCGACTCGTAATACTGCTCGAGGATTTCCTCACGCGTCATGCCGAGTGCGTAGAGCACAGTTGTCGCTGGCAATTTCCGGCGGCGGTCGATCCGCGCATAGAGGATATCTTTGGCGTCAAACTCAAAGTCGAGCCAGGACCCACGATACGGAATGATCCGCGCAGAGAAGAGGAACTTGCCAGAGCTGTGGCCCTTGCCCTTATCGTGCGAGAAGAACACGCCCGGCGAGCGGTGCATTTGTGAGACGATCACGCGCTCTGTACCATTGACAATGAACGTACCTTTGGCCGTCATGAGCGGGATATCACCCATATAAACGTCTTGCTCTTTGATGTCTTTGACCGAGCGCGCACCTGTATCATCGTCGATATCAAACACGACGAGGCGCATTTTGACTTTCAACGGAGCGGCGTAAGTAATGTCGCGCTGCTGACATTCTTCTTCGTCAAATTTCGGCTTCTCGAAGACGAAAGAGACATATTCCAGAACCGCGCGGTCCGAGAAGTCCCGGACGGGGAAGACGGAGTTGAACACACCGTTCATACCTTCATCACCACCCCGATCGACGTGATCGATGTTCTTTTGCAAGAACTGGTCATAGGAGGATTTCTGAACTTCGATCAGATTTGGCATCCGGACGACTTCCGGAATTCGGCCGAAGCTCTTGCGGATACGTTTCTTGCCAGTGAAAGTTAGCGACATCAAAGCAACCTTTGCGTTGTGGACTTGCCGCCAGTGGGGTGTGCACGCCCTGCTAGCTCAAGCCCTTCAATTTCGTCGGGTTCAACTGCCCGTCAGCTTATTCGCACCGATAGCAACCAACACAGTCAGCTCGCTTATCCATGCCGCGCCAAGAGACGCGTAGGGGCGACACGAAAAATCGTGCCGCCCTGTATCAGATGACCCCCGCTAAACGCAGAGATCAGACAAGAGACTACTTGAGCTCGACTGTTGCGCCGGCTGCTTCGAGTTTCTCTTTGATGTCGTTGGCTTCGGCCTCTGGAACACCTTCTTTGACGGCTTTTGGCGCGCCTTCGACGAGTTCTTTAGCTTCTTTCAGGCCGAGACCTGTGATGGCGCGGACTTCCTTGATCACGGAAATCTTGTTGCCACCGAACGATGTCATAACGACGTCGAAGTCAGTCTTAGCTTCAGCAGCACCGCCGCCGTCGCCGCCAGCAGGACCAGCAACTGCAACTGCAGCAGCGGCCTTGATGCCGTTTTCTTCGAGAATATCGTTCAGTTCTTTTGCTTCGAGGATGGTCAGACCCATCAGCTCATCAGCGAGTTTTTTAACGTCAGCCATTTTAGCTTCCTTTTAAAGTTTGGTTTTCGAGTTGCGAGAATGTTGTTGCGAACACGAAGAACGGGACCGAGCCTAAGCTGCGGCCTTTTCTTCGATAACCTTGATCGCACCGGACAGGTTGGAACCCTGCGCCATAAGACGCTGAGCAACCTGAGACGCTTGACCCAGCAGACGCTGAGCAGCCATACCGATGAGCTCTTCGCGGCTTGGGAGCTTGGAAAGCGCCACGATGCCGTCGGCACCGAAGATTTCCTCGCCCATGAAACCACCCGTGATCTCGAACGCATCCGAGTCCTTGGCAAATTCCACAGCCACTTTCGGCGCACTGATCATGTCCTCGGCCCACGCAATCGCGACGGGTCCGGTGAACTTTTCAGCAGCCGCTTCAAAGGGGCGACCCTTCAAAGCGATTTTCGCCAAACGGTTTTTCACAACACGGATCGTTGCGCCCTGCTCTCTGAGCTTGGCGCGCAAATCCGTCATTTCCGCAACGGTCATGCCCGAATAATCGGCCAGAACCACGGATCCTGCACCATCAAAAATCTCTTCGAGAGCTTTGACGGCTTCCTCTTTTTGAGAACGGTCCATTTGCGGTCTCCTATTGTCGGGGCTCCGCACCATTGCGGAACTCCTTGGAATACTCGCGCATTCCGCCTGATCTCAGACGAACCGCACGAGCGGGTGTCTGTCCCAGAACTCGAACCCAATCACTTGCGAGCGACAACGCGCCCGCGCCTAAATTCGGTCTTATCCCGTCTACGCCGGAGATTAAGCGCGCCATATGGCCCGCACCGGTGGTCTTGGACAGTCCGCCGCGAACATGAGGTCCGCGCCGGAGCTTGACCCGTCGCCCGAAAGCCACGGATCAAATTCTTCGTGTGTCGAACCTTAGTTCGGCACCTCATTCGTATCGATCTTCACGGCTGGGCCCATGGTGGAGGACAAAGCGATCTTCTTGACGAAGACGCCTTTCGCACCTGTTGGGCGAGCCTTTTGGATCGCACCGAGGAACGCATTGACGTTCTCGGCCAATTTTTCTTCTGTGAAGGACGCTTTGCCGACACCAGCGTGGATCACGCCAGCTTTCTCGACACGGAACTCAACAGCGCCGCCTTTAGAATCAGCGACAGCTTTCGCGACATCCATGGTCACTGTACCAACCTTTGGGTTTGGCATCATGCCCTTGGGGCCAAGAACCTTACCCAAACGACCGACGAGCGGCATCATATCTGGTGTCGCGATGACTTTTTCGAACGGCATGTCGCCATCCTGAATCATCTTTGCCAGATCGTCCGTTCCGACAACATCAGCACCTGCGGCTTTCGCCTCATCAGCTTTTGCATCCTTCGCAAAAACAGCGACACGAACCGAACGGCCTGTGCCATTGGGCAGATTGCAGACGCCGCGGACCATTTGGTCAGCGTGACGTGGATCAACACCTAGGTTCATCGCGATCTCGACAGTTTCGTCGAATTTCGCTTTCGCGTTCGACTTCACCAGCTTTACAGCCTCGGAGACCGAGTAATCTTTGTGCGTATCGACGGTTGCGACAGCAGCTTTGTAACGTTTACCCGCCATGTCTATTCTCCCGTCACGTCATAGCCCATCGACCGAGCAGAGCCCGCGATGATCTTGGCGCCAGCTTCTACGTCATTGGCCGACAGATCGACCATTTTCGCTTCAGCAATTTCCCGACACTGGTCCATTGTGACCGTGCCGCCGACTTCGGAACCCGGGTTGTTAGAGCCCTGCTTCTTGCCCGCCGCCTTTTTCAGGAAATATGACGCAGGCGCCGTTTTCGTGATGAAGGTAAAGGACTTATCGCCGTAAACCGTGATGACCGTCGGTGTCGGAACACCCTTTTCGATCTCATCGGTCTTGGCGTTAAACGCCTTTGCGAATTCCATAATATTTACGCCGCGTTGACCCAATGCAGGCCCAAGCGGTGGGGACGGGTTGGCTTGCCCGGCCGGGATCGTCAGCTTGATATAGCCATCAATCTTCTTTGCCATGTTCCACTCCTTAAAGTGCCTCGGGGATTTAGCCCGAGAAGGTGACACGCCCGGCTCATCCGAACGCTATGTGGTGCCCGTGGTACGACAACGACTGGACTTAGCCGCGTCTCCCACAAGCGGGTTACATCAAATCAAGTTTTCTCGACTTGTGTGTAATTCAGTTCGACAGGTGTGCCCTGCCCAAAAATATTGATCAGCACCTTTAGGCGCGCATTCTCTTCGTCGACACTTTCGACCGTGCCGTTAAAGCTCTGGAACGGACCGTCGACAACCTTGATCGTTTCGCCCAGATCGAATTGGATCATCGGACGCGGGCTATCGACACCTTCTTGGATCTGGCCGACGATGCGGGCGACTTCTTTTTCAGAAACTGGCATCGGCTTCAGCGCGGAACCGAGGAAGCCCGTCACTTTGGGCGTGTTCTTGACGAGGTGATAGGCCTCATCCGTCAAATCGACCTTGACCAACACATAGCCCGGGAAGAACTTGCGTTCGCTCTCGACCTTGCGACCCTTGCGAACCTCTACGACGGACTCCGTTGGGACAAGAATCTCCTCGAACAAGTGACTCAGACCCTTCTCGGCCGCATCACGTTCGAGCGATTCTGCCACGCGCTTTTCGAAGTTCGAATAGGCCTGAACGATATACCATTTGGCTGACATGTCTTAGGCTCCGAAACCGAGAATGAATTGAACGATGTTAGCCAACGCCCAGTCCACAACAAAGAAAAACGCACCCATCAGAACGACCATCAACATCACGAGGATTGTCGTCTTCCAGACCTCTGGCCAGCCCGGCCAAACGACCTTGCGGGCCTCTTGACGAACCTGACCGACATATTTGACAGGACCAACGCTAGGCGCCGCAGCGCCATCAGAACCCGCCGCAGACGCAACAGCCGGAGTCGGCGCAGCCGACCCTGTCGACTGACCTTTGCCCGGTTTTTGTCCGGATTTACGTCTGTTCTTGCTCTTCGGCATGTTATGTCCATTTCAGTCGACGACCCGAAGGCCTTGACTGCGTTAGTTTGTAGCGCCCGCAACTCTTTTCAAGAGCGCCGGACTGGCAGGGGCAGAGAGACTCGAACTCACGACCGCTGGTTTTGGAAACCAGTGCTCTACCAACTGAGCTATACCCCTTCCCGAAAAACGGGAATGCGGGAGGCCTCAAAAGAGACCCCCCGCCTTGTTTTGTCAGACCCTTTGGTGAGGGCCTGTCTGCTCATCTCGCCTATTCGACGATCTTAGCAACAACGCCGGCGCCGACTGTGCGGCCACCTTCGCGGATGGCGAAGCGGAGCTTCTCTTCCATCGCGATCGGCACGATCAGCTCGACGTTGATCTCAACATTGTCGCCCGGCATGACCATCTCTGTGCCTTCTTTCAAAGTCACAACACCGGTCACGTCCGTCGTACGGAAGTAGAACTGCGGACGATAGTTGTTGAAGAACGGCGTGTGACGGCCACC
>CAYPWW010000096.1:0-4677 GCA_964414555.1 uncultured Algimonas sp.
GGTCAGCTTCATGTTCAAATGTTTCGGGCCAGACGCATCCGCCGTGATAAACGGCAGGTTCACTTCATAGGTCGACGCAGAGGACAACTCTTTCTTCGACTTCTCAGCCTCTTCGCGCAGGCGCTGTAGCGCGAGCTTGTCTTTCTTCAGGTCGATGCCTGCGTCTTTTTTGAACTCTTCCGCGAAATATTCGACGATGCGCATGTCGAAGTCTTCACCGCCGAGGAAGGTGTCGCCATTGGTCGACTTCACCTCAAAGACGCCGTCGCCGATTTCGAGAACCGAGACGTCAAATGTACCGCCGCCAAGGTCATAGACCGCGATAGTTTTGCCGTCTTCTTTATCCATACCGTAAGCCAGCGCAGCCGCTGTCGGCTCGTTGATAATACGAAGAACTTCGAGACCGGCAATTTTACCGGCATCTTTTGTGGCCTGACGCTGAGCGTCGTTAAAGTAAGCCGGAACCGTAATGACGGCCTGTGTGACAGTCGCGCCGAGATAGTCCTCAGCCGTTTCCTTCATCTTTGTCAGGGTCATCGCCGAAATCTCAGATGGGCTCAGCTCTTTGTCGCGACCTTGGACATAGGCGTCACCGCCCTTGCCTTTGACGATCTTGTAAGGGACCAGCTTGGCGTCTTTCTTGACGGCAGCATCCGTAAACGGGCGGCCGATCAAACGCTTGACGGCGTAATAGGTGTGCTCTGGGTTCGTGACGGCTTGGCGACGAGCTGGCGTACCGATCAGGCGCTCACCGTCTTCGGTAAAGGCGACGACGGAGGGTGTCGTGCGCTGGCCTTCGGCGTTTTCGATAACTTTCGGCTTGCCGCCGTCCATGACCGCAACACAAGAGTTCGTCGTGCCGAGGTCGATGCCAATCACTTTAGACATAATATGCTCCAAATGCGTGGGCGGACCCTAAAGTGCAGGCATCCGCAGTGTTACTGTGATCCGAAGGGAGATCAGCGCGCGCCGATTGGCCGCAAAACCGAGCATCCCGTGTGGTCTGGACCCGATATGGGGCGGGTCAAAAGAGTCGCAAGGGCGAAAGCAGAGATTTTTCCGCTCTGTTTACGGCGCTGTTTCTGGCGCAAAACGGAAATGCCCCGTGATCCGAGCAGCAAAGAGCATGTTATCCTCCTCTGGACCGCGGCCGATGTTGTGGATGATCAGCGGCGTTCCATCAGCGGCCACGCGATCGGAAACGATGCCAATATGCGGGACGCCGTCACCGGACAGCCGCCAGCTGACAACATCACCTGGGCGATAATCGGCTGCGATTTGCGTAATGGGCAAGGCGTGACCTGCCCGCGTGAACCAGACTTCCAGATTGGGCACGCGGCGATGGTCGATGTTTTTATCAGGTCGCGTGTGCCCCCAATTCGTCGGATAGGCATCAAAATCCGCGCGCATATCCTCATGTACGACTTTTTGCAGATCAAAGCCATGCGCCGCGCGGTACGACCGAATAACGACATCCGTGCAGACGCCGATACCGGGGTCCACATCCCCGCCGGGATAATCAATCCCGACATAGCGTCCATCATAGACAACGGAGGCCGCCAACCTCTCCCGTGCAGCCTTAACCAGCGGACGGGCAGTGGGCGCAACCTCGACAGCAGAGGCCACGCGCGGTGCGGGTGCTTGCGAAACTTGGAGTAGCGGTGTTTGAACCGATCGTTCGCCGCAACCAGCGAGGAAGAACGGCAGAAGGATCACAGCAAAATATCTCATAATGACCGTGTAAACGGAAAAGCCACGACTGGCATCTGAATTATCCGCCACACTTTCGCGTGAGACCTCCGCGTCAGGCTGGACATGAGAGGAACAGCGCGTCAGGGCTAGCGGTAAATTTAGCCCCTCTTTCTAGGTAAGGCATTTATGTCCGACTCCACGACACCGCGCGCTTTCAGTCTGAGCGATGGCCTTCGCTTGGCGGCGGCCGCTGGCTTTCTCGCGCTGATTTACATCTTTGTGGAAATGCAGTTTGGCGGGCTGTCGGGCGATCCGAGCTATCTGATCTTCGCGGCTGTTGTCGGTGGCTATATGGCCATGAATATCGGCGCGAATGATGTCGCCAATAATGTCGGTCCGGCTGTTGGATCCGGCGCGCTGGGCCTCGGCGCGGCGATCATCATTGCCTTTATCGCCGAAGCAGGCGGCGCATTGATCGCGGGCGGGGATGTCGTCTCTACGATCAAGAAAGGTATCATCGATCCGATGGCCTTTGGCGATGATGTGCAGACCTTTATCTGGGTCATGAGCGCCGCATTGCTGGCAGCGGCCGTTTGGTTGAACGTCGCAACCTGGTTGGGCGCACCCGTGTCCACGACGCATTCAATCGTCGGCGGCGTGCTGGGCGCAGGGATCGCTGCCGGTGGCTGGGCCATCGCCGATTGGGGCACGATGGGACAGATTGTGGCCAGCTGGATCATCAGCCCCGCCATGGGGGGTGTGATCGCCGCCCTGACACTTTACGTCATCAAGCGGACCGTCCTGTATCAATCTGATCTTTGCGGCTCTGCCACGCGGGTCGTCCCGATCTTAGTCGGAATCATGGCGTGGGCCTTTTCGACCTATCTGATCCTCAAAGGCCTCAAGAAACTGATCAAAGTCGAGTTTCCGCTGGCCTTGTTGCTGGGGTTTGGGATTGGCGTCGTCGTGCTGCTGATCACGCGTCCGCTCGTCGCAAAGGCGGCTAGCACGTGCGAGAATTCGCATCTTCGCGTCGACCGCTTATTTCTGATCCCCTTGATCGTGGCGGCGACATTGTTGTCCTTTGCGCATGGCGCGAATGATGTCGCCAATGCCGTCGGGCCGCTGGCCGCGATCAATGAAGCCGTCCTGTCCGGCGCGGTGACAGCCAAAGCCGGCATCCCGCTTTGGGTGATGCTGATCGGCGCGCTGGGTATCGCGGTGGGGCTGGCGCTTTACGGGCCAAAACTGATCCGCACAGTCGGCTCAGAAATCACACAGCTGGACATGTCGCGCGCCTTTTGCGTGGCACTGGCCGCAGCAATCACCGTCATCATCGCGAGCCAATTGGGCCTGCCGGTGTCCTCGACCCATATCACCGTCGGCGGGATTTTCGGAATTGGCTTCTTGCGCGAGGCGATGGTCTCCCGCCAAGAGGCAGAAGCCAACTGGGTCGGGCGGCTACAAGATGCGACGGATTTCGTCACGCGCTATGAGGCCGCCACGCTGAATGAGCGCCGTGTGCTGGTCCGCGGTCTGGCCCAGACAGGACCCAGCGGCGCGGACTGGCGGGCCCTGCGCAAAGCCCATCGTCCGCGCCTCGTCGAGCGCCGCCTACTTTGGAAGATCGTCGCCGCCTGGATCTTTACCGTGCCGCTCGCCGGATTGTCCGCCGCAGCCATTTTCTATGCCATGCGCGCGCTTTTGGCATGAGGGAACTGCCTAAAGGTTTCGCGCATTACCCGCTTTATTTCTCGCCCGAAGAACAAGCGGAATTAATTGCAGCTGTCCGCGCGGGCGTTACGCAAGCGCCATTCTTTCAGCCGACCATGCCGCGCACGGGCACACCGCTCTCCGTTGTGATGAGCAATTTCGGCCAACTGGGCTGGGTGACGGATAAGGACAAGGGCTATCGCTATGAAGCGACACATCCCAAGACAGGCACGCCTTGGCCCGCCCTGCCAGAGCGACTGCTGAGCCTGTGGCAAGCGGTCACCGACTGGCCCGCCCCGCCAGAAGCCTGCTTGATCAATTGGTATCGCGAAGGCGCGAAAATGGGGATGCATGTCGATAATGACGAGCAGGACGTGCGTGCGCCCGTCGTCTCGGTCAGCCTCGGCGATCCGGCCATGTTCCGTCTGGGCGGACCCAAGCGCGGCGGCAAGACGCATGGCATCAAACTGATGAGCGGCGACGTCGTCGTCCTCGCCGATGAGGCCCGCCTCTGCTACCACGGCGTTACCCGCGTCGATTATGGCCAAAGCGCGCTGGTGCCCAAGGGTGGCCGAATTAATTTGACGATGCGGCGGGTGAACGGAATTTAGGGCGAAAATAAGCTATGGCAAATTCGCCAGCTTCATCGCTGTCGTGCAGTCATTTAGTAATTTCTGGCGTGCGCGCCAGTCGAGGGTCATCGCGTCCCAGGCTTCGCCGTTTTCCGCCTCGCAAATCGCTTCGCGCTGTTCAGGTTTGAAGCGGGTCTCATTTTGGAATCTGAAGAGATCGGCAACCCGCGTGCCCATCTGGCAAGTGGCAATGTCGCCGTCACGCGACCAGATCGGCGGGCGGTAGAGACTATTGAACTTGGCATTATCTTCATCAATTTCAGCCTGTAGTCCCGCACGCTCGCTCTCGCTGAGGGTCTCATCCGGGTCGATATAGTCTGCGAGCGTTTCGAAACCTGCGGGGATATTGACCTGCACAGGGTCAAGAAATGTGATGGGCTCTAGGGGTTCTTTATCCGCAGGCTCCGTGTCCGGGTCGTATTGCCAGCGCGCATCCCCACAGGCAGCCCAATCCCCATCGGTCGTACGGTGGACCTCATAGAAATTATATTTGCTGTGAAACCAGCGTCCTTCGTCATTAATCACAAAAAGCAGGGCCGTTTCGGCTTTGCTAAATTTCGGGACGCCATAATGGTCATAAGCCGTGAAGGTAATTTTATCTGATGCATAGTCGCCCGCGATCACATCGAGGATTTGATAC
>CAYPWW010000097.1:0-4676 GCA_964414555.1 uncultured Algimonas sp.
GCGGCAGAGGTCGTCAGATTCGTCCGATCAAACTGCCCCAACATGGCATAGGGGATCAATTTCACCGCATTCACGACAAAGAAAAACATCACCGCCGTGCCGGCATAGATACGCTTTTCCAAATCCTGCTGTAGGGCATAGGCTTGAAAGGGCGGCCCGCCCGCATGGGCGACAAAGCTCGTAAAACCTGCCGCAAGACCCGCCAATCCGGCCAGCGACCGATTGCCCTGCACATGATTTCGACCCTGCAAAAATCGCGCGCCAATGACGGCATAAATCGGAAAGAGGATGGCGATCAGCCCGACGCACAGCCTCACGAAATCCTCGCTGACCTGATCCGCGAGCAATCCACCGATCATGATCCCAACGACCGCGCCCGGCAGCATCAGCCATAATAATCGCCTATCCCATGTCTTGCGATAGGCCCAGACACTGATCCAATCCATGACGATGAGGATGGGCAATAAGATGCCTGCCGCCTGAACTGGCGAGATACTGAGCGAGAGGATCGGCACCGCAAAGAGCGCCAAGCCGCCAAAGCCGCCCTTGGACACACCCGTAATCAACACGGCGAAAATCGCACTCGCGAGGAATATGGGATCGGTCAGCATTTGGCCCTTCATGCCGTGCGTTGAAACGGATATAAAGCGGATATGAAAACCATCGACCTGAATGCTGATATTGGTGAAGCGGATAATCCCGAGTGGGCCGCGTCAGAGGCGGCCATCCTGACGGCTGTGTCGAGCGCAAATATCGCTTGTGGCGGCCACGCTGGCGATACGGACACGATGCGCACAACGGTTCGGTTGGCCAAGGCCGCAGGCGTGGCGATTGGCGCGCATCCGGCCTATCCCGACCGCGAGAACTTTGGGCGACGCTCTTTGGTCTTGGGCGAGGATATTTCGGCGGAAGCGCTGTCCGAGACGCTCCGCGCGCAAGTCCTGAAACTCGCAGAGATCTGTGCGGAAGAAGGCGCAGAGCTGGCCCACATCAAACCTCATGGCGCGCTCTATAATGACGCCGTGTTTGACGCGGAGAAAGCTGACCTGATCGCACGGATGATCGCGGATCTGCCGATGAAACTGACCCTGTTGGGCGGGCCCAATTCCGAGATGAAACGCGCCGCCGAAGATCACGACCTGCGCTTTGTTGCGGAAGGTTTCATCGACCGTCGCTACACAGATGATGGGCATTTGCTCTCGCGCAAGATTGACGGCGCCGTCATCGCCGATCCAGAGACGCGACTGGCCCAAGCCCTCTCACTGGCCACAACGGGCGAAGTGCAAACCGAGTCGGGCGGGAAGCTGGTCTTGCACACGGGATCGCTGTGTGTGCATGGGGATAGTGCAGGCGCGGTAGAAACCGCGCGGCAAGCCCGCGCAGCGCTTGAAACGGCGGGGCTGCGCGTCCAAGCATTCTAATTATGACACCCGAAATCACATCCTACGGCGATCACGCCGTTTTGGTCCAATGGGCGGCCGAGGGATTTTCCCAGCCCGTGAATGACGCGGTGCATGATCTCTGCGCAGCCTTGCGCGCGACGGGATATTTCCGCGAAGTTGTGCCCGGCTATGACAGTGTCGTCGCCGTCTTTGATCTGGGGCAGATGTTGTTCCAAGAGGCCGAGGCCTATGTAGAAGCAGCTTTAGCGGCCAGAACAAAAGCGTCAAAAAAGACTGGGCAATTAATTGAAATCCCCGTTCATTATGGCGGCCAAGACGGCCCAGACATGGACACAATTTGCGCGGCGGCGAAACTCTCGGCGGATGCCGTTATCGCCCTGCACAGCCAGAGTGAATATCGCGTTTGCATGATGGGCTTTATTCCGGGGTTCACCTTTCTCTCGCCTGCACCGGAAAAGCTGCACCATCCGAGGCTCGCCACGCCGCGGGCGAAAGTCCCCGCTGGCAGTATCGGGATCGCGAATTGGCAGACAGGGATTTACGGACTAGAGAGCCCGGGTGGGTGGCAGATTATTGGGCGTACACCGCTGGCGATTTTTGACGCCATGCGCGACACGCCTTTCGCCCTGAACGCAGGGGACCGCGTGCGGTTTGTGCCGCAATGAGTGTGCGGGTCCTACATGCGGGCACGCAAAGCCTGATTATGGATTCGGGTCGTCCCGGTCATCGCCATCAAGGCATCCCCGGTGGCGGCGCAGCGGACCGTCTGTCCTTTGCCATTGCCAATCACCTTGTCGGAAATGCGTGGGACACGCCCGCCATCGAATGTGCTCTAGGCGGGCTGCATATTCGCTTTGGGCGGGATGCAACCATTGCGATTTCCGGCGCGCAGATGTGGGCGCAAAATCAGGGCCTGAACTTGCCCATGAACAAGGCCGTGCAAATCGAGGCGGGCGACATCGTGACGCTGAGTTTCACGCGCGCAGGCTGTCGCGCCTACATCGCGATTGCGGGCGGCGTTGAGGCGCGTGCGTTCATGGGCTCGGTCTCGACGTACCTGCCGGCCAAGCTGGGCGGGTTGGACGGAGAAGCCCTGAAGACCGGTGATATTTTGCGCATTGGCAAGCGACAGGGCGATCCACAGTCGCTGCCGAAATCTATCCTGCCGACGCTGTCCAATCATGTCGTTTTACGCGGAGAAGCGGGGCCTGAATGGAAAGCCCTATCAGCGGCGGCAAAGCGCTATCTCTTTACGACGCCGTTTTACGCGACGACGGCGACAGACCGGATGGGTACGCGGTTGAAAGGCGACCAAATTTCACTGGATACGCCACTGCGCCTGAACAGCAGTCCACTCTTCCCGGGCAGTTTGCAAGTTCCGCCAGATGGGCAGCCGATCCTCGCCCTCGCCGACGGACATTGCACGGGTGGTTATGCCCGCGCGCTGCAAGTTATCCAAGCTGACCTCTGGCTGCTGGGGCAAATCGCGCCCGGCGCCGCGGTCAGTTTCCGGCGCTGCTTCGCGGATGAAGCGCCAGATGTTCTGCGCAAACGCAATGCGTGGTACGGCGGGATCATCCCGGATTTCTCTTTCTAGCGATGACGGATCACGTCTTTCTGGACGATCAGGGCAGCGGCGAACAATTTGTTTTTCGCGCGCCGCATCGGATCATTTCCGCCGAGACACGCGGGGAGCTGCCCGTTGCTTTTGCCGCGATTGAAAAAGCTCAAGCCGAGGGGTTCTGGCTGGCGGGGTGGATGTCGTATGAGCTGGGTCATGCACTCGAACCGGCCCTGGACGCACCCGCCTCTACGCCACTCTTGCAATTCGGTGTTTTCGATGCGCCCGAAGATAATGTCCCAGTTGATTGGCTCTATACGCGCTATGTTCCGAGGCTGAAATTCCAGCCGGATTGGTCGGAAGCGGACTACCTAAAACGGTTCGCAGCAGTGCAGGATTATCTGCGCGCGGGCGATTGTTATCAGGTCAATCTGACCTTTCCCATGCAGGCCGAGATAAAGGCATCAGATGTCTCCCCGCACCAGCTTTACGCCGCGTTCCGACGGCGTCAGCCGGGGCGTTATGGTGCAGTTGTTCAGCTGGGCGACACGCAAATCGTCAGCTTCTCGCCGGAATTATTTTTTGCGCGCGAAGGACAGCAGATGCGCATGCGTCCGATGAAAGGCACACGGCCACGAGGCGCAGAGGACGCGCGAATTTTGGCCGAAATGCAGGCCGAGCCCAAATCGCGCGCGGAAAATTTGATGATCGTGGACCTGCTGCGCAATGATCTGTCGCGCCTGTGCGAACCGGGCAGTGTCGCCGTGCCAGAGCTGTTCGCGCTGGAAACTTATCCGACCCTGCATCAGATGACTTCTGAAGTGACGGGGACCTTGCGCGACGGACTCATTTGGGAGGAAATTCTGCGCGGGCTATTCCCCTGCGGATCGATCACGGGCGCGCCGAAACTGCGCACGATGGAGATTATCCAAGAGTTGGAAAGCGGCCCGCGCGGGGCCTATTGCGGGGCGGTCGGATATATTGCACCCGACAATCGCGCGCAATTTTCTGTCGCGATCCGCACGGTCCAGATGCAGGGTGATCACCTGCGCTATGACGTGGGTTCGGGCGTCGTCCTGGACAGTGACGGCCCGGATGAATATCGCGAGTGCTTACTGAAAGCGCGTATCTTTGATCCCCAACCAGAGGGCGTGATTGAGACCTTTCGGCAGATGGCGGATGGCAAAATCCCGCGACAGAATTATCATCGTAATCGATTTACATTGGCATCGGGGTTCGATTGGCCAGAGGTCGAAGCCGACGGCATCGATAGTCGCGTGCGCGTGGTTGGAACGCGCGAATCTCTCTCAATCGAGCGCGCGCCTTATACGCCGCTAGAGACGCCCTTAAAGCTGGCGCTCTCGGGGTATGCCCTTTTCCCGTCCGTGCAAGATTTTGGCGTGAAAACAACCGCTCGAGATTTTTACGACGGCGAGCGCGCGCGATTGGTCGCCAAACTTGGGATCGACGAAGTCATTTTTTTCAACGAAGCCCAGCAGCTCTGCGAAGGGTCGTTTACGAGCCTGTTTTTGAAAATCGACGGCCAGCTTTTCACGCCGCACATTTCTGCTGGTCTTTTGCCAGGTGTCCTGCGCGCAGAGATGCTGGACACAGGCCAAGCCATGGCGGCGCACCTAACGCGCGACGACCTCTCTCGGGCGGAAGCGGTCTTTGTCGGCAATTCTCTGCGCGGACTGATGCCTGCCATGTTC
>CAYPWW010000098.1:0-4277 GCA_964414555.1 uncultured Algimonas sp.
AACATGTGGAGCTTACCAGTACTAATAACTCGATTGGCTTGATTCATTTCAGATTGTTTTACAGCCAAACTGAGCTTGCTCAGTGAATGTAAAACGTTAGCGCCCATGCGCGTGGACTAAGATGTCCCGCGACTGGTGCTGTCCAGACGATATCTTTACTATTTAACACAACATGACTTGCATTGACCGGGTGGTTATTGCGAGCGGTCCCCACCTGATCCCATCCCGAACTCAGTCGTTAAGCCGCTCAGCGCCGATGGTACTTTGTCTGAAGGCACGGGAGAGTAGGTCACCGCCCGGTTTATCCAAGTCATGATGCTGCCTCCTTTCGCAAAACCCGCCCTAAACCGGCGGGTTTTTTGCGTTTTAGCCTCTCACGCTATCCGTTCAGTCCTCGGCTCTGCCTTCATCCTGGTTTTGCATCTCTCTTGTACGCGTGGGTGTTCGTGTCGATGATGAATTTGTGTGGCTGCGGGCAGATTGGATCGATGCACAAGGCAACACCCGAGGTGGCACAGCCGCACGACGACAGTGCGCCCTCGCGATCAGCTAGGCGGTTGTGGCAAAACGGGGCCAAACCCGCCACACAGCCTTGACCCCGATTGATCTTACCCTCTACGGTTTTCGCTATGAAAACATCACATCTACTGGCGAGTGCTCTCCTTCTTTTTACCGCAGCCTGTAAAGGCGCGCCTGGGGCACAGAGCCTCGACACGGTCTCCGATTTACCGCCGCAACCGCCTATGTGGGTTGTCAGCGACGCAGATTCTGAAATCACGCTCTATCCCACGATCCATATTCTCCCCAAAGATATCACGTGGAAATCCGACACGATGCGCGAACGTTTGGCAGCGGCAGATGAGGTCTGGTTTGAAATCCAGCCAGACTCTGAGGCAGACCCAAAACTTCAGCAATATGTCATGTCAAAGGCGATGACGCCGGACTCACCTTTATCATCTAAACTCACGCCTGAGTTATATGCCAAATTAGAAGCGCAAACGGCGGCATTGGGTATTCCGGTCGAAGCCGTCGACCCGATGGCGCCTTGGATGGCCGGCATGACACTGGGCGTCATGGCGCTCGTCAAGGAAGGGTTTGACCCCGGCTCCGGTGTAGAAACGCAACTGACCCCGATGGTCGCGGGTAAAAAGGTCCGCGCGTTGGAAACGGCACAATCCCAGATCGATATGCTCGCCGGATTGCCCGACGCCGTTCAGATCGAATTCCTGCGTTCCGCCATTGAAGACATGGAAGAGGGTGCGGAGATGCTGAACGAAATGGCGCGCGATTGGTCCGTCGGCGATATCGACGATATGGAAGAAGACCTGATCGAGGAAACGAAAGCTGAAGCCCCCGAACTCTTCAAAGCGATGTTTGTCAATCGTAACCGCAATTGGGCCGAGCAAATCGCAGCAGAAATGGAAGGCTCCGGCACAGACTTTATCGCCGTGGGCGCCGGACACCTGGTGGGGGACGACAGTGTTCCGCAAATGCTTCTGGACATGGGTTATAAGGTTGAACGCCTCTAAGATCGTCTCTCTCCCCCTGTTCTGATGGTCGGAACACGGCCTAAGCTTATGGCCTATTTTCGCGACCACATCTCCGTTTTAACTGCCGCTCAGGCAGGCGTACCAACGCCCGAACATTTGGCTGAGTTGGAAACGCTTGTCTCGGCGGCGGCCGCCCGTGGATATTATACGCCAACGGAAGACGACCGATTGCGCGAAACCTATGCGCGCTATTTGGGGATTCGCGCGGCATTGTGGGATGTCATTCAGGGGTTACGCCCCCAGGCCCGTGCCGTCCGTCGTCAGGGACATGACGCATCACCAGATGACTTACGCGGTTTTGGAATCGCCTTTTGTGCAGCGGAATTAATTGTCCGCACGGGCGAAGTTCTGATTGATCTGGCGCGGGGTCGTCCGATCGTCTGGCGTAAATTGGACGAAGCAGACGCGCGTTACGGCCTGCCCCGCAAGAGCTTTACGCGGCTGTATCGGCAACTCACTTCTGCCTTTCGGATGGAGAGCTTTTACCGCGCTTGCGCGACCTATGACGCGCATAAAGTGAATATTCTCGCCGCGCTCGACACGCCGGAAACGGCGCAGGTCGCGGATATTCTCCAGACGCTAAACCTGCCGACCGCCTCACGCGGGGACCATCTGCGCCGCTATGGCGGTTTTGTCCGGCACAGCCTTTTGCGGCGCACACGTTCTGCCGTGCGCAATGTCGTGTTCAGTGTGTTCGAGATGATTGGTTCAGACGTCGCGGATTTGAAAATCCCCCTCGTCAAACCGCCACGCGCGACAAAGCGGGTCACGCGTGAGTTGATCGTAGAATTGCGTTCGTATTTGCAGCCCGGAGATGTTTTCGTCACGCGCCACGACGATGCGATGTCGAACCTCTTTCTGCCCGGGTTCTGGCCACATAGCGCGCTCTGGCTGGGCGCAGAGGATGCCGATATTCTGGAAGCGAAAAAAGACGGCGTCTTGTTGCGAGCCATAGAGGAGACGCTGCAAGTCGACGCTTTTACGGTTATCCGCCCGCAGTTGCGCGCCGATCAAATCGCGGCGGCCCTGACTCGGGGGCGTGCGCATACAGGTAAGCTGTATGATTTTATTTTCGACTTTCGCACGACGGACCGGCTCGTTTGTACAGAGGTGATTTACCGAACCTATCACGGCGCGGGCGAGATTGATTTTGCCCTCAGCCAGCAAGCCGGTCGCCACTGCCTGTCGGCCGAAGACCTCCTGAACCAAGGGATCGGGCAGGGTTGGTTCGATGTGGTCGCCACGGTCAATGTCGGCGGGTCAGGACTGCTTACGGGGGCGGCGGCCAAGACGGCCCTGCGCCAGAGCTTCGCCGCGACGTTCTAGCGGGGATTTGACAGGGTGTTGGCGGCTCTGGCAGGTTCAGCAAATGAAGATCAAGGTCTATGGTTTGGCTCTCGCGCTCGTCGCCTTGTGTTCACAAGCTGCGGATGCGCGGAATACGGCGAAGAAAATCGAAGATCGATATGTTGCGCGGATTACAGCGAACTACCCAAATTTTGAGCTCATCAGAGCCCTACGCAGCTATCCTCAGCGCCTAAATGCCAACCAGAAAATTTCTGTCACATCTGATGTGAGGGCGTTGGTGACACTTCACGACCCAAAAACGGCGGAACCTCTGGAGAGTTGTTATACGCCCTGCACGCTGCATAAAACCATTGGGAGAGCCGCGCCGATTTTTGCATATGCGTGGGGGCATAAACCCAAAGAGATGTGGACATCAGACGTCGAGGGGGCACGCGATAACACAGCTGCCCCAATCGTATTCGCAATGGGCCTGAATTACGCAAAGCGTGACAGAAATTGGAATCAATGTGTCCGACAAATTAAAAAGATGGATCTCATTGAGGATCGTGAGGCTGAATATTGTTTCCGCGAGACGCTACAAATGCCGGAATATAGTCGCCGGCAATTTAGTGCGTATTGTCTGATGCGTTTTGATGTATCGGAAAAAGGGACCCCGAAAAATGTGCAGGCCCGCTGTACGGAAGACTATTTCAAGTCTTCCGCGATTAACGCCGTGCAGTGGTGGAAGTTGTTTCCAAAGGTCGAACGCGGTGTGCGCGTTGCATCTTCTGGTCATGTGACAACTTTGCAGTATCAAATTGCCGATGAAAATGGTGAGCGTCTCCCCTATCCCGAATATGAGCCTAAGCCTTGGACAGAGTAAAGATTTTACAGACATAACGCTTGCGTCGGCGCGTCCGCGTCCATATATCGCCCTTTCGATTGACGCGGGGTGGAGCAGCCCGGTAGCTCGTCAGGCTCATAACCTGAAGGTCGTAGGTTCAAATCCTACCCCCGCAACCAATCTTCAAATCGCCCGCCATCTGGCGGGCTTTTTTGTGCCCTCAAAAGGTGAGCTCAGTGCACCCAAATGGCCGAGCTCCACGCGCGGTCTTGGACCGATGCTTTCATCTCGGGATTGGGCGGCGTGCCATTGCGTAGCGCGTCCCAGCTGGACCAGCGGCATTTCGGGACTTCTAACACGCGGACATAATAGGCAGTCGGCATTTTTGGGTCATAGTCGGGATCGGTCCAGAGTGTCTTTAACTCTGCCGCGCCGCCCTCGCTGCGTGTACAGTTGCTGACATCGAGCCGTGCACCTTGATCGGCGCAGCGTCCCGCGTCAGGCGTGGAGCCATCCGCGCAGGCCACGTCATAAATCGCTTCTTGGGGCTTACCATCCGCATACCAGCTTTTGATGATCTGCACACGCTCCAGCGG
>CAYPWW010000099.1:0-4099 GCA_964414555.1 uncultured Algimonas sp.
TGGCCTTTTGGCCCGCCGCAATCAGTTCGTCTGTAATCAGCAGTTTGGCTTCCGAGATCCAATCGAACGGAATGGAAGCGGTGCTGTCCGCCTCGCCGTCCAGATTGATATCGACGTGGCCGTCTTCGACGCCAGCCAACACGCCGCGAAAGCGTTTGCGGCCCTCGACCATGCGGTCCAGTTCCAGACGCGCGAGATAGCCTTCATAGGTCGTGAAATCTTCCAGCGCGGTCAGCGGGCGGTCCAGACCGGGGCTGCTGACCTCTAACGCATAGGCCTCGGCAATCGGGTCTTCGACCTCTAGGATCGAGGACAGCTCGCGCGAGAGGTCCGCGCAATTATCGACAGAGGCGAGGCCGTCCGTGACACGCTCGACCATGACCTGCACCGTCCGGCGCTTGCCCGCCATGACGCGCACGCGCACGATGCGCAGGCCCAAATCCGCCGCAATCGGCTCGGCCAGCGCGAGAATACGCTCATCTATGTTCGTCTTGGTCTTCATGCGAAGTCCGGTCCTTTCGCCTGATTTCAGGCAATAAAAAAAGCGACCCGAGGGCCGCCCGATCTGCATCATTGTGCAGTGGGATTGTTTTAGTTGAAGGGGATATAGGGGAAGGTTGTGGGGTTGGCAAGGGGGATGTGTGGCTGAGCCATTGTTCCAATAATTTCAGATTTCAATAACAATACAACATCTAGTAACTTTATCTAGCGACATACAAAATGTAGATTTGACATGTTTAGCCAAAGTATCATAGCAGAGTCTGAATGATACCTTAGGGGCCCGAAAGTATCACTCAAGGAACTTTATACTACTTAGGTACAATTTGTGAACAATAGTGATTTTACAGATTTAACGACTGGAAAACTAGTCGACACGCCATTTGGTGTTAAGGCATTTGTGCCTGAACCACTGCCCCCAAAGCTAGATATGGCTAGACTGACAATGCCGTTGGCTGCAGCTATGCAATCAGTAGGCGAACTTAAAGGCGCGAGTAGACGCCTGACGAACCCCTATATTTTGGTAAAGCCGCTGCAAAGGCGCGAGGCGCTAACATCATCAGCAATGGAAGGGACTTTTAGCACTGGCGATCAACTAGCCCTCGCCGAAGCAGGTTTAGAAGAACAATCGGACCAACAGACTAAAGAAGTTCGAAATTATCTTAGAGCATTGCAAAATGGTCTCACAGCATTGCAAGATCAAAACTTGCCAATTTCGCATAGAATGCTGAAAGGCGCACACCAAACGCTACTATCAAATGTTGGAAGACAGAGGGGTGCACATAAAAGGCCGGGCGAATATAAGCGTGAACAAAATGCTATCGGTGGTGATAGAATTGAAACCGCAAGATTTGTTCCTGCGCCACCGTCAGAAACTTTGGCTTGTATGGATGCATTGGAAGCATTCATAAATCGCAACATTGAGAAAGATGACCAAATCGGTCAGGCTTTGATCGACATTGCATTAGCGCATTATCAACTAGAAACTATTCATCCCTTCGCGGATGGAAATGGGCGTGTTGGCAGAATGCTAATCTCTCTCATGGCGGTCGAACGTAACTTATTTGACATGCCGTTGCTTTATGTGAGTCCATCTATTGAAAGCAGGAAGGACGAATACATCGATTTGATGTATAATGTCTCTGCAAAAGGAAATTGGGAAGAATGGATAATTTTTTTCCTAGAGTCGGTATCGCAAACGGCGAGAATGACGATCGAAACAATAGACAAGCTAATCAATCTACAAACAAAATATAGAGACATTGTCAGCGAATCGACAAGAAGCTCTAATCCACTGAGTGTGGTGGATTACCTATTTGAAAATCAGATCGTCACAATTCCAGAAATTCAGAAACTTCTGGGAGTTACTCACAGAAGCGCCAGTTTAACAATCGATAAACTGGTCGCACTGGATATATTGATTGAATTTCCAGGTTTGCGGCCAAAGGTCTTTATTGCAAGTGAAATTTTAGGCGTCGCAAACTAAACCCGCCCCTCAATAGCATCCCAACACAACGCCGCGGCGTCCACGCCGCTGAACCGTTTCAACTCCTGCACGCCCGTGGGCGAGGTGATATTAATCTCGGTCATTTTATCGCCGATGACGTCGATCCCGACCAAGATTTGACCGCGCGCTTTTAGCATCGGGCCGATGGCGTGGCAGATGCGCAGGTCATCTTTGGTCAGTTCCGTCGGGACGGCTTTGCCGCCGACATGCATGTTGGAGCGCGTTTCCCCCTTCTGTGGAACGCGATTAATCGCGCCGACGGGCTCGCCGTCAATAATGAGGATACGCTTATCCCCCTTGGCCACATCGGGGAGGAAGGCTTGGGCGATGATCGGCTCTCGGCTGCTTTCCATGAACATCTCAAAGATCGAGCTGTAGTTCGGGTCATTCGCTTTCACGCGGAAAATCCCTGCGCCGCCATTGCCGTAAAGCGGCTTGAGGATGATGTCTTTATACTCGGCGCGAAACGCATCAATCGCGACGCGGTCCCGACTGATCAGCGTGGCGGGCATCAGCTCTGGATAGTCCAGCGGCAGGATTTTCTCTGGGCAGGCGCGCACCCATTTCGGATCATTCACGACGAGGGTTTGGCCTTCGAGGCGCTCCAGCAAATGCGTCGCCGTGATATAGGACATGTCGAACGGCGGGTCTTGGCGCATCCAGACGACGTCGATCTCTGTCGCCAGATCAATCGTGGTGCGCGGGCCGAAAATCGCGGGCTGTGCCGGATCGCGCTGCACCGTCATCGGGCGGGCGTTGGCCAGAATCCGTCCGCGATCATAGGTCAGGTGCTCTGGCCCATATTCCCACATCGTCCAGCCACGGGCTTGGGCGACCTCTGCCAGGGCAAAGGTCGTGTCGCCGTTGATATCGACGGTCTCCATCGGGTCCATTTGAAAAGCGACATGTTTGGTCATGGGCAGTCTTTGTAGCGGTTGTTCATATGTGTCGGCCTTGAGTGCGACGAACGGCGGCGAAACTCAACCTCACATATTTGTCACCGCAACGTCAGATGCAATCTCGAACGGAAGGCGCATAGGTAAGCCGCATCCGGGGAGACCCCCACACATTTTGGAGAGACTTATGACGAAATTTTTGAAACTGACCGCCGCATCTGCCATCGCACTTAGCTTGGCCGCCTGTGCCACGCAGGACACCATGAAGAAAGACGACGCCATGTCCGCCAAGGGCGAAATGATGGCCGAGGAGACGATGATGAAGGACGACGCGATGAAGGACGATGCGATGAAAGGCGACGCCATGATGAAGGATGACGCCATGATGAAAGAAGAGGCGATGAAAAAAGAAGACGCCATGATGAAAGACGAGATGAAATAATCTGAGTGACCACGCTGACATTCTAATCCCTCGGCCTCGTCGCGCTTGCGCGGCGGGGCTTTTTCATGCGAGCTACACAAGTGATGAAGTGGAACCTCTTATGATCTTATCCAATTTGGAAACCGTGCCTGGGCGCGAGATTCGTCAATTTCTAGGTCTTGTCCAAGGCAACACTGTCCGCGCGAAACATGTGGGTCGTGACATCATGGCAGGATTGAAAAATATCGTGGGCGGCGAGTTGGTCGGCTATACGGAATTGCTGGAAGACGCCCGCAAAGAAGCGACAGAACGCATGATCGTCCAAGCCGGTGAGATGGGCGCAAATGCGGTCATCAATGTACGCTTTTCCACCAGCGCGATTACGCAAGGTGCATCCGAGCTCTATGTCTATGGCACAGCGGTCGTGCTGGCGTGAGGGGTTTGGCATGATCGAAATTGGCGTCACCCTTACCCTGCTGATCATCGGGGTTATTTTTGGGACACGCGCCCAAAACCGACATTTGCAGGAACTCAACGCGCGTGAGGGTGCGATGTCCCATATTCGCGTCACGAACCTAAAACGGCCGCCCATCACTTCGGGTGAGATCATGATGGTCAGCGGATCAACCGTTGTCGCCTTTGATTATTTTCGCCGCTTTATCGCGCGGATTGTCATGCTGGTCGGCGGACGCATTACTATGTTCGAAGATATGTTGGATCGCGCACGGCGCGAAGCTTTGGTACGGATGTTGGAGCAAGCCGACAGCCTCGGCGCGC
>CAYPWW010000100.1:0-3949 GCA_964414555.1 uncultured Algimonas sp.
AATCGCCGCCGTCGTCGTGCGCGATGCCTTCGACTATCTCGACGCCCCACCAGAGCGGATTTTCCAAGCCGACGTGCCGCTGCCCTATGCGGCAAATCTGGAAGCGCTGAGCTTACCGGGGACGGAGGATGTCGTCGCGGCGGCGAAGCGGGCGTGTTATGTCTAAAGCTTCGCAACTAATGTTGATTGTCCCGTTGCTTCTTTTGGGATGTGCAGATGCGAGCAATGTTGATGATAAATTAGCTTTTGAGATCGTCATTGGTGAGGAGCAATCAAGTTTGGAGTGCAGAGGCAAAACCTCATTTACACCCGAAGCTAATATAACTGCTAGCTTGCACGAAAGCATGAGCGATATCGCTCAAAAGCTCTGTGACGCGCAGGTAAACGTGCTTCGCAATCACTCACAAACTGAGATTTTTTTGACAGAAGAACTACCGTCCCTGAATAGTATTACGATTGATTTTTCATGCTTAAACGGTTCGAAGCCAGCAGTCTCAAACGTCTCTAATTTATCTGAACTGTGTGACAGTGTTTTTAAAGAATTTGAACAAACACAGCTCTAGAGGGAAAACTAATGCCCATTGAAATCCTCATGCCAGCCCTGTCCCCCACGATGGAGGAGGGCACATTGTCCAAATGGCTCATCGCCGAGGGCGACACCGTGTCGTCTGGCGATCTGCTGGCCGAGATCGAGACCGATAAGGCGACGATGGAAGTTGAAGCCGTCGAGGAAGGCCGCGTGGCGAAACTCCTCGTCGCGGCCGGTACAGACGGCGTGAAAGTCAATGCGCCCATCGCGATCTTGCTGGAAGAAGACGAAGATGACAGCGCGCTGGACGGCTACACGCCCGGCGGCGGTGGCGCTGCACCAAAACCTGCGGATAACGCAACGATTGAAACGACAAAAAAACCTGCCGCCCCGCAAGCCGCTCCAGCGCCGCAAGCGGCTCCAACATCCGCGCCAACGGGCGATCGGATTAAAGCCTCACCGCTGGCGAAACGTCTTGCGAAAGAGGCGGGTATTGATTTGGCCTCTGTGACGGGTTCTGGCCCGCATGGCCGGATCGTCAAAGCCGATGTGGAAGGTTATACGCCATCTGCCGCCGCGCCTGCACCGCAAGCGTCTGCACCGGCCGCCACAACGACAGAGGTCGGAGCGGTCCGGTCGGGTGGTGCGGATTACCTGACGAAGCTGGGCGTCGAAGCCGGCACTTACGATCTGGAACCGTTGGACGGGATGCGCAAAGTTATCGCCAAGCGCCTGTCCGCGTCGAACAACAACGTCCCGGACTTCCCGCTGATGGTGGATTGCGAGTTGGATGCGCTTCTTGCCATGCGCAAGGAACTCAACAGCCAAGCGCCCGAAGGTGTCAAAATTTCTGTAAATGACATGTTGATCCGCGCGGCGGCGCTGGCCCTGAAACATGTGCCAGCCGCCAATGCGAGTTTCACGCCCGACGGGATCGCCTATCACCACAACGCCGATGTGGCCGTGGCCGTAGCGATTGACGGTGGTTTGATCACGCCGATTGTCCGTCAGGCCGAAAACAAAGGCCTTTCGACGATCTCGATCGAAATGAAAGATCTCGCCGGACGTGCGCGCGAGAAAAAGCTGAAGCCGCAGGAATATCAGGGCGGTACGTTCAGTATCTCCAACCTCGGCATGATGGGCATCAAAGCCTTTGGCTCGATCATCAATGAACCGCAGGGCATGATCCTGTCCGTGGGCGCAGGCGCACTGCGTCCTGTCGTCAAAGACGGCGCGTTGGCAATCGCAACGGTTATGACGGTGACGCTGACCTGCGATCACCGCGTCGTCGATGGCGCGCTGGGGGCCGAATGGCTGGGCGTGTTTAAGCGCTATGTCGAAGCGCCCATTACGATGATGCTCTAAAGCCTGACTCTCCTAAAAGGGGAGCGGGTTTGGCTACGCCGCGCTTTTTATGGTAAACTCACCGTTAAGATACGGAGTTTGCCATGTTGACCAAAGCCATTTTGACGGGCGGCGTTTTGTCCGTCCTCGCGGGAAGTGTCGTCTATTTCGGGACGGATGGTCTCGTCACGAATGAAGATGCCACTGTCACGGTCGAAGACGTGACCCCTGAGCTAAAACCCGTTGCCACGCCGGAAACGCCTGCTGCGCCAAAGGTAGCCCCGACAGAATCCGTCGAGATGGCCGAGCCGTCAGATCCGCCGGCTAAGGCTGAGGCGACGGACGAAAAAGCGCCGCCCCAGAAAAAGTGGCTGGATCAATATCTGCGCAAGACGGTCCCTGCGAAACGGGATGCCGAGGCAGCGCAGAAGGACGAACCTAAGCCCGATGCGATGGACGCCACGCTGACGGGTGAGGCTGAAATGGGCACAATGGATATGTCGCCAGAGGTTCTGATGCCGGGACAAACTTCATCCGATTTGGAAGGGACGAGCGGTTCTGACACGGGCAGTTTCAGGGTCGAAGACACAGACCGTCCGCGCTTTGAGGTCGTCAAGCCAACAGCAGATGAGCGGCGCGTGATGCTGCGAAATCAAGCCGAAGTATTTGGTCTGGCCCGACGCCCATCCCCTATGCCCGACTATGACCTCACAATGGCTGAGGCGATGAAGCTCGAAGTCGTGGATATGCGCGACTCTGCGGTGTTGGAGATCGTCGATCATGCGGTCGATCGGGGCGATATGGGTATCGCGGCGGATATTTTGACGGAATTATCGACGCCAGAACTGCGCGATACAGCGCGGGCACGGCTGGGTCGCGGTTTGGCTCTGCGTGGCAATGCAGAGGCCGCCTTTGCGGTTCTGGATGAAATCGAAATTGAGGAACTGGCTGCCCCAATTCGTTTGGAGCTGATCACCGCCCTGATGTCGACACGCCAAGAGCGCGACGAGGCGTTGGGACGCAACTAAGCGTAAGGCTGATTTGCATAATTAGCGGTTCAATCCGTCTTCACTTTGCGGCATATGCATGATGTCTGCTAGTGAGGTTATTTCATGTCCGAAACATCTTTCGACGTTATCGTTATCGGCTCTGGCCCCGGGGGCTATGTCACCGCGATCCGTGCCTCGCAATTGGGGCTCAAAACCGCGATTGTTGAGAAGGCCGACCTTGGTGGGGTTTGCCTGAACTGGGGCTGTATCCCGACGAAAGCGCTGCTGCGCTCAGCCGAAGTGTTTCATAACATGCAGCATGCGGGCGATTACGGCTTGGCAGCAGAGCCGAGCTTTGATCTCGCGAAAATCGTCAAACGCTCCCGCAATATCGCAGGCCAACTCTCGGCAGGCATCAAGCATTTGATGAAGAAGAATAAGATCACGGTCATTCCCGGATTTGCGACCATGACGCCTGGAAAGCCCGCGCCAACGGTCCATGTGGACGGTACGGCTTACACATCCAAACACGTCATTCTTGCGCCGGGTGCGCGGGCGCGGACGATCCCTGCTGCGGGCTTGGAACCGGACGGTAAGTATATTTGGACAGCGCGTGAGGCCATGACGCCGGATACGATTCCAGGTAAGTTGCTGGTGATCGGCTCTGGCGCAATCGGCATGGAATTCGCGAGCTTCTTTGACGCTTTTGGCGCGGACACAACGGTCGTCGAGATGGTCGATCGCATCCTGCCAGCGGAAGACGAAGAGATTTCAAAACTCGCTCGCAAAGCCTTTGAAAAACGCGGCGTCACGATCAAGACGGGCACGCAGGTCAAGTCCGTCAAAGCGGGTGCAAATGGCGTGAAAGCAACGCTGACATCGAATGGCAAGGACGAAGTGCTCGACTTTGATCGGGTCATCCTCGCCATTGGTATTGTTGGCAATACGGAGAACATGGGCCTCGAAAAGCTCGGCGTGAAAGTCGACCGCAGCTTTATCCAAGTCGACGAGTATAGCTTCACCGGCGTGCCGGGCCTCTATGCGATTGGCGATGTGACGACGCCGCCATGGCTCGCGCATAAAGCCT
>CAYPWW010000101.1:0-3847 GCA_964414555.1 uncultured Algimonas sp.
CTTCATTGCCATCCTCATCCACGATTTTGATGCGTGAATGAATGAGCGGCCGCCCCGCCGAGCCAATCCGGTGCGGAATATCGGATTTCAGCAACATCGTTCCGGCCGCAGCCGTTTCGGTCATGCCGTATCCTTCTTGGATCGTGATACCCTGTTCCAGCCACCAATTAATTAGGGCTTCTGGGACGGTCTCGGCTCCACACAATGCGAGATTAATACGCGAAAAATCCGCTATCTCCATGCTGGGATGAACCTTCATTGCATTATAGGCAGCAGGCACGCAGAACATGACGGAGATGCCCAGGTCTGCATTGGAAATCGCAGCAATCGTCGCACCCGGATCAAACATCCGCATAATGACACACGTTCCCCCGAGCCAAATCGATGGCAGCGCGGTCACATTCAACCCGCCAATGTGGAACAGCGGCATGTTGTTCAGCGTCACATCCTCTGGCGACGTTGCGCCCAGCCGCATAGCCGAGCTGGCGGTAAAATCCAGCATGGCATGTGTGATGATAACACCTTTGGGTGAGCCCGTTGTGCCGGACGAATACATCAGCAAGCACTGATCTTCCATTGACTGCGGGTGAAAGTCATAGACCGGGTCTGCACTGGCCAACGCCGCCTCATACGCGCTCTCCCCGCCCTGCCCGTCTGTCAGCATCCATTCGCTCACATCGGTCAGCGGCTTTGTGCCTTCTGCCAATGGCGCAAAGGGTGCATCAACCAGCACCATCGAACATTCAGAGTCGTTCAGAATGTAAGCGAGCTCTGGCGGGGTCAGCCGGAAATTGAGCGCCAGACAAATCGCCCCAATCCGCCAACAACCAAAGACGAGCTCCATGACATCAGTCGTGTTCAAACAGAGGAATCCCACGCGATCTCCGGGCTTTATCCCTTGCGCGCGTAGCATACCCGCGACCCGCGCAACGCGGTCATTCATCTCGGCATATGTATAGGAGCGATTACTGCCCAGCTCATACATTGCCCGCTTGTCAGGCGTCGTCGCCGCGTGAAAATCAATCCAGTCGTAAGCAGCCAAAGCCATCGTAATCCCCGATTTTATTTAATTACTTATATTTTGTGCCAAAGCGTGAGCGCGTTTCAAGACGCAATCCGCATGGCCAACTCCTCCAGCGTGCTGTCACGATCCGGCACAGGGTAGAACATCCAGTAATGACCAAACTCACCATAGGTCGCGAGCTTGGCAATTTTCCCTGCTGCCGCCATGCGATCTGCAAAGGCCATGATTTGCCGGTAGAGCAAATCCAACTCGCCCGTGAAAATTTCGACAGCCGGATAATCTTTTGGATCGGCAAAAATCGGAGAAATCTGAGGAGATTTTCGGTCCAGTCCACCCGCATAAATCTGCGCAGCTTTTTTGAGACTCTCAGGCTGTAAGAGAATTTCAGGGTTGGGAACATCATCAGCCATGTCCGACATATCCAGATCCACCCACGGCGACAGGAGTAGCAGAGGTTTTAACTCAGTCTGTCCCTGCGCCACGGCCAGCGCCAAATTCGCCCCGGCACTATCCCCGCCGAGTTTGACATTTTCCGCGCCATGCTCTGCCACAAGAGATGCGAAATGCGCCTTGGCGAATGCGATAATGCCCTCGGCTGTCTGCTCTGGCGGAAGCGGGTAGTCCGGCAGTATAATCGTCGCGCCGGACATGTCGGCCAGTTTCGCAAAGGTCGCAAATTGCACAGCGTTTAGTCCCAAGACATAGGCCCCACCATGCTGATGCACATAGACGTGGCCTGTGGCGTTTGATCTTGGCGGACAGGTCCAGATGGCGCGCCCTTCAAATTCGCCGCGTGTCCAACGGTCGCCCTTCGGCGTGTCATGGCGAATTTTCTCACCCGCCACGGCTTTCGCGATGGACCGACCGGCTCCACTCCAGCCAAGGAGTTTTTCAAACAGTTTGTAACGCAGCGTCGTCATGGCGTTGTCTCGAAATGTTCCCAGATCGGAGTCTTATTTCGGCGCTTATATTCCAGCGCGCTGCCCGGCCAATTATTCGGGACTTTATCGCCGACCTTATACCAACTCGCGTCGACTTTGGACCAAGCCAAGTCTTTGAGGCGGCGCTGCATTTCTGCTTCAAATTCCGCTTCCGCCTCTGGTTTCACAGTGATTGTTGGCGTCGCGTGATCCATGAGTTGCAAAACATAGCCGACCTGATTTTCTAGCTTATAGATGATCGAGGTATGACCCGTGTTCGTGTTGGGCCCATAAAGGATAAATAGGTTCGGAAAACCCGCTGTCATCACGCCCATATAGGCTTGCGCACCGTCGGCCCAATGTTCCCGCAAGGAGTGACCCGCGTCGCCCGTGACTTCGATCTCTTTCAAGAAAGGATTGGTGTGAAATCCAGTCGCATAAACGACGAGGTCATGTGGCCGGACCGTGCCATCCTTTGTTGTCACTCCGTCTTCTGTGAAATGGTCAATACCATCTGTGACGACCTCAACATTCCCTCGCGCGAAAGCCGGATAGATTTTGTCAGACAGCAAAATCCGTCGTGCGCCCATCGGATAATCCGGCGTCATCTTTGCGCGCAGTTCTGGATCATGGATATGTTTCTTGAGGCCAGACTTTACCCAAATTTCACCAAAGCGCTGCTCTAGAGCTTTGCCTTGAATAATCCGCCAGATAAAATACTCGCCCTGCGCAAAGAGAGAGAAGCGGTAGAGCTTGCCCAGCGAAGGAAACCGCTTCCCGAGCCATTTTTCTATCCGGGTATAGGGGCGATCTTTTTTGGGAATGATCCAGTTCGGAGTACGATGATAAACAGTCAGCTGTTCCGCGACCTCAGCAAGTTCTGGAATTAATTGGATTGCGCTAGCGGCATTGCCAATCACGCCGATATGCTTTCCGACATGATCGAAATCGTGATCCCATTTCGCGGAGTGAAAGGCCACACCTTTGAACGTGTCTGCTCCCGCGATCTCAGGTGTTTTTGGAATATGTAATTGCCCTATCGCTGAGACGAGAAAGCGGCTCCGCAATGTTGTACCATCCTTGAATGTCGTCACCCAGTTGCCGTCTTCATAACTGGCTGATGTGACACGTCGCCCAAATCGAATGTGAGGATACAGACCGTAATCTTCTGCCACGCCTTTTTGATAGGCGTGAATTTGCTTTTGCTTGGCCCATTTAAAATCCCACGCAGGGTTGGGGGCAAAGCTGAAAGAATAAAGTGCGCTAGCGATGTCGCATTCCGCGCCCGGATAGGTGTTCTCGCGCCACGTCCCACCGACTTCCTGTGCGGCCTCAACGATGATGAAATCGTCACGGCCAGCTGCCTTGAGCTTCACGCCCATGCACAGCCCGCCAAAGCCAGCGCCGATAACAAGTGTTTCGCAGTCTAATTTCCCCATACGGATGACTTTAACGGAAACTCATCGCCCGACAAGCGCTGCGACGGCTTCAATCCTGTCGGCCTCGCCTGCAGGTTTGTCCCAGCGGATGCGGTGGATGCGGGGAAAGCGCAGGGCATAGCCGGATTTATGGCGCGCGCTCTCATGGGCGCTGTCAAAGGCGACCTCGAAGACGAGTTCTTTTTTGACCTCTTGCACGGGTCCAAATTTTTGGAGTTTGTGCTTGCGGATCCATGTGTCCAACAACTTCAATTCTTCATCCGTAAAGCCGAAATAGGCTTTGCCGATGGGCAACAAAGTTTTGTCCGGTCCCCAAAGACCGAATGTGTAATCAGAATAAAAACTCGATCGCTTACCCGTCCCGCGCTGCGCATACATCAACACCGCATCCAACAAGAACGGATCGCGTTTCCATTTATACCACATATGTTTGGGACGGCCTGCGGTATAGATCGAGCCGGCGT
>CAYPWW010000102.1:0-2091 GCA_964414555.1 uncultured Algimonas sp.
GAGAGGGCGTGACGTCCTCGACGGCATGTTTGTGGTAATCTTGGAATTTGTGGATGTGCAGGGCTCTCATTTCGGACTCCAATTCGGTTTGCGTTTTTCAACAAAGCTGGCGATGCCTTCTTTGCCTTCTTCAGACATCAGGCGGTCCGCGAACACATCTGCGGCATAATCCATCATCTCGGCTCCGCGCTTATCGCGCGACGACAGCAGCAGGTGTTTCGTCGCCGCAATCGCACCGGGGGCGCACTTCAACACGCCGGTTTTGATATCCGTTTCGGCGGAATCCAGATCGTCAGTGATAACATCGACAAGTCCGAAGCCCTGCGCGGCGTCGCCCTTAAACCGCGCACCCGTGAGCATGATCCGCCGAGCCGTGGAGAGGCCAACGCGCGCGACAACGAAAGGCGCGATCTGGGCGGGTGGAATCCCGATCATGGTTTCCGTCAGGGAGAATTTTGCATCAGCCGTCGCGATGATGACATCGCCGCAACACATCAGGCCCAGCCCGCCAGCAATCGCTGCGCCCTCGACCAACACGACAACAACTTGTGGTAGCTCGTTCAAGGCCAGCAACACGTCACCAATCCCGCGGTTCATCTTAGCGACCTCGGCATGGGTGCCGCGCTGCATCGCGTTAAAGCTCTTGAGGTCTCCGCCCGAGCAAAACACACCGTTGCGCCCGCGCAAGGTAACACCGCGAACGGTCCGATCATCGCGGATGGCGTCCATAACAGCGAGTAACTCGGCGCACATCACCTCGCCAATCGCGTTCTTATTGGTCGGGCTGTTCAGCCAGATGGTCAGCCAGCCCTGTTGCTGTTCCAGATCGAGGACCGTCGTGTCGGGTAGTTTTTGCATAGCGCTTTTCATAAACGTTATTTGATTTGCCCGTGCAATAGGTCATACATGAACGCAATTCATTTTATTTGGAGCCACCCTCATGCGTGAAGCTGTTCTTGTCTCGACTGCCCGTACCCCGATTGGCCGTGCTTATCGCGGTGCATTTAACAATACGCCGTCGCCTACATTGGCGGGTCACTGTATCGATCACGCCGTCAAACGGGCCGGGATTGACGGGGCCGAAGTCGAAGACGTTGTGATGGGTTGCGCGCTACAGCAAGGCGTATCGGTTACCATCGGGCGGAACGCGGTGTTGGCGTCCAACCTCCCGGTCGAAGTTCCGGCGATGAGTGTAGACCGTCAGTGTTCTTCTGGCATGGTCGCGATCGGCATTGCCGCGCGCAAGATCATGTCCGGCGAAATGGATGTTGTCATCGGTGGCGGCGTGGACAGCATCTCTATGGTGCAGACGCCGGAAATGCGCGTCGCGCCCGATATGAACGTCATCAAGAAACACCCGCAGGCCTATATCCAGATGATCGATACGGCCGAAATCGTCGCAGAGCGTTACGGCGTCACGCGCGAGCGGATGGACGAATACGCACTCATCAGCCAGCAGCGCACACATGCTGCGCAGCAAGCCGGTGCGTTTAACGATGAAATCGTCCCGCTAGCCTCGACCATGAAGGTCATGAACAAAGAGACGAAAGAAATCACGGAGCATGAAGTCACCCTCGAGAAGGATGAGGGCAACCGCCCTGGCACAAACCTCGAGGGCTTGAACGGCCTGAAACCTGTGCGCGGTCCGGGCAAGACGATCACTGCGGGCAATGCATCCCAGCTGTCCGACGGCGCGTCGGTCTCTGTCCTGATGGATGCCAAAACGGCAGAGAAACGCGGGCTGGAACCTCTGGGCTACTACCGCGGTATGGCGATGGCCGGATTAGAGCCGGAAGAGATGGGCATTGGCCCTGTTTTCGCCGTGCCGAAACTCCTCGCCAAGCATGGGCTAACTATGGATGATATTGACCTGTGGGAGCTGAACGAAGCCTTCGCCGTGCAGGTGCTTTACTGTGCTGATAAGCTCGGTATCCCGATGGAGAAAATGAACGTCAATGGCGGCGCGATTTCGGTCGGCCATCCTTATGGTATGTCTGGAGCGCGCATGAGTGCTCACGCGCTGATCGAAGGCAAACGTCGCGGCGCGAAATATGTCGTTAGCACGATGTGTGTTGGTGGCGGCATGGGCGC
>CAYPWW010000102.1:2191-3786 GCA_964414555.1 uncultured Algimonas sp.
ATGACAATGGCGGATTGGAAGCTCGTCGTGGATGTGCATCTGCATGGCTCCGCGACCTGCACAAAGGCCGTCTGGAATCACATGAAGGAAAACCAGTTTGGCCGCATCGTGATGACGACCAGCTCTTCCGGCATGTACGGCAATTTTGGCCAGACGAATTACGGCGCAGCGAAAGCGGGCCTCTCTGGCTTTATGCGCACGCTTTGTCTGGAGGGCGCGAAATATGATATCCGTGTCAACACGCTCTCGCCGACGGCACGGTCGCGCATGACGGAAAACCTGATGCCGGAAGAAATTCTGGAAAAGCTGACGGTAGAAAGCGTTTCCGCTGGGCTGGTCTATCTCGTCTGTGACGACGCGCCGAACCGCATGATCCTCTGCGCAGGCGCGGGCGGTTATTCTGAGACGAAAGTGTTCGAGACCTCCGGCATCAACCTCGCGGAAGGTGATCAGACGGCGGAAAATGTCGCACGCCATATCGATGCCATCCGGGATACGTCAGACATGGAAGAATTTACCAATGGCGGCCAGCAGGGCGCGAAATTCCTGACCCGTATCCAAAACGGCGAATTCACGAAATAAAACCTGAGACAGAGGACATTAAATGAGCGATCTAGACCAATTCCGTTCTGAAGCCCGCACCTGGCTAGAGGCGAACTGCCCCGCTGAAATGCGTGAACCCGTAAAAGGTGATATGGATTTCTGCTGGGGTGGCCGCAATTATGAGTTCCAGTCTGACGCGCAAAAGCTTTGGCTGGACCGTATGGTCGCGCAAGGTTGGACGGTCCCAACTTGGCCGAAAGAATATGGCGGAGCAGGTCTGTCGCGAAAAGAAGAGATTGTCCTGCTGCAGGAAATGAAGCGTATCAACGCGCGCTCGCCGCTGTCGTCCTTTGGTATTTGGATGCTGGGGCCGGCGTTGCTGAAATTTGGCAATGACGCGCAAAAGGCGCAGCATCTGCCTCCCATCGCGCGCGGCGAAATCCGCTGGTGCCAAGGCTATTCCGAGCCGGGCGCGGGATCTGATCTCGCCTCGCTGAAAACCAAGGCCGAAGACAAAGGCGATTATTACCTCGTCAATGGCCAGAAGGTTTGGACATCTTATGCCGACAAAGCTGACTGGATTTTCTGTCTCGTCCGCACAGATAACACAGGCAAGAAGCATCACGGCATTTCCTTCGTCTTGTTCGACATGGAAAGCGAAGGCGTCGAAGCGCGTCCAATCAAGCTGATCTCTGGCCGCTCGCCCTTCTGCGAAACTTTCATGGAAGATGTGAAAGTGCCGAAGGAAAACCTCGTCGGCGAAGAGCACAAAGGTTGGACTATTGCGAAATATCTGCTGACGCATGAGCGTGAGATGATTGGTGGCGGTAATGACGCGGCTCGTCCCCTGCACGAAGTCGCGGCGGCTTCACTTGGTCTCGATGATGGCAAGCTGGCCGATCCCATGCTCCGCGCGAAAATCGCGGAAGCCGAGATTGATGAGTGGGCCTTCAACCTCACCGTTAAGCGCAAGCTGGCCGAAGCAAAAGCAGGCGCCTCGCTCGGCGCGGATAGCTCCATGCTGAAATATTACGGCACGGAACTGAACAAGC
>CAYPWW010000103.1:0-3685 GCA_964414555.1 uncultured Algimonas sp.
ACCGGCTTCGCGAGCCGCGGCGGCGAGGGCTTTCACCCGGCCGTGATAGAGATAAGGACCACGATCGAACACAACGTCGCCAACTTTGGCTTTGGCTGCGCGTTCGGCGATCAGCTTGCCAATGCGAGCCGCCGCTTCGACGTCTCCGCCTTTGGCTTTCTTGTCTTCCAACGTGCTGGCGGCTGCCAGTGTTGTGCCTGTCGCATCGTCGATGATCTGGGCGCTGATGTTTTTGTTCGAGCGGAACACGGACAGACGCGGACGGCCTTGTGCGTGTTTCTTGAGGCGGCGACGGACGCGTTGCGCGCGACGCTGCATGAGGGAGCGAGCGGATTTCATGACTACTTCTTCTTCCCTTCTTTCATGCGGACGTATTCGCCAACATAGCGCACGCCTTTGCCCTTATAAGGCTCGGGCTTACGGAAAGCGCGGATTTCTGCGGCAACCTGACCAACCATCTGCTTGTCGATACCTTCGACAGACAGTTGTGTTGGCTTGGCAGCCGTAATTTTAATGCCTTCCGGCGGCGTGTATTCGACGTCATGCGAGTAGCCGAGCTGCATGGAGAGCATGGAGCCCTTCATCTGTGCCCGATAACCAACACCGCGAAGCTCAAGATCTTTTTTGAAGCCGTTTGTGACGCCTTCGATCATGTTGAAGATCATTGTGCGGGACATACCCCACATGGCCGAGCCGTTCTTGACACCTTCGACAGGCGAAACAGCAAAGCTCTCGCCGTCCAGTTTACCTGTGACGGCATCTGGAAGCGTGAAGTTCAACTCGCCCTTTGGGCCTTTGACCGTAATGACCTGGCCGGACTGGGTCAGCGTGACACCAGCAGGGATCGTGACGGGGTTCTTACCAATACGTGACATAAAACCCTCCTACGTGACCTGGCAGAGGACTTCGCCGCCGACGTTATTTTCACGTGCAGCGGCGTCGCTCATCACGCCTTTAGGGGTGGATAGGATCGAGATGCCGAGGCCGTTACGAACCTGCGGAAGCGTCTTCACGGAAGAATAAACGCGACGGCCCGGTTTGGACACGCGCTTGATCTCGCGAATAACAGCTTCGCCTTCGAAGTATTTCAGCTCGATTTCGAACGCGCGGAAGCCCGCCTCGTCCTTCGTCTCAGAATAACCGCGGATGAAACCTTCATCAGCCAGAACGTCAAGCACGCGACCGCGCAGGTTGGACGCAGGCGTCATACAGGTGGATCGGTTACGCATTGTGGCGTTGCGGATACGCGTGAGCATATCGCCGAGTGGATCGGAAAAAGACATGTTTTCCCCCTACCAGCTAGATTTCACGAGGCCTGGGATCAGGCCAATGGAGCCCAGTTCGCGAAGCGCGATACGGGACATTTTCATTTTACGGTAATAGCCGCGAGGACGACCTGTGACCTGGCACCGGTTGCGCACGCGCGTTTCAGCGGAGTTGCGCGGCAAAGCGGCAAGCTTCAGCTGAGCGGCGAAGCGCTCTTCGACCGGAAGGTCCTTGTCGCGCGCAGTGTCCTTTAGCAGGGCACGTTTGGCGGCATATTTTGCAACGAGGCGCTGGCGCTTCAAATTGCGTTCGACTGCACTGACTTTAGCCATTCAATCTTTTCCTTTTCACTTTGCGGGTGAGCCTGTGCCCGGCCCGCTTGACTTGCTGCGTTCGCTTGGGTCGTTTCGCTTAGTTGCGGAACGGGAACCCAAACGCGGCCAACAATGCCTTGGCTTCTTCATCGTTCTTGGCGCTGGTCTGCACCACGATATCCATACCGCGGACCTGATCGACTTTATCATAGTCAATTTCAGGGAACACGATGTGCTCTTTCAGGCCCATGGCGTAATTGCCTTGGCCGTCGAAACTCTTGCCATTCAGACCGCGGAAGTCACGGACGCGTGGCAGGGCGATGTTCACGAGGCGGTCGATGAATTCATACATCGTGTCGCGACGCAGTGTGACCTTCGCACCGATCACCATACCATCACGGAGCTTAAAGCCCGCAATAGATTTCTTGGCGACCGTTGGGACAGGCTTTTGACCCGCGATCAACGTCATCTCTTCGATCGCAGCTGCGACCTTTTTCTTATCTGCAACGCCTTCACCCAGACCCATGTTCAAGACGACTTTTTCAATCGTCGGGATTTGCATGGGGCTCGTGTAGCTGAACTGCTCTTGCATCTTCGCACGGATCTCGCTCGTGTAGAGCTCTGCCAGGCGGGGTGTATACGGCTTAGCCATCGATGACGTCTCCCGTCGTCTTGGCCACACGTACCTTCGCACCATCCTTCAGGACGGAGAAGCCAACGCGGGTCGGTTTGTCGTTTTTGTCGATATGCGACACGTTTGAAATGTGGATCGGCGCTTCAAAAGTCTTGATGCCGCCTTCTGGATCAGCCTGGCTCGGCTTCACGTGACGCTTGACCATGCGAACGCCTTTGACGACGACGCGCTCATCCTTAGGCGAGACCTTCAGGACTTCGCCTTTGCGACCTTTGTCCGCGCCCGAGAGCACGACGACGTAATCGCCTTTCTTAATCTTGGCAGCCATTACAGCACCTCCGGGGCGAGCGAGACGATCTTCATCAGATTTTTTGTCGGGCCGGATTTCGCACGCAATTCGCGCGGAACAGGTCCAAAGATACGAGTGCCGAGCGGCTCGCCATTTTGGTTGATGATCACAGCAGCGTTGGAGTCAAAACGGATGACGGAACCATCAGCGCGCTGGATGTCTTTTTTCACGCGGACGACAACAGCGCGACGCACGTCACCCTTTTTGACTTTACCGCGCGGCTGAGCCTCTTTGATGGAAACGACAATAATATCGCCCACACCGGCATAGCGGCGTTTGGAGCCACCGAGCACTTTGATGCACTGAACACGGCGGGCGCCGCTGTTGTCAGCCACATCGAGGTTGGATTGCATTTGGATCATGTCTGATCTCCTAAGCTTGGCAGTTTCGAAACAGGTCGCTTACGCGCCTGTGACGACTTCCCAGGTCTTCAATTTAGATTTGGGCGGACATTCGATGATCCGCACCTTTTCACCGACCTTGATGGAATTGCTCTCATCATGGGCGTGATACTTCTTTGTCCGACGAATGGTCTTCTTCAGCAGCGGGTGCAGGAAGGAGCGCTCGACGCGAACAACGACTGTCTTGTCGGTCTTATCAGACACGACGACACCTTGGAGGATACGCTTTGGCATGTCTTACGCCTCTTTCTTCGCGGCCGATTTCATCTCGGCTTGGATTGTCTTGATACGGGCGATGTCACGGCGAACCTGACGCACGCGCGCTGTTTTTTCCAGCTGGCCGGTCGCATCTTGGAAGCGCAGGTTGAACTGCTCTTTCTTCAGCTTCAGCAGCTCGTCCGTGATTTGGTCGGCCGAAAGGGCGCGGATATCTGTGGCTTTCATCTGTCCGCTCCTAATCGTTTGTTTCGCCGGGACGCGTGACGATCTTCGTCCGGATCGGCAGTTTCGCCGCGCCGAGACGCAGGGCTTCACGAGCAACAGCGTCAGACACACCATCAATTTCGAACATGATCCGACCTGGCTTGACCTTAGCGGCCCAGAATTCGACGGAGCCTTTACCTTTACCCATACGAACTTCGGTTGGTTTCTTCGTGACAGGCACATCTGGGAAGAGGCGAATCCAGCCACGACCGGCACGTTTCATGTGACGCGTGATCGC
>CAYPWW010000104.1:0-3425 GCA_964414555.1 uncultured Algimonas sp.
CGAGTGTCGAGGTTTTCAGAGTTCCGGCGATCGTTGAAATCATCGCAATCATCATCGCCGCGATCACGCGTTTCTGGGTTGTTCGAGAAGCCCGTAAATGTACCGCCATTCGTCTGGTCCGTATATTGCTGTAGGCCGTCCGTAATCAAACAGGCTGGGCGAGAGTTACTCGTTGGACCTGTTTGGCGAGCTTCTGCTTCCGGGTTGGAGGTGTTGCTGAGTTGGCCGCCGATCGCGATACCGATTTGGCCTTTTTTCAAATCGAATTGGTCTGTGTAGCTACCCGTCAAACGATAGCCGACGTCACCGACTTCGGTGTCGTCTTGATTGAACTGATCGGGGTTGATGTTCCCTTTGGCTTCGAACTGTAAGCGGCGTTTACCGAAGTCGAGTGGCTTCAGTGTTTCCAGTTGGATCTGACCGGCGACGCCGCCTTCGATCTGGCTGGCGTCCTGTGTCTTGAAGACGGCCAGCTTGTTGACCAGCTCAGACGGGAAAAGAGAGAAGTTCACGGAGCGGTCACCGGAACCGTTTGTTGCGGCACGGCCATTTACGACTGTGGAAGACAAATATGGACCAAGGCCACGAATGGAGACTTCCGTTGCGCCACCATTTTCACGATGCGAGGCGACACCTGTAATGTTCTCAAGCGCTTCACCAATCGACAGAGCCGGGAGATCACCAATTTCTTCGGCACTCAAGCCGTCCACGATCTGTGTGCTGTTACGCTTCAGCGCAATCGATTCCTGGATCGTTGCGCGCGAACCGGTAACCGTCATAACGTCTTCGAAATCATCCTCTGCCGCAGGTGCAGGAACTGTTTCAACCTGAGCGTAAGCCGGCGCGGCGAACCCCATCAAAGCGATCGCAGAAACAGATGCCACCCAAGTTAGGCGGCTCCGTTTTGTGGCGTTCGCATCAACAGTCGAACATGTTGTATCCGTTGGCATTATAGTCTCCCCATAGCCCGCCGATATATTTCGGCATTTCAGGGAAGTTTTTGAGACATTCTACTAGAATGTCAACCAAACATAAGAACCAAAACTGCAGTCCGATACCTTACAGCTCAAACAATATTGGTCAGGCCAATATTAGTCCTACCGCTGAACACGTCCGGACCCATCGCCACCCATGAGGTTTTCGACTTCGGCGCGCGAGACACGATTGAAATCGCCCAGAACGCTGTGCTTCAGGGCAGAGCCTGCCACCGCGAATTCCAAGCTGTCCTGTGGATCATCGTGGAGCGAAAGCCCTGCGATGAAAGCGGAGGCGAAGCTGTCACCACCGCCGACGCGGTCAACGATATCCGTCAGCTCATACTTCTTGGACAGGAGGAAGTCTTCGCCACGATTGCGCATACAGGCCTGCCAACCATTTACATTGGCATTGACCGCAGCGCGCAAGGTGATCGCGATCGTCTTCATGTTCGGATAAATCTCCAGAACCTTCGTTGTCAGCTCTTCATATTTGGACGTGTCGAGATGGCCGGACCCGCTCTCCACATCGACGTCGACGCTGATGCCCAAGGACTTCTGGCAGTCTTCTTCATTAGCGATGCCCACATCAACATATTTCACGAGGTCGCGCATGACCTCTGGTGCGGTTTTGCCATATTTCCAGAGCTTGCCACGGAAGTTAAAATCGCACGAAACGGTAAGCCCGGCTTTTTGTGCCGCCTGCACGCATTCCATCGACAGGTCAGCACTATCTTGAGACAAAGCTGGCGTAATGCCGGTGATGTGGAGCCACTTGGCGCCCTTGAAAATCGTCGGCCAATCAAAGTCACCCGGCTTGCACTGGCTGATAGAGCTGGCCGCGCGGTCATAAATGACTTTTGACGGACGCTGGTTCGCACCTGTTTCGAGAAAGTAGATCCCAACACGATCGCCCTGACGCAGTACATTGGACGTATCCACGCCTAAGCCGCGCAGCTGATTGATTGCCGACTGACCGACGTCATTATCTGGCAGAGCTGAGATGAAACCGGCCTCTAGCCCGTAATTACAAAGCGACACGGCCACATTGGCCTCGCCGCCGCCAAAAGTGGCTTCTAAAGCTGGCGATTGGAAAAAACGCTCATAGCCCGGAGAGCGCAAACGCAGCATAATTTCGCCAAAGGAGAGGAAGTCAGTCATTCTAAAGTCTCTATGTGTTCAGCACGCTCTGCGCGCTCATGTGAATTGTGAAAGCCCCTAAATCACCGAAAGTGATTTTAGAGGTCGTACCCGCCGTGGACTGATGAACGCCCGTAATCGCGCCGCTGGAGAGAAACAGACGTTCCGGCAATACAATGTCCTGCGGGAGTGTCTGGATATGGTTGAGTAGGAAACGCAAGGCGTCCAATGGACCGCCTTCGCCCGGGTTAGGATGCGCGCGACCGATTTCCACACCATCAATATCCAAGACAACTTCGATGTCTTGAATTCGGTTTAGGTAATCGCGATCGATCTCAGGACCGACGACAATGCCAGCTTGATTGCCGAAGTCCGAAATAATCGAGCCCGGCCCCAAATCATTGAGCGTGATCAGAGGTGAGCTTGCGATCTCAGCACCGATGTGGAGTGACGTCACGAAAGGCTTAGCCGCTTCGAAATCGGTAATCTCACCAGACAGCTGATCAAGGTTCTCGAGGACCATAATGAACTCAGCCTCATAGGCAGCAAAACCACCGACAAAGACCGGAACATCCACATGACCATCTGGCGCAACCGTTTGCACAAGCTTTGAGAAAACAGGGCCAGCCAAACTTCTGCCGGGAAAGTCCTCCGCAAAAGCGGGCGCAACGCCGCCAACTTTATAGCCCGCAATCGTATCACCCCATGACCGAATAGAGGCGTGCTGGACCGCATAAGCTGCCTCAGCGCTCTTTGGCACCTCGCCCGGAAAATCGGACAAGGCCCGACCTTCACGGCGCGCCGCCACGAAGGCAGCGGATATCTCATTCAATACAGACATGGTCTGGTGCCGACCTGTTCTATTCGCTCTTTAGTTTGACGAAATAATCGAAAATCTCTGGGACATTACCTTGGCCCATTCCAGCTTCAACAGCGGCTTTGAGGTTCGTGGACGTTGCTTCGCCAATTGTCGTCTTCGACCCAAGATCAGAAACCATTTGCACAAAATAGCGCAGATCTTTGTTCGCATTATTGATCGAAAAGCCAAGGTCGCTGACATCATCAACGGCGTAGTTCTTACAGAACTTCATGAACGGCGAATTTGATGGACCAGCCGACATGATATCATATAGCTGCTGACGATCGACACCGGCCAGCTTTGCGACGGCAAAGGCTTGGCTCATCGCATTGACAGTGGTCATGCCCATAAAGTTGTTGATCAGCTTGGTCGTATGACCTGCACCCAGATCGCCGAGGTAGAAAACATTCTCACCTTGCTCTTTCAGAATATGCTCGAACTTATCAAAGGTC
>CAYPWW010000105.1:0-3273 GCA_964414555.1 uncultured Algimonas sp.
TCTGGCGCATGTATCAGAGCCGCCGCGACATTTGTCAGCGGGCCGAGGGCGACGAGGTTGGCTTTGTTCTCCGACGAAGCGGCGCGCCCTGCGGCAATCATCGCTTGCACGGCGGGCGCACCGTCATAATACCCCCAGGAAAAGCCGAGCATTTCCGATGTCCCCAACGGCGCAGGCAGGTCGCCCTGCCCCAATGTCGCGAGGAGCTTCTCATTCTCAATCTGCGACGCGCCAACTGTGTCGAGGCCATAGCCGAGGCCCTCTACGTCATAAGCGTGCCAGCGGCCTTTCGTGCCGATCTCCACATTGTTGAAATGCGAGGAGGACAGGTGCGACATTGAGATATGTGGGTCTGCGACAACCTGCGTGATGGCATAGAGGTCGTCCATCTCATTTGCCGTATCGGCGTCGAGGAAAATGATAGGCGCGCTGGTGTTAGGCTCGGGTTGTGTCGCAACGCTACAGCCCACAAGAAAAAGTGCGAGGCCCGCCGTGACGCCCCGTAAACTCACGGCGCTTTGGCGGCTTCAACGGCCTCCATCACGCGGAGCAGATTGCCGCCCCAGATTTTCGCAATGTCGCTTTCGGAATAGCCCCGACGCACCAGCTCTGCGGTGACATTTTCAGTCTCGGACGCATCTTCCCAGCCAACAATACCGCCGCCGCCGTCAAAGTCTGAGGCGATGCCAACACTATCAATTCCGGCAATTTTCACGGCGTGATCAATGTGATCGACGAAGTCAGAGACATTGGCGCCATCGGCCATCGCAGCAATTTCTGCCCGACGTTCCCCATAGAGATCACGCTTAGCCTGATCCCAAGTGCTCCGATCTCCGAATTCTGCATCGAGGGCTTCGCGCGCGGCCTGCTGCTCTGCCGTAGGGAGCTTTACATAACTGTCCAGGGCCACCATTTGCGCGACCCCGCCAACCTCTGCCAGTTTGCGGAGCTGTTCATCATCCAGGTTTCGGGCAGAGTCGGCAACGGCTTTCACACCGGAATGCGAGGCGATGATCGGGGTACGCGACAAATCTGCGGCCTGCATCATCGTCTCTTTTCCCGCGTGCGACAGGTCGACCAAAATACCGTGGTCATTTAGCGCTGCGACGAGCTTTCGCCCATCTGGTGAAAGACCGTTCCATTTAGGGCCTGAGTCACGCTGGAAGTTCGGGTTCGAACTGTCGCCGAACTGATTATGCCCAAAATGGGTAATCCCCACATATCGCACGCCAGCCTCCGCATAGCGTTCCAACTCGGCCTCCCAATCCGTCAGGCCCAAAGGATACGCATTTTCCATCCCGATCATGACGGCAAATTTGCCGTCAGCGACCAAGGCGCGAACCTCATCGGCTGTGCGGGCCAGACCAACCTTGTCAGGGAAAGAGACTGCGAGCCGACTGATCGAACGGAACCGTGTCTGCGCGATGTCCTGCGCCTGAACCATCGCGGTCTCGGTTAGATCGCCTTGCGGCGTATAGACAATCCAAAAGCCACTATCGAGACGTCCCTGCCCCAGTTTTGGCAGATCGACTTGCAGCTCCGTCAGGCCACTTGGGTCAATCTCGGTCATATAATTCAGAGGCACATCGATATGCGTATCGAGCGTCAACATCCGGTCATGCAACGCGGCAACATCTGGTTCTGCGGCCGTGCAGGCCGTCAATAGGGCCGTGCCAAGAAGGGTGGTTGTTAAAAATCTCATGGCTGACTCCTGTTTCTCAAGCTCAGCCTATCAGTCTTGCGACCAAGAAAAAAGCCGCCCCGGATGGAGCGGCTTTCTTATTCTTATCTGTGCGAAGCGCGCTACTCGGCTGGGTCTTCCAGTTCTGCAGGGAATTCTTCGAGTTGCGGGGCAGCTGCCGCGCGCTCTTCGAGGAATTTCTGGTCGCGGTCATTGGCGAGCTTCTGATATTTCCGCAGGTTCGCACCGGAACCGGCCGGGATCAGACGTCCAACGATGACGTTCTCTTTCAGACCTTCGAGCATGTCTTCCTTACCCTGCACAGACGCTTCGGTCAGCACGCGGGTCGTTTCCTGGAAGGACGCCGCCGAGATGAAGGAGCGTGTTTGCAGCGAGGCTTTGGTGATGCCGAGCAAGACTGGACGGGCGGACGCAGGCGTCGCCTTCTTGTCGCGTTCCAGCAAGGCCACATTGACCTTGTTGAACTCGATCTTGTCCATTTGCTCGTTCCGCAGAAGTGTCGTGTCGCCGATATCGGTGACTTCAACCTTTTGCAGCATCTGGCGCACAATGACTTCGATGTGCTTGTCATTAATCGGCACGCCTTGGAGACGATAGACGCCTTGGACTTCGTCGACGAGATATTCGGCCAGCGCTTCGACACCCATAATCGCAAGGATATCATGCGGCGCAGGGTTACCATCGATGAGATAATCGCCCTTCTTAACCTTGTCGCCATCGGACACGAGCATGTGCTTGCCTTTGGCGATGAGGAAGCTGGACGGCTCCATCTCTTCATCGTCGGGCAGGATCTGGATTTTACGCTTGTTCTTATAGTCACGCGTAAATTCGATCTTGCCGTCGATGTCGGCGATGACCGCATCGTCTTTTGGACGACGGGCTTCGAACAACTCGGCCACCCGTGGCAGACCACCTGTAATATCGCGCTGTGTCGCACCGCCACCGGCGATCCGCGCTAGCACGGCACCCGGCTTGACCTTCGCACCGTCTTCGACGGAGAGGATCGCGCCGACCGCGAGCATGTAGCGCGCGATATTGCCATTTGGCAGCTTCACAGGTTCGCCGTCGTCACCTTCGATGACCGCAACCGGCTGGATGTCGCCAGACTTGGAGGACGCGCGCCAGTCGACGATAACCTTAGACGAGATACCTGTATCTTCGTCGGTCTCTTCCTTGGCGGAAACACCGTCGACGATATCAAGCAAGCGAACCGTACCCGCGACCTCTGTGAGGATTGGCGTGGCATAGGGATCCCAATCGGCGAGACGATCACCGCGGCCAACTTTGGCGCCAGCTTTCTTGGACAGGCGTGTGCCGTAATCGACTTTGTGGACTTCCAGCTCTTTGCCGTCTTTATCGACGATCTGGAACTCCAGCTTCCGCGACTTGGCGATATAGGCACTGCCCGTATCGATGACATCGTCCGCTTCATATTGGATCGTACCTTCGTTGGAGGATTCGATGACGGACTTGTCCGAAACCGTCGCCGTACCGCCGATATGGAAGGTCCGCATGGTGAGCTGCGTACCCGGCTCACCAATGGACTGCGCGGCGATAACACCAACAGCTTC
>CAYPWW010000106.1:0-2745 GCA_964414555.1 uncultured Algimonas sp.
GTTTCCCACGTCAGGTTCAACCCATCGAACTCGGCATAGCGTCCTTCCAGATGGGTGACGATGCGCAGTGTCTGCGCGTTATGATCAAAGCCGCCATAAGGCTCCATACAATCGGCCAGCGCTTCCTCGCCGGAATGCCCGAATGGCGGGTGCCCCAGATCATGCGCCAGTGCGAGACATTCGGCCAAATCCTCGTCCAGCCCTAGCACACGCGCGATGGACCGCGCGATCTGGCTGACCTCCAAGCTATGCGTCAGGCGCGTGCGATAATAATCACCTTCATGCGCGACGAAGACCTGCGTCTTGCCCTTCAACCGGCGAAAAGCGGAGGAATGAATGATCCGATCTTTATCGCGCTGAAACGGGCTGCGTTCTGACGCGCTGGGCTGTTTGATCTTGCGGCCACGCGCATCGTTTGGATTAGAGGCGTAGATCGCCAAGGGGCGGACAGAAGGGTAAGTCGTCACAAGGGTTTCTTTCCATCGGAGAGTTCCGCCCCTATATAGAAGCCATGATCGAAAATACTACTGATACTCCCGTCACGCTGAGCGCGTCTGCCGCCACCCAAATCAATGCGATTATGGCCAAGATGGGAAAGCAGGACTTCCTGCGCGTCGCCGTCGAAGGCGGGGGCTGTTCGGGCTTTTCCTATAAGTTCGATTTTGACACAGCGGCCAATGACGACGACCTCCTCATCGTGCGCGACGGCGCGCGGGTTTTGATCGACGAGATGAGCTTGGAGTTCCTCGCCGGATCAGAGATCGATTACGCAAACGAGCTGATCGGCTCGGCGTTCAAGATCATCAACCCGAATGCGACGGCGAATTGCGGGTGCGGGACGAGTTTCTCGATTTAGAGTGAGTGTCTGGGGAAAACATAAATGTTACGCGGCTTTTTTATACGATGATCTCGAAGAGTACGAATACGAAATTACACGCTTAACTCGGTTATTATTATCAACACGGGATGATTACATCGCCTTGAATAATCGTGGGATGCTTTATCTGGAAACGGGGCAGGATCAAAAAGGTTTTGAGGATTTAAAAAAGTCTTGCGATTTATCCACAACAGATCCAATGCCCCATACTAATCTTGGTCGTTATTATTTAGATGAAAAATCTACTGGCTTGGCAATAGAGAGTTACAAACGAGCTGTTGAAATTGATCCGCAAAATTCTTCCGCACATGTAAGCATAGCAGACGTACTACTTTCACAAAGGCTTTATAATGAGGCCCTTCACCATTACACAATGGCAATTTCATCAAGAGATGACTTTCCATATTTTTATGCCCAAAGAGCAAAGGCCTCTGACGGGCTTAAAAATAAAGAAAATGCGAAGCTGGACCGCGAAAAAGCCCATAAGTTAGACCCAAGACGCTTTCGGAAAACACTCTGGGTTTTTCGTTTCTAAACCAACCGGCTCTGCGTCACAGCGGCCTCCACAAACCCCTTAAACAACGGATGTGGATCGAACGGTCGGCTCTTTAGCTCTGGGTGATATTGCACGCCGATGAACCACGGGTGGCCGGGGATTTCGACGATTTCTGGCAAGATACCATCGGGTGACAGGCCGGAGAATTTCAGTCCCGCGTCTTCGAGACGTTTGCGATAGTCGATATTCACCTCATAGCGATGACGGTGACGCTCGCTAATCTCGTTCGTGCCGTAGACATTCGCGACGAGGCTGCCCGCTTCTAACACAGCTGGATAGGCGCCGAGGCGCATCGTCCCACCGAGGTCCGTATCGGCCGTGCGCTCTAGGCGTTCATTGCCCTTGGTCCATTCGGTCATCAGGCCGACGACATTCTCGCCGCCCTCCCCGAACTCGGAACTACTCGCGCCAGCAATGCCTGCGAGGTTTCTTGCCGCTTCCACAACGGCCATCTGCATGCCGAGGCAAATGCCGAAATATGGAATATCGTTCTCACGCGCATAGCGGACGGCTTTGATTTTGCCTTCCGTGCCGCGTTCACCAAACCCGCCGGGCACGAGGATAGCGTTCATGCCTTTCATAACGTCGACGGCCTCTGACGTCTCAAAGTCTTCCGCTTCCACCCAATTGATATTGACATTCACATGATTGGCGATCCCGCCGTGGACGAGCGCCTCTGTGATCGACTTATACGCATCGGGTAGAACCGTATATTTCCCGACGACAGCGATGTTGACCGTGCCGTGGTCAGGATCATGGAGTGTGTCCGAGATTTCCTGCCATTTGGACAGATCGGCCTCTGGCGGGTTCTCAATGTCAAAATGCGCGAGGACTTCGCGGTCTAACCCCTCGGCGTAATAGGCCAGCGGCACGTCATAGATCGAGCGCGCGTCCAAACCCTGTATGACAGAGGTTTCGCGCACATTTGTAAAGCGCGCGATCTTTTTCTTGTCACCGGGATCGATCTCTCGGTCAGCACGGCAGAGCAAGATGTCCGGCTGAATACCGATCGAGCGCAGCTCTTTGACACTATGCTGGGTCGGCTTGGTCTTCATCTCGCCCGCCGCCTTGATGAAGGGCATTAGCGTAACATGGAGGAAGCAAGTATTGTTGCGCGGCTGTTCTTGACTGAATTGGCGCAAGGCCTCAAAAAATGGCAGGCCTTCGATATCGCCCACCGTGCCGCCGACTTCGCACAGGACGAAATCCACATTACCCGCATCGGACCCGATGAAGTCTTTTATCTCATTTGTGACGTGCGGGATCACCTGCACCGTCGCGCCGAGATAGTCACCGCGCCGTTCCTTGGCGA
>CAYPWW010000107.1:0-2698 GCA_964414555.1 uncultured Algimonas sp.
TCGCGAACAGTTCGAGATCCGTACACACAAGCGGATGCTCGATATTGTAGACCCAACACCGCAAACCGTAGACGCGCTGATGAAGCTCGACTTGGCTGCGGGCGTTGATGTTGAAATCAAATTGGGAGCGTAAAGATGTTACGTTCAGGACTTCTAGCTCAGAAACTGGGCATGACCCAGGTTTATGACGATGCAGGCAATCATATCCCAGTGACAGTGTTGTCGCTTGAGGGGTGTCAGGTCGTCGCCTCTAAAACAATCGCTCGCGATGGTTACACGTCTCTCCAGCTCGGTGCTGGTGATGCAAAGCCGAAGCGCGTATCAAAAGCAGAGCGTGAGCGCTTTGCAAAAGCTGGCGTCACGCCAAAGAAAAAATGTGTCGAGTTTCGTATTGCTGAAGGCAATGAAATCGAAGTCGGTGCAACGATGACCGCAGATCACTTCGTTCCGGGTCAAAAAATTGACGCCGCTGGTATTACGGTCGGTAAAGGTTTTGCGGGTGCGATGAAGCGCCATAACTTTGGCGGCTTGCGCGCGACACATGGTGTCTCGATCTCTCACCGTTCGCATGGTTCGACGGGTCAGTGTCAGGATCCAGGTCGGGTCTTCAAAGGCAAGAAAATGGCCGGACACATGGGGGCTGTGCGCCGTACGGTTCAAAACCTCGAAGTTGCACGCGTTGATGCCGAGCAGGGCCTTGTCCTGATCAAGGGCGCGACGCCAGGTGCGAAAGGCGCGTGGATCGAATTACGTGACGCGACAAAAGGCGCGAAGGTTGCTGACCTGCCGATGCCGGGTAAATTCTCTATGGATGCGCCGGCTGCGAAAGACGCGCCTGCAGCTGAAGCGCCTGCTGCTGATTTTGTTGACGCGATCATCCTCGTCGACGGCATTGGTCCGAAGGGCGAAGAGGCTCTGGCAGAAGCTGGTGTCACAACGTTGACGCAACTTGTTGCTATGTCTGCTGACGACATCGCGGCCTTGGAAGAGAAAATCGGCAAGCCCGGTGTTGTCGCCAAGGAAGAGTGGGTTGAGCAAGCCAAAGAGATGATTGGTGGTGCTGAACCTCGTGCGCAAGTCGATAAGGATCTTGCCAAGAAGATGAAGGCCGAAGCCTCGAAAGAGGAGGGTTAAATGAAACTCGACGTCAAAACACTCGCTGGGAAGAAGTCGGGCTCTGTTGAGCTGAGCGACGCTATCTTTGGCAATGAGCCGCGCGTGGATATTCTCCACCGCATGGTCAAGTATCAACTCGCCAAGCGCCGTTCCGGTACGCATCAGGTCCAAGAGCGCGGTGACGTGTCCAAAACGACCAAGCGGATTGGCCGTCAAAAAGGTGGTGGTACAGCCCGTCACGGTAACGGGTCTGTTTCACAGTTCCGCGGTGGTGCGAAAGCCCACGGTCCTCGCTCGCGCGATCATAGCCATGGTTTGCCTAAAAAGGTTCGTGCGATGGCCCTGCGCCACGCGCTCTCGGCCAAGGTCAAGTCTGACGAGCTGATCGTTATTGATGACGCGACGATGAAGACGCCAAAAACAGCTGAGCTGCGCAAGCAACTCGAGAAAATGGGCGTGACGAACGCCGTGATCGTTGGCGGCGCTACGCTGGACGAGAACTTCGCTAAAGCGGCTCGCAACATCCCGAACATTCGGGTCCTGCCGAGCCAAGGTGCTAACGTTTACGACATCCTCAAGGGTCATCAGCTTGTGCTGACCAAGCAGGCTGTTGCTGATCTGGAGGCTCGCCTGTCATGAGCATTGCAGCCCGTCATTATGATACGGTCACCGCGCCGATTATCACAGAGAAGACGACCATCGTCGCTGAGAACAACCAGGTTGTGTTCGAAGTGCCGCTGAGCGCGTCCAAGCCCGCCATCAAGGATGCGATTGAACAGCTGTTCAAAGTCTCCGTGACTGCCGTCAATACGATGCGCGTCAAAGGTAAAACCAAGCGTTTCCGGGGTCGTCCCGGCAAGCGCAACGATGTCAAAAAAGCTTACGTTACGTTGAAAGACGGCGACAGCATCGACATCGCGACCGGATTATAGGGAGCGACGAAAATGGCATTGAAAAAATTCAACCCGACGTCCCCGTCCCGCCGTCACCTGGTTCAGGTTGATCGCTCGGAACTGCACAAGGGTCGTCCGGAGAAATCTCTCACACACGGTCTGACAAAGTCCGGTGGCCGCAACAACACGGGCCGTATCACGATGCGTCGCCAAGGTGGTGGCCATAAGCGTCTTTATCGCATGGTCGATTTCAAGAGGACAAAGGGCGGTGAAGCGACTGTTCTGCGTTTGGAATATGATCCGAACCGTACCGCGTTTATCGCGCTGATCCAGTATAAGGACGGTGAAAAGGCTTATATCCTTGCGCCACAGCGCTTGTCGGTTGGCGACACAGTGTTGTCCTCTGATCGTGCTGATGTGAAGCCGGGTAACACGATGCCATTGCGCGTCATGCCGGTTGGTACGATCATTCATAATATCGAGCTGAAGCCTGGTAAGGGTGGGCAGTTGGCCCGTTCCGCTGGTACTTATGCTCAGTTGGTCGGACGTTCCGAAGGTTACGCGCAGGTCCGCCTGAAGTCCGGCGAAATGCGTATGATCTTGCAGACGTGTCTCGCGACAGTCGGCGCTGTGTCCAACCCGGATCACATGAACATCAACCTCGGTAAAGCTGGCCGTAAGCGCTGGCT
>CAYPWW010000108.1:0-2659 GCA_964414555.1 uncultured Algimonas sp.
TCTGACATTCGTATCGCGCCCGGTGGGGCGGCGAAGCTGGATGCGATTGTCGAGGGGCTTAGCCCGAACAAGCGTATTGCCATTGTAACGGATGCGGGCGTGCGGAAATTGGGCCTGATGGATGCGGGCGTCGCGGCGCTGTCGGAGGCGGGCTTTACCGTCATGATCTATGACCAAGTTGTGCCTGACCCGCCAGATACTGTTGTCCAGCAAATCGCGGATGATATTCGCGCGTTTGGCGCGGGCCTCGTCATCGGCTTTGGCGGCGGGTCACCCATGGACACAGCGAAAGTCGCGGCATGTTTGGCTGGCTCAGACCAGCCGCTGGACACCATGTATGGCGTTGGGAATGTGGTGGGGCCGCGCTTGCCACTCCTTCTCATCCCAACAACATCTGGCACGGGCAGCGAGGTCACGAATGTTGCGATCCTGACCACGGGTAAAACCGCCAAGAAGGGCGTCGTGGCCGATCCGCTCTATGCGGATCGTGTGTTGCTCGACGCAGAGCTGACGCTCGGCTTGCCCGCACATATCACAGCCAGCACGGGCATCGACGCCATGGTCCATGCGATTGAGGCCTACACCTCAATCCGCCTCAAAAACCCGATCAGCGACGCCCTCGCCCTGACGGCATTGCGCAAACTTCGCAATAATATCGTCGCTGCAGTAAACACGCCGGACGACATCAACGCACGGAATGAAATGCTGATGGGCGCGATGATCGCAGGACAGGCTTTCTCCAACGCGCCTTGCGCTGCCGTCCACGCCCTCGCCTATCCACTGGGTGGGTTTTTCCATGTCCCGCACGGCCTCTCCAACGCGCTCGTCCTAACCGAAGTCATGAAATATAATCAGCCCAAAGCCGATCATTGGTATGCCGAGATTGCAACAGACCTGGGCGTCGGGCAGGCGGGCACATCCCTCGTCGATGAGATGCTGCGCATCAAATCCGAGACGAAAGTTCCGACCCGATTGCGCGAGGTCAATATCGGTGCGGACGCCGTGGTGATGATGGCCGATGACGCCATGACCAAAGATCGCCTGCTGATGAATAATGCGCGTGAAATGACACATGACGCCGTCGTAAAAATCTACGAGACGATCTTGTGAGCCGTCCTACGCCAAATGAGAAAAGCGCCTATGCGCACCACCTCGCGATCCCGACGCGCTGGGCGGATAATGACATTTACGGTCACATCAATAATTCCGTCTATTATTTCTATTTCGACACAGTCGTGAACCGATGGTTGATCGACAATGGTTTACTCGCATTGAGTGAGAGCGAGGTGATCGGCCTCGTCGTCGGGACATCTTGCGATTATTTCGCGCCAGCCGCTTTCCCCGACGAGATTACAGCGGGCCTTCGCGTCGCCAAAATTGGCAGCTCTAGCGTGACCTATGAAATTGGACTGTTTCGGAATGACGAAACCTCGGCCATCGCGCAGGGGGCTTTTACCCATGTTTATGTCGATGAAAAAAATCGCCGTCCGGCGGCTTTATCTGATACAATGCGAAAAAGACTTGGGGAGATATTGCAATGAATGCTCAACCAGATGCCGCAACTTTCACGCGGATGCAGGACGGCACGCGCGAGGATTGGATGAAAATCGCCGCCGCCCATAAAGAAGATTTCACGAAAACAGCTGACCGCATTATTGATATGCTGAAACAGCTCGAAGGCGTCACGCTCGGCTTTGCCTGTGACCAGTTACAGCACGCCCTTATGACGGGAACCCTTGCGCGACGCGCTGGCGCCAATGATGAACAGGTTGTTGTCGCGCTCTGCCACGATATCGCCAAGACGATCAACGTGCCAAATCACGGACCGATTATCGCCGAAATTTTCCGACCTTATGTCTCGGATGAGAGCTATTACACGCTGAAGCATCATCAGGATTTTCAGGGCGAGCATTACTATGAACATCTCGGCGCGCCGACAGATCTACGCCTGAAATATAAGGGCGAGCCTTGGTATGATTTCGCCGTCAAACTCGTCGACGAATGGGACGCTGAAGGGTTTGATCCCAACTTCGAAGCGGACAGCCTAGAGAGCTTTATCCCACTGATCCGTCGGGTCGTGCACGATCAGCCAATGGCGCTTGGCTAGGGCCTAACCCTCTAAACCCAAAACGTCCGGCACAGTTTTACGAAGCTCGAACTTCAAGACCTTGCCCGTGCCGCCGCGCGGAAGTTCTGCGATGACGTGCAAATGTGTCGGCAGCTTATATTTCGCAAGCCGCCCGTCGAGATGCGCGAGGATGTCATCCAGAGTCAGGGACTGCCCTTCGCGAAAGACCGCCACAACGCAGCCCGTCTCGCCCCAGCGAACATCTGGCACACCGATCACAGAGACCTCGGCAATTTGCGGTAATTCGTAAAGTAGACCTTCGACTTCTGCCGGATAGACGTTCTCCCCGCCGGAAATATACATATCCTTCACGCGGTCCTCGATGGTGACGTAGTCATCCTTGTCCATCGTGCCAATGTCGCCGGAATGGAACCAACCATCCGTAAAGCTGTCGTCATTGGCTTTCGGATTACGCCAATATCCCGGCGTAATGGCGAGACCTTTGAACCAGATTTCCCCCGGTGTTCCACGCGGGACTTCATTGCCATCCTCATCCACGATTTTGATGCGTGAATGAATGAGCGGCCGCCC
>CAYPWW010000109.1:0-2577 GCA_964414555.1 uncultured Algimonas sp.
ACGCGGCCTGCCACAGATCGAAGTGACCTTTGACATCGACGCCAACGGCATCGTCAACGTCTCGGCAAAAGACAATGCGACAGGCAAGGAACAGCAGATTCGTATCCAAGCCTCCGGCGGTCTGAGCGATGACGATATCGACGCGATGGTCAAGGATGCCGAAGCCAATGCGGAATCGGATAAAGAACGCCGCGAGCTGGCCGAAGCCAAGAACCAAGCGGAAGCCCTGATCCATAAGGCAGAAAGCGATCTGAAAGAACATGCCGACGCGATCGACGAAGAAGCCAAAGCGGCTGTCGAAGAAGCGCTGAAGGAAGTCAAAGAGGTCGCAGACGGTGAAGACACCGCCCTGATCGTGGACAAGGTCCAGGTTCTGTCTGCCGCCCTGATGAAGGTTGGTGAGGCCATGTATGAAAAGGCCGCTGCGGACGCCGATACAGGTCCTGCCAGCCAAGCCGATCAAGCGGATGACGAAGATGATGTCGTCGATGCTGAATTTGAAGATGTTGATGACGAAAACGCCGCGTAAGGGCTGTTCGTCACGACGATGATATCCGGCCCTTCCGACGCGGCGCGTTGGGAGGGCCTTTTGTTTGACGGGATTAATCCGCCCTCTGGCGGAATGGGGACCGCATAAATGTCAAAACGCGATTATTACGAAATTTTGGGTGTCGCCAAAACGGCTGACGCCAAAACGATGAAATCCGCTTTCCGCAAGAAGGCGATGGACTGTCATCCGGATCGTCATCCCGACGACCCCGAAGCCGAGGCCCGGTTCAAGGAATTGAACGAAGCTTACGGCATCCTCTCCGACGAGCAAAAACGCGCTGCCTATGACCGTATGGGCCATGCGGCGTTTAGCCAAGGCGGCGGTGGCGGCGGCGCGGGCGGCTTCCAAGACTTCAACGATATATTCTCGCAGATGTTCGGCGGCGGCGCGGGGGGCGGCTTTGCCGATATGTTTGGCGGCGGCGGTGGTCGCAAACGCCAAACTGTGCAGCGCGGCTCTGACCTGCGCTATGAACTCGACATCACATTAGAAGAAGCTTTCGCCGGTAAGGACATCGAGATCGAAGTCCCCATCGCCGAAGATTGCGACCGCTGCGACGGCATTGGCGCAGAACCCGGCGCTAGCGTGGAAACCTGCACGACTTGCGCGGGCCAAGGCCGCGTGCGCACGCAGCAGGGCTTTTTCACGATGGAACGCGCCTGTCCCACCTGTGGCGGACAGGGCGAATATGTCTCGGACCCTTGCATACAATGCGACGGACAAGGACAGACGCGCCAACCAACGGAGCTCGATGTATCGATCCCGGCAGGGGTCGAAGACGGCACGCGTATTCGTCTCACGGGCCAAGGTGACGCCGCCCCCAAACGTGGCGGTGGACAGACGCAACGCGGCGACCTTTATATTTTCGTTGGCGTGCGCGGACATGAATTATTTGAACGCGACGGGGCGAACCTGTTCTGCCGCGCCCCTGTGCCTATGACGACGGCTGCGCTGGGCGGAGAGGTTGAAATCCCAACCATCGACGGTGGTCGCTCCAAAATCAAAATCAGCCCCGCTAGCCAGACGGGCAAGCGACTGCGCCTGCGCGGCAAAGGGATGAGCGTGCTGCGCTCGGACCGGCGCGGCGATATGTATGTGGAACTGGCGGTGGAAACGCCGTCCAACCTGTCCAAGCGCCAACGCGAACTTCTCGAAGAATTTGCAGCCGAGGGCGGCGAACATTCGGCCAGCCCCGAAAGCCAAAATTTCTTTGATAAGGCCAAACGCTTTTGGGATGATTTGGTGGATTGACGCACTTGGCGTCAGAATTTGCCGTTGCCAAACGCAATCGTCGCGCGCGGTATAAATATGCCGCGTTGATCGGGGCAGTAAACGCCGGACTTTTTATTCTCGTCATGCTAATAAAATACGGCATAGATGGGGAGAGCTACTGGGTTTTACCTGCAATCTTCGGGATTATTTGGGCCCCAACATTCGCAGCAGGCTTGGTTTTTTGGCTGAAAATTAATCGCACATTTTTTAGAATGTCAGGATTAAGCTGTCTTGCCGCCCTCGCCGCATGGGGTGCTATCTTCGTGGGGCAGACAGTCTATTACAGGCAAATTAGCCTCTATGGTTTGTTGGATGCTTTACAGAACCTTCTCGGAATTTTCACGGAAACCTATGGTGTGCCTTATATTGGTGTGATCTTAGCAAGTTGGTTATTCACGACGAAGAAAGTGAATGAGGCGGAGTTATTTTAATTCATGCGCAAGAGGTGTTTCCACCTGCCGAAACTCCGCGCTCCCCGAAATAATTGAGCTCCACAAATCCGCGTCTTCCTCCGCGTCTGGCACGTCGCGCGTCAGGTGCCAGAGCGTGCGGATATATTCGCCTTCCGCGTCCTCGCTGATCTGTCCGGTCCAGCTGGTTAGGCTACCATAGCCTTTGAAATTAACGGTAAAGGTCAGCTGATCGCCCTCGATAAATCCGGTTAGGGGAAAGCGCGTGTCGGGATCGGGATTGCCGAGTTGTGTTTGGTAAGTGCCGGATAGCAATCCGTCATTTGCAACGAACGTCACGGCCGA
>CAYPWW010000110.1:0-2513 GCA_964414555.1 uncultured Algimonas sp.
CGTCCGGTCTTTAGGAGGATCTGAAACATGGCATTGAAGACATTTAAACCCACCTCGCCGTCGCGCCGTAACCTGGTTCAGGTCGATCGCAGCGAGCTTTACAAAGGCCGTCCGGAGAAATCTCTGACAGAAGGTCTTTCTAAAAAAGGCGGGCGCAACAATATGGGCCGTATCACGGCTCGCCGCAAAGGCGGCGGTCACAAGCGTCTTTACCGCATGGTTGACTTCAAGCGTAACAAGCTTGACGTATCCGCGACGGTAGAGCGTATTGAATATGACCCGAACCGTACGGCGTTTATTGCGTTTATCGTCTATGCAGACGGTGAGAAGTCCTACATCCTGGCGCCGCAGCGCTTGGCTGTCGGCGACACGGTTATCTCTGCTGAGAAATCCGCTGATATTAAGCCGGGTAACTCAATGCCGCTTCGCGGCATGCCTGTCGGGACCATCATTCACAATGTTGAGCTTAAGCCCGGCAAAGGCGGCCAGATTGCCCGCTCTGCCGGCGGTTATGCTCAATTGGTCGGTCGTGACGGCGGATACGCTCAGGTTCGCCTGAAGTCCGGCGAGCTTCGCGCTATCCATCAGGAATGCCGCGCCACTGTCGGCGCCGTTTCCAATCCGGATCACATGAACATCAACCTCGGTAAAGCTGGCCGTAAGCGCTGGCTCGGCAAACGTCCGCAAGTTCGCGGCGTGGCCATGAACCCGGTCGATCACCCCCATGGTGGTGGTGAAGGTCGGACCTCCGGTGGTCGTCACCCAGTCACCCCTTGGGGTAAGCCAACGAAGGGCGCAAAAACGCGTTCCAACAAGGCGACTGACAAATTCATCATTCGTTCGCGTCACGCGAAGAAGAAACGCTAGGAGCGCGGGATATGCCACGTTCAGTCTGGAAAGGTCCGTTTGTTGACGGATACCTCCTCAAGAAAGCTGCGAACGCCAAGACGGAAGGTCGTCATAAGCCGATCAAAACTTGGTCGCGTCGCTCGACAATCATGCCGTCCTTCGTGGGTCTGACGTTTCAGGTTCACAATGGCCAGAAATTCATCCCTGTCCTAATTGATGAGGACATGGTGGGCCATAAGCTCGGCGAGTTCGCGCCTACGCGCACTTACTACGGTCATGCGGCCGATAAAAAAGCCAAGCGGAAGTAGAGACCCATGGCCAAGCAAAAAAACCCCCGTCGTGTTGGCGACAAAGAGGCCCGCGCTAAGCTGCGCATGATCCGGATCAGCCCGCAGAAGCTGAACCTGGTCGCAGAGCTTATCCGTGGCAAAAAAGTTGAAACAGCGCTGGCTGATCTTGAGTTTTCGCACAAGCGGATCTCTGGCGACGTCAAAAAAGTGCTGAACAGCGCGATCGCGAATGCTGAGAACAATCACGGTCTCGACGTTGACAGCCTGATCGTCTCGGAAGCCTATGTCGGCAAGAACTTCGTGATGAAGCGTTTCCGGGCACGTGCTCGTGGTCGCGGCGCACGTATCCTGAAGCCGTTCTCCGAGCTGACGATTATCGTCAAAGAGGTGGATGAGGCAGAGGTCGCGGCGCAGGCTGAGAAGAAGGCTGCAAAAGCTGCCAAGAAAGCCGCTTACAAGACGCCCGCTAAAAAGAGTGAGGACGCGTAATGGGTCAGAAGATTAATCCAATCGGTCTGCGTCTCGGGATTAACCGGACTTGGTCGTCGCGTTGGTACGCCAACACAGAGCAATATGGCGATCTGCTGCATCAAGATTTGGCGATCCGTTCGTTCTTGATGGGTGAGCTGAAAAACGCCTCCGTTTCACGCATCGTTATCGAGCGCCCGCACAAGACTTGCCGCATCACGATCTACACGGCGCGTCCGGGTGTGGTCATCGGTAAAAAAGGCGCGGATATCGAAGTTCTGCGCAAGAAAGTCGCCTCCATGGTCGACGGCGAAGTCTTCATCAACCTCGTCGAAGTCCGCAAGCCGGAAGTCGATGCTTACCTCGTGGCTGACGGCATTGCCCAGCAGCTCGAGCGTCGCGTCTCTTTCCGTCGCGCCATGAAGCGTTCGCTGCAAAGCGCTATGCGCATGGGTGCCAAGGGCTGTAAGATTAAGCTCGGTGGCCGTCTCGGCGGTGCAGAAATTGCCCGCGTTGAGCAGTATCAGGAAGGCTCCGTTCCGCTCCACACGATGCGTGCTGACATTGACTACGGGACAGCTCGCGCGATGACAGCCATGGGCATCATCGGCATCAAAGTCTGGATCAACAAGGGTGAGATCATGGAACATGATCCCTATGCCCATGAGAAGCGCATGACCGAGCAGGGCGATACACGCTCGCGCGGTGGTGAGCGCAATCGCGGCGGTGACCGGGGTGGACGTGATCGTCGCCCGGCGCGCGCGTAAGCTAGAGGTTCTTCAAAATGTTGCAGCCAAAACGTACAAAATTCCGCAAGGCTCATAAGGGCCGGATCAAGGGCATGGCTAAGGGCGGTTCTGCTCTGAACTTTGGGTCTTATGGTCTGAAAGCGCTTGAGCCAGAGCG
>CAYPWW010000111.1:0-675 GCA_964414555.1 uncultured Algimonas sp.
CGATAAATGGGATTTTGAAAAAGCTAAATGTAGTCAATGGCCAGTACGTAACTGAAGGACAATCTATTGCCACTCTTTCAAGCAATAAACAATTAATAATCGAAGCTGAAGTACCACAGCAATACTTTAATGAAATCCCAAAGATTGTTTCTGCTAATATAAAATTGCCTTGGAGTGATGAGATAGTTAGCATAGAGGATTACAATGGTAAAATAATCACTAAGGCAATAACAACACAAGATCATTACATACCTGTATTATTTAAAATAGACAATAACCGCAATATCCTCCCAGGTGCATTTTTAGATATCTATCTCAAAACGGAGAACTCCTCAGCAAGCTTAGTCATCCCCAGAGACGCTTTGCTCAGAGAGTATGATATGTATTATGTGTATGTAATGACCTCAGGAGAATCATATGAGAAGAGAAATATAACGATTGGTATCGATGATGGTAATAAGGTGCAGGTTCTTGCTGGATTAGAAGAAGATGAGATGATAGTCACTAAAGGTGTATATGCCATTAAGATGGCATCGATGTCATCAACTATTCCAGCTCATGGTCATGAGCATTAAAAAGACTTGCCCATTTATAAAAATCTAAATACCAATAACATGAATATCAAAATAGTCATGGTGTATTGCTTTTTGATGGCAGGAGCCGTAAGCAGTACAG
>CAYPWW010000111.1:685-2225 GCA_964414555.1 uncultured Algimonas sp.
CAACAAGTGCCAATTTAACAGGCCAACCGCCGGCAATAACCATTGATGAAGCAATTGAAATTGCCTTAATAGTAGATCCGTCAATACTATTAGCTGATTTAAAAATAGCACAAAAAGAAAAGTTTTCACAAACGGGAACGCTTCATCAGCCAACACAAATTTCATTCTCAGGAGAGGAATTTAATTTTGGTGGAGTATCAGGAATACAAAGTCTAAATATCCAACAATCATTTAATTTGCCTAAGGTCTCTACAGCTTCGAAAGAATATTTTTTGGCACAAATGGAAACGGCATCAAACCAAAAAGTACTATCTAAAAAAGAATTAATTAAAAATGTGGAAATAGCCTATTATACTTTAGTTATAGCAAAGCGAGAAGCAGAAATAAGTAAGGACATAGAAATTGTATACCGTAATTCTTATGATAGATCAAGTCTTGAATTTCAAGGTGGTGAAAGTAATAAATCTCCAATGCTTTCGACATACCCGCTTTTGAAAAAAGCAGAGATCAACTTAGATCATGCAAACCATGAAGTAGAGGTATCACGAGAAATATTTAACTTATGGATAGGTAAACAAAATGAGTACGATGTGACAGATGGAGAGAAAATACAGTTGAAAAGCGAGATAAATAATTCGTCAATCATCAACCCTCATCTGGACGTATATGACTATGAAAAAGAAGAGATTATAAAAAGTATTGAAATTCAAAAGAGCAATCTATTGCCACAGCTTAATGCAGCAGCCAGACTCCAATCATTAAATGGGAATCTTCTATATTTTGGATATCAACTTGGAATAAGTATTCCAATAGATAGACGAGCATATAAAAGAAAAATTGAGGCATCTAAAATGTCCATTGAATTAGTCGACATTGAAAAAAATATAAAAGAAAAAGAAATTGAAAGAAGGACATTAAGGCTCAGGAATCATCTTAGTCATTTACGTAGTAAAATACAGTTCTACGATTCAGAATTGATTCCTTCGATTACAGAACAAGTATCGTTTACAAAAGATGCGTATCAATTGGGTGAAGGAAGTTACTTAGAATATTTGATGAGTTTGGAAAAACTCAACGAAATGAGGTTGGAAAAACTACAGCTAATAAAAGACTTTTATTTCAGCTCTATCGAATTAAAATATTGGACGGAAGTCAACTAATCAAAAAGAAAAAACAATGCTTAATTATCTAATAAATTTCAGTTTAAAGAATAGGATGATTGTGATTTCTGCCTTCACACTTATCTTAATATATGGCACTTACACAGCAATCAATATGGACGTTGATGTATTTCCTGATCTTACTGCACCTACCGTCACGGTATTTACGGAAGCTCATGGCATGGCGACAGAAGAGGTAGAGAAACTCGTTACATTTCCTTTAGAATCATCATTAAACGGTTCGTCAAATATTAGAAGAATTCGGTCATCTTCCGCAATGGGGATTTCCATAGTCTGGGTAGAATTTGACTGGGGGACAGAAATATATAAAGCAAGACAGATAGTTTCAGAAAAACTTGTTTCTGCAAGAAGTAATTTAC
>CAYPWW010000112.1:0-1948 GCA_964414555.1 uncultured Algimonas sp.
ATGATCCTTTGGGAGCTTTTGTTCTAATGGCTATCGATATTCAAATGCCCGCGCTGTCCCCCACGATGGAGGAGGGCACATTGTCTAAATGGCTCGTGAAAGAAGGCGACGCTGTTGCGTCTGGTGACGTGCTGGCCGAGATCGAAACGGATAAGGCCACGATGGAAGTCGAGAGCATCGACGAAGGCACGGTCGGTAAGATCGTCATCGCAGAGGGCACGGACGGCGTGAAGGTTGGCGCGGTGATCCTGCAACTCTTGGAAGACGGCGAAGACGCCAGCGCGCTTTCCGCACCAGCCGCCGCCGCTGCGCCCAAGGCAGCCGAAGCGCCTGCCGCGCCCAGCCCAGCACCTGCACAAAAGCACGCTGCGCCTGACGTCAAAGTCGCGAATGACCCTGACATTCCAACGAATATCAAAATGGTCGACACCACCATCCGCGACGCTCTGCGCGATGCGATGGCCGAGGAAATGCGCCGCGATCCATCTGTGTTTGTGATGGGCGAAGAAGTCGCGGAATATCAAGGCGCCTATAAGGTCACGCGCGAATTGCTGCAGGAATTTGGCGACCGTCGTGTGGTCGATACGCCGATCACGGAATATGGCTTTGCCGGCATCGGTGTCGGAGCCGCGATGGGCGGATTGCGCCCCATCGTGGAATTCATGACGTTCAACTTTGCCCTGCAAGCGATTGATCATATTATTAATTCTGCGGCCAAGACGCTCTATATGTCCGGCGGGCAGATGCGTTGTCCGATTGTGTTCCGTGGCCCGAACGGCGCGGCGTCGCGCGTTGGGGCGCAACACAGCCAAGACTTCTCGGCTTGGTATGCCAGCGTGCCAGGCCTGAAAGTCATCGCGCCTTATGATGCCGCGGATGCGAAAGGTCTTTTGAAAGCGGCGATCCGCGATCCGAACCCGGTCGTCTTCCTCGAACACGAACTCATGTATGGCGAGAGCTTCGACGTGCCGGATATGGATGATTTCGTCCTGCCGATTGGCAAAGCGAAAGTGCGCCGAGAAGGCTCCGACGTGACGCTCGTCGCGCACAGCCGGATGGTTGGGCGTTGTCTGGAGGCGGCTGAAATTCTGGCAGGTGAGGGCATCGACGCCGAGGTTATCGACCTGCGCACGCTCCGCCCGCTCGACACGGATACGGTCATTAAATCGGTCAAGAAAACGAACCGCATCGTCTGCGCGGAAGAGGGCTGGGGCCAACACGGCATCGGCGCAGAAATCGCCGCCGTCGTCGTGCGCGATGCCTTCGACTATCTCGACGCCCCACCAGAACGCATTTTCCAAGCCGACGTGCCGCTGCCTTACGCAGCGAACTTAGAGGCGTTGAGCTTGCCGGGGACGGAAGATGTCGTCGCGGCGGCTAAGCGGGCGTGCTATGTGGGGTGACAAAACCCTAAAACAGGCTGAGAGTCTGTACGAGCAATCGTCACATCTTATAGGCCATAAGAGTATGGAAGTTGTGGAGATTAAAAACTACATATCGATTTTGTACGCGAAAGTTTTTGAGAAACCAAATGAGTGGCCTGTTGATATTAGTTGGCAGCAGGTAAATCAGTATCTTGGTGCTGAATTTATGACAAAAAACAAACTTAAATATCGACGGAGAGCGCAAGAGTTCTCGGAAATTTATTCGAATGCTGAAAATGATTTAGGATTATATCATCCTATGGTTCCAGCTGTTTTGATGTTGATGGGAATAAACTTGGCTGCCGTAAAGTCTTCAACAAGTTCGCTTGCATTGGCTGCCATGATAGATGGAAATGCGAGCAGAGCCGACAGTATTTATTCCAAATTTCATTGGGGGATATGTTCTCTCTATAAAACTCCTCAAGATTTAGGAATATCCAATGCCCATTGAAATCCTCATGCCCGCGCTATCCCCCACGATGGAGGAGGGCACATTGTCCAAATGGCTCATCGCAGAGGGGGAC
>CAYPWW010000113.1:0-1915 GCA_964414555.1 uncultured Algimonas sp.
CTTCTGCACCCACGGCCACGATCCCGGCTTCATCCAGATTGCGCAGCGTTTCTTCGCCGACATTCGGGATATCGCGGGTGATCTCTTCCGGCCCAAGCTTTGTATCGCGCGCCATGATCGAGAATTCCTCGATGTGGAGCGAGGTATAGACATCGTCACGCACAATGCGCTCAGAAATCAGGATCGAGTCCTCAAAGTTATAGCCATTCCACGGCATAAACGCGACGAGCACGTTTTTACCAAGCGCCAACTCACCCAAATCTGTCGATGGACCGTCGGCGATGATGTCGCCTTCATTAATCAGATCGCCAACCTTCACCAGCGGACGTTGGTTGATACAGGTGGACTGGTTGGAGCGCTGGAATTTCAGCAAGTTGTAGATGTCGACGCCTGATTTCGTCAGGTCGGTCTCTTCCGTTGCACGGACCACGATCCGCTTGGCATCGACTTGCTCGACGATCCCTTTGCGTTTCGCCGCGACAACAGCGCCTGAATCTAGGGCCACAACGCTTTCCATACCAGTCCCGACCAGAGGCGCATCGGCCTTCAGCAGTGGAACAGCTTGGCGCATCATGTTCGAGCCCATCAGCGCGCGGTTCGCATCATCGTTCTCAAGGAACGGGATCAGCGCGGCCGCGACAGAGACGAGCTGCTTTGGCGAAACATCAATGAAATCAACATCTTCACGGGCAATCGGCGTCACATCGCCGTTCACACGACAGGTCACGAAATCTTCGGCCAGCTCATTCTTATCTGTCACTTCGGCATTGGCTTGGGCGACTGTGTAGCGCGCCTCTTCCATAGCAGAGAGATAGACGACTTCGTTCGTCAGCTTGCCCTTATTGATCTTGCGATACGGGCTCTCGATGAAGCCGTACTTGTTCACGCGCGCATGGGTCGCGAGCGAGTTGATCAGGCCAATGTTCGGACCTTCCGGCGTTTCAATCGGACAGATACGACCATAATGCGTTGGGTGAACATCGCGGACTTCAAAGCCAGCGCGTTCACGCGTCAGACCACCCGGCCCAAGCGCTGAGAGGCGACGCTTATGCGTAATCTCTGAGAGCGGGTTCGTTTGGTCCATAAACTGCGACAGCTGGGACGAGCCAAAGAACTCGCGCACAACGGCGGCGGCAGGTTTCGCATTGATCAGATCATGCGGCATGACCGTTTCGATATCGACGGATTGCATCCGCTCTTTGATGGCGCGCTCCATACGCAGCAGGCCGATGCGGTATTGGTTCTGCATCAGCTCACCAACCGAGCGAACGCGGCGATTACCGAGGTTATCGATATCATCGATCGAGCCAATGCCGTCTTTCAGCTTTGTCAGCGTGTCAACGACGGCGAGGATGTCTTCCTTGCGCAGGACACGGATTTCGTCACCGACGTCTTCCATGTTCATGCGCAGGTTCATTTTCACCCGACCAACAGCGGAGAGGTCATAGCGCTCTCCATCGAAGAAGAGTGAGTTAAACAGGTCTTCCGCCGCTTCGGCTGTGGGCGGCTCGCCCGGACGCATGACGCGGTAGATATCGACCAGCGCACCTTCGCGGCTGTCGTTCTTGTCTGCGGCGAGTGTATTCCGGATGTACGGACCAACATTGACGTGGTCGATGTTCAGGACGGCGATGTCCTTGATGTCGGCCTCGTTGATTTGCTCCATGATCTCGAGCGAAAGCTCGTCACCCGCTTCGGCGTAGATTTGACCCGTCTTCGTGTTGACGATGTCTTCAGAGGCAAAGCGTTCGGCCATTTCCTCGTTCGAGATCAGCACGGATTTCACTCCGTCATCGGCGAGTTTCTTCGCGCCGCGCTTGGTCAGCTTGCGACCCGCAGGCGCAATGATTTCACCCGTCTTGGCATCGACCAGATCGCGCAGCAGTTTCGCGCCACGATACTCGTCCGCTTTGAA
>CAYPWW010000114.1:0-1861 GCA_964414555.1 uncultured Algimonas sp.
GAGAGAAGGAAAGTCTTTCCGAGAACGCAGAAGAAGCCGTCGCGTGGGCGCGTCAATTTCCGTTCAATGAGATGATAAAGTTGGGATTTTTCACCAATAGGCCTAAGCCAGCCGAAATCGTTGACAGTGTCCTTCGCGCGTTCAGCGTTAGTAGTATTTCCGCTTGGGATCAGCATTGGCGGCAAAGAATTGACCTGTCACGACTAAAACAACAGCAACAGCATCAGATCGATCCCTTTGCCGTTGCAGTATGGCTCCGTCGCGCTGAACTCATCGCCAACAGCATCGATGCTAAGCCATATAGTGAGGCTGGCCTCCGAGCCTTGCTGCCAACACTCCGGACGCTCACGATTTCTCCTTGGAATGACATAGCTGACGAACTCGTTCGTTTATGTGCGGAAGTAGGGGTCGCAGTCGCTTTGGTCCCTTCGGTTGCTAAAACAGGCCTGCGAGGCGCCGCATACTGGGCCACAAAAGACAAAGCAGTGATCGTTTTGAGTGACCGCCTCACATTCGAAGAAAACATCTGGTTCTCTTTTTTAAATTAGGCATGCAACATACTAGAGCATAGTAAGAAAGCTGTATTCATAGACCAGGACAAAAAAGGTACTGGCGGCAGGGACATAGAGATGGAGGCAGATGAATTTTCGGCTGAAACGCTTATCCCAAGAACTGTAATTGAAGATTTCCAGAGGCGTTTCGGTCTTAATGTTAGAAAGATCAGCCGGTCGTCATTTGAGCAGTTCTCTGGGCAACATGAAGTATCGCCTGGACTGCTTCTGATGCGCCTACAGCACCACGATATCATCCCAAGAAATTCGACGCTTTCTAAGCTTAAGAGGAAGGCCGAGTTCAGTGTTGGGAGCGTTCAGGTATAGTATCAATACGCATGACACGACTGATCGTTGACCGATGCACACCAAAGAGGCGCGCAGCCTCGGCTTCCGTACGTTTCCCGGACCGAACTAAATCACGAATTTCCTGGCGTTGATCGTCAGACAGCTTCGGCTTGCGTCCTGGGTGGCGTCCCTTTTTACGGGCGCGCTCCAGACCAGCACGGGTTCGCTCCCGGATCATCTCGCGCTCAAATTCGGCGAAGACGCCCACCATCTGCATCATCATGCGCCCGGCGGGGGTCGTCGTGTCGATGGCTTCAGTCAGTGACCGGAATCCGGCACCGGCCGCGTCGATCTTCTCCATGATGGATAAAAGGTCCTTTAGGGATCGTGACAACCGATCCAGCTTCCAAACGACAACTACATCACCCCGGCGGAGTTGGTCGAGCATCCGGTGCAGCTCCGGCCGATCCCACCGGCCGCCCGAGGCCCGTTCTTCAAACAAGCGTTCACAATCGGCCGTACGCAGCGCGTCCATCTGCGCAGCTGTGGCCTGGTCGTCGGTCGATACGCGGGCATAACCTAGGTTCATGCAATCAATGTTGCGCTTTCGTGTTGCGCAATCAAGCTAATTCGCAACATATTTTTGCAACAGGCTGAGTAGGGCAAGTGGCATGTTGCGCAAAGGACCGTTTTCGCCTCATAAATCACGATACCTGTCGTTCGCGCGGATCGCGGCGAAAGTCGGCTTTGGTCGCTCTAGCATTACCTTAGAGGAACCGCCGTACCCGCGACGAGTAGTTCTCGAAGGCACTGCCATATTGGTCTCTGAGCCAAGGTTCCTCGGAAAATGGCGCGGCGATAAGCACTACAATCCCAGCCAAACCGATTACCACAGCCCAAGGCGCTGCTGATAAGATCATCCAGCCACTGACGATGCCAATATCAGCCATATACTGCGGATTCCGAGAGTAGCGGTACATACCCTCGGTGCGCAGGGTGCCTTTGGCTCCACCCGTCTGTGG
>CAYPWW010000115.1:0-1337 GCA_964414555.1 uncultured Algimonas sp.
TGAGCTGCGTACCCGGCTCACCAATGGACTGCGCGGCGATAACACCAACAGCTTCACCCATGTTCACCTTCGTTCCGCGCGCGAGGTCACGTCCGTAACAGGTCGCACAGATACCCGTGACCGTTTCACAGGTCAGCGGTGAGCGTGTGCGCAGATTTTGCAATCCGCTAGCGTCGATTTCGGCTGCGATATCTTCGTCAACATAGGTGTTGGCTGGATACATCAGCTCGCCATTGCGGGGATCGTGGATATCTTCCGCGATCGTCCGGCCCAATGTGCGCTCACCCAGAGAGACAACAACTTCACCGCCATCGACAACAGGTTTCAGCTCGATGCCGTTCTCTGTGCCGCAATCCTGTTCTGTGACGATACAGTCCTGCGCCACATCGACGAGACGACGTGTGAGGTAACCCGAGTTGGCGGTTTTCAGAGCGGTATCGGCGAGGCCTTTCCGCGCACCATGGGTACTGTTGAAGTAATCCATCACCGACAGACCTTCTTTGAAGTTCGCAGTAATTGGCGTTTCGATAATCTCGCCGGACGGCTTGGCCATCAGGCCCCGCATACCCGCGAGCTGCTTCATTTGGTTCTTCGAACCACGCGCGCCGGAGTCGGCCATCATAAAGACCGAGTTGATGGTCGAGCGCGGTTTCGCCGCTTCGTCCATCATGGCGTCCGCGACCTTATCCGTACATTTGGACCAAGCATCGACAACCTTGTTGTACTTCTCACCTTTGGTGATGAGGCCGTCTGCATATTGTTGTTCGAACGCGGACACGGAGGCCTGCGTTTCGTTCACCAATGTGTATTTGGCGTCTGGGATGATCATGTCGTCTTTACCGAACGAAATGCCTGCTTTGGCCGCTTCGCGGAAACCAAGGCCCATCATTTTATCAGCAAAGATCACCGTCGCCTTCTGACCAGCGTGGCGATAGACGATGTCGATCAGCTTGCCGATTTCCTTCTTCGTCAGAATCTTGTTCACGACGGAGTATGGGATCAGCGGATGCTTCGGCAGATATTCCGCCAGTTTCAAACGACCTGGAGATGTTTCAGCGACTTCAAATGTCGTTGTGCCGTCCTCATGCGTGACAGGGAAGCGACCTTTGACCTTTGAGTGAATCGTGACGTAGCCATTGTCGAGTGCAGCTTCGACTTCGGCCATGTCAGCGAACATCATGCCTTCGCCTTTTTCTCCGTCGCGCATCAGGCTCATGTAGTAGAGACCCAAGACGATATCCTGCGATGGAACGATGATCGGACGACCATTGGCTGGCGAAAGGATGTTGTTCGTGGACATCATCAGCACGCGCGCTTCCAGCTGTGCCTCAATGGAC
>CAYPWW010000115.1:1347-1602 GCA_964414555.1 uncultured Algimonas sp.
TAAACGCCGCACAGACCAGCGGGTGAAGACGGATCGCCTTACCTTCGGTCAGCTTTGGTTCAAACGCTTGGATGCCAAGACGATGGAGCGTTGGCGCGCGGTTCAACAGCACAGGATGCTCGCGAATAACTTCGTCGAGGATATCCCACACTTCGGGACGTTCTTTTTCGACCAGTTTCTTGGACTGTTTGACCGTGCCAGACAGGCCTTTGGCGTCGAGACGCGCATAGATGAACGGCTTGAACAGCTCGAGGG
>CAYPWW010000116.1:0-1519 GCA_964414555.1 uncultured Algimonas sp.
TGATGAGACGCACCTTGGAGGCGCGTTTAGCGTCTGTCTCCATTCCCTCGCCATTGGCCAAGCCTTTGCTAATGACGCGCCCGATGATCCGCTTGCCGACTTCAACGTCCCGGTCGTCCGCGCTGCGTTCTTCTTCCAACCTGACAGGGCGGGTGATGCCTGCGCGTTCCATCGCGGCGTGTAGGTCTTCGTTAAGCTGGTTGCGGGCGTAAACCGCTCGCAGCGTCTCGAACGCATCCGGTTTGATCTGCCAGCGGCCTGTGTCTGTTGCCGTGGCCAGCTCCATCTTCTCTAGGTTCTTCATCCGCCGGATCAGAATGTGACGGTTCAAGTCGGAAGCTTCCCCGAACTGCACCGATGGTTGACCTTCGCGAAGGTCGATCACGTTCGTCATCGAGTTCATCCGGCGTATGATGTTCTTGTCCACGGGCGTGATACGCATAGCGTCTAAATCGCGCTCAGCTTCGCGGCGTATCTCGCGGATGTTTTTTAGCCCTAGCTCCTTGGTAAGTTGCTCTTCCAAGCGGCCCCGAATGCCCTTGCCGATATACTCGCCCGCGATGTTCAAGCCTTTGCCATCATGTGTACTACCTCGGACAAGAACGTGAGTGTGTGGGTGGGCCGTGTCGAAGTGGTCCACGGCGACCCAATCTAAGCGCGTGCCTAAGTCCGCTTCCATTTGCTCCATGAGCGCTCTTGTCGTGCGCCGTAAGTTGGGCGCGCCGTTGCCGTCGTCTGGGTCGACATGGCGCGCATTTTGCGCCGCCAACTTCGCGCCATCTTCCGGCGAGAGAATGATGCGGAACTGGTGCGGGTCGCCGCGCCCGTCGAAGCCGTCTGTCGAACGCGCAACGAAGTCCCGCCCGTCGATCTCTACGCCATCCTCTGGGCCGTAGAGCTGACCGTGGCACGGGACACTCTTCTCGTTGCCGTCTTCGTCAAAGACACGCGCCACGCCTGCCTCTTCGCGTTGCAGGTAGGCGAGCTGTCCGCGCACGAGTCCGCCGCCGCTGGTCTTGTGTCCGCGCAGCTTCACGACGCTGACCTTCACGATGACCTTACGAGCGCGCCAGAGGCTGCCCTTCGCATTCACAAAACCCTTCTTCGGGCCGATGCCTCTGGCGAGTGCTGCTCGCCCTCGACCGCGTGCATTGAAGCGGCCCGTTCGGGGCGTCGCTGGCTTGGCCCAAGTCGAGCGTCCGCTGGTCTTCTTCGCTATGCCTCCGGCCTTCGCCATCTGGCGCGTGAACGATTGCTGACGCGCGATCTCTCGGGCGGGTCTGTCCCGCCTAGCCCTTCCCCTAGGTCGAAGTTGAAAGTCGTCGGTGTTGGTATCGCTCATGTTCCGATAATCGCCCAGAACGGCGCGAAATGGACCACGAGTAACTAGAGGAAATAAGAGGCTGCAGGGACTTTCCGGTGGTGAAATGAGGGGTGGCTACTTTGATCCCACTACACACGAGTTACGCAAAAAGTGTCACCCCCATTCCCTTCGGAGAATCAGAGCTTTAGCGTCGAA